>NZ_CP040791.1 GCF_021922985.1 Clavibacter michiganensis subsp. tessellarius | reverse complement strand
CGAGGTGTTGGACGCGCGTCTGGAAGAGGCGCTCGAGGCCCGTGCTCGTGGTGCCGCCCGTGCGCGCGCCCTCGAGCGCGCGGCGGACCTGCCCGGCGATCTCGCCCTCGCCGACCACGACGGACTCGAGGCCCGAGGAGACGGCGAACAGGTGCTCGGCGACCGCGTCACCGCACTTCACGTCGACGCTGCCGCGGACGTCGTCGCGGTCGATGCCGCTCGCCCCGCTGACCACGTCGACCGTGGCCTCGACGGCCAGCGCGCGGGCCGCGGTGAGGGGCTCCTCGACGTCGAGGTAGGCCTCGAAGCGGTTGCAGGTGGCGAGGACGACGGCCCCCGCGATGAAGTCGTTCTGCTCCATGAGCGTGCCGGCGACGGAGGGTGCGGCCACGGACAGCTTCTCGAGGACCTCGAAGCTGGCGTTGTGATGACTCGCCGTCAGACATATGAGCACAGTCCATGGTAAACCTCCCCGCCGTGTGGTCGGGGCCGGTGAGGGTGCCCTGCCTCCCGGGTCGGGGCCCCGGCGCCGGCCCAGCCTCGGCGTCCGCCTCGCCGACAGCCTCGCCGTCCGCGTCGTCCGCCGGCCCGCGTCCCCAAGCCGAGCGGGCGCGCAGGCGGGGGATGCGATGATCTCCTCCGTGATCACGCCCGCATCCTCCGCCTCCGCGCCCGCATCCGCCGCCCTCCCCGCTCCCCGCCGAGCACCCGCTCAACACCCGCACCGCGTCGTCGCTGCTCGTCGAGGCGTACCGCGGCCACCGCGGAGACCGCGCGCCCGTGTGGTTCATGCGCCAGGCCGGCGCTCGCTGCCCGAGTACCGCGAGCTGCGCGTGGGCACCCGCATGCTCGACGCGTGCCTCCGACCCGGAGATGGCCCAGCGAGATCACGCTCCAGCCCGTCCGCCGCCACCACGTGGACGCGGGCATCTTCTTCAGCGACATCGTCATCCCGCTCAAGCTCGCGGGCGTGGGCGTCGACATCGTCGCGGGGCGCGGACCGGTGCTCGAGAAGCCCGTCCGCACCGCCGCCGACGTGGCCGCGCTGCCGGCGCTCGACCCCGCCGCGCTCGAGCCCATCCGCCAGGCCGTCGCGCGCACCGTCGCGGAGCTCGGCGACACCCCGCTCATCGGCTTCGCGGGCGCCCCCTTCACGCTCGCCGCGTACCTCGTCGAGGGCGGGCCGAGCAAGGACCACATCGCGGCCCGCGGCCTCATGCACGCGGATCCCGACGCCTGGGACGCCCTCATGCGCTGGTGCGCCGAGATCACGGGCGTCTTCCTCCGCGCGCAGGTCATGGCCGGCGCCTCCGCCGCGCAGCTCTTCGACTCCTGGGCCGGCGGCCTCTCGCTCGCCGACTACACGCAAGCGCGTCGCCCCGGCCTCCGCGCTCGCGCTCGACCACGTGCGCACCATCACCGCGGCCGACGGCCGCACCGTCCCGCTCGTCCACTTCGGCGTCGGCACCGGCGAGCTCCTCGGCGCGATGCACGACGTGGGCGTCGACGCCGGTGGGCGTCGACTGGCGCATCCCGCTCGACGAGGCGTCGCGCCGGCTCGGCGGATCCGTCCCCGTCCAGGGCAACGTCGACCCGGCCCTGCTGGCCGCGCCGTGGCCGATCCTCGAGGCGCACGTCCGCGACGTGCTCGAGCGCGGGACGGCGGCGCCGGCGCACATCCTCAACCTCGGCCACGGCGTGCCGCCCGAGACCGACCCGACCGTGCTCACGCGCATCGTGGACCTGGTCCGTGGCTAGCGACCCGCGGCAGGCGGCCGGCGAGGTGGACCCGACCGACGTCGTCGTGGTCGGCGGCGGGCGTGGGCGGCCTCATCGCCGCCCGCGCCTGCGCCCTGGCCGGCCGGCGCGTGATCCTCGTGGAGGCGTCGCCCGCGCTCGGCGGCACCGTCGGATCCCACGTGGTCGACGGCCTCCGCCTCGACAGCGGCGCCGAGAGCTTCGCGACCCGCCGCGGCACGGGTCGCCGCCTACCTCGGCGAGCTCGGCCTCGCCGACCGCATCGTGCAGCCGAACCCGGACGGCGCGTGGGTGCAGCTCGCCGAGCGGGCCATCCAGCTCCCGCGCACGGGCCTCCTCGGGATCCCGGCGCACCCGTTCGACCTCACCATCGCCACCGCGATCGGCCGCGTCGGCGTCGTCCGCGCCAAGGCCGACCTCGCGCTCCCCGCCTCCGTCGGCGCGAAGGAGCGCACGCTCGGCGGCCTCGTCCGCGCCCGCATGGGCGACCGCGTCGTCGACCGGCTCGTCGCCCCCATCGTCTCCGGCGTGCACAGCGCGCACCCCCGACGAGGTCGACGCCGACTCCGTCGCGCCCGGCCTCCGCGCCGGCCTCGCCGAGCACGGCTCGCTCGGGCGCGCGGTCGCGTCCATGCGCGCCGCCTCGCCCGCGGGATCCGCCGTGAGCGGCGTCGTCGGCGGAGTGCACCTCCTCGTCGACGCGCTCGTCGCCGACCTCCAGCGCCTCGGCGTCGACGTGCGCACCTCGCTCGCCGTGGAGTCCGTGCACCGGCACCGCTCCCACGAGGGCGCCGCCGCCTTCGACGACTGGCACGTCGAGCTCGCGGACGGCCGCGGCATCGACGCCGCCGGCGTGGTCCTCGCGATCCCCGCGGCGGGACTCGTCCGGCTCTTCTCCGGCCTCGCGCCGCGCGCCGTCACCGAGGGCTGGCCCGAGCCGTCCTCCGTCGAGCTCGTCACGCTCGTCGTCCGCGCCCCCGAGCTCGACGCCGCCCCGCGCGGCACGGGCGTGCTGGTCTCCGCCGACGTGCCCGACGTGCGCGCGAAGGCCCTCACGCACGCGACCGCCAAGTGGCCGTGGCTGAAGGACCTCGCGGGCGACCGGCACGTGCTCCGCCTCTCCTACGGGCGCGCGGGCGGGAACGACGACACCGCCGCGGTCCCCGACGACGAGCTGACGGCCATCGCGGTGCGCGACGCGTCCGCGCTGCTGGGGACCGACCTCGCGGGCCGGGTCACCGGATCCGCCCGCGTGCGCTGGACCAACGCCCTCCCCGTTCGCCGCCTCCGGGCACCGCGAGCGCGTGCAGGCCGTGCGGGACGAGGCGGCCGAGCACCCGGGCCTCGAGATCACCGGATCCGCGGTCGCGGGCACCGGCCTCGCCTCCGTCGTGGCCGACGCGGTCGCCGCCGCCGACCGCGTCCTCGCGCGGCGGTGAGCCTGGCGAGACCCGGCTGGCCGAGCAGCGCCCGTCCCGCCGCCCCCGACCACGCGCGTGCGCCGGAGGGATACGCTGAACGGACGTGCGCCCCACGTGCCCCCTCAACGATCGGAGATCTCCCATGAAAGGCAAGCTTCTCTTCGTCGCCGGAGCCGGTGTCGGCTACGTCCTCGGCGCCCGCGCCGGACGCAAGCGCTACGAGCAGATCCGCACGAACGCCAAGAAGGTCTGGGACGACCCGAAGGTCCAGCGCCAGGTCGACAACGCGGCCGGCTTCGTGAAGGACCACACCCCCGACGTCGCGCACGCGGTCGTCGGCGGCGCCAAGAAGGTCGTCGGCACCGTCACGGGCGGCAAGAAGGACTCGTCCGCCGGATCCACGCCCTCCAGCGCGTCCACCTCGTCGTACCCGACCATGGACCCCGCCTCGCCCGAGCCGAACGGCTCCGGCACCTCCCGCTGACCCGCCCGCCCATCCCCAGGAGGGAACCCCGCATGACGGATCAGGATCTCAATCCGAAGAGCAAGCGCTCGCTCGTCCGGCTCGTCGCCGACCTGCCGACCCTCATCGTCCAGCTGGTCAAGGACGAGATCGAGTCGTTCAAGAACGAGCTCGTCTCCAAGCTCAAGCACGCGGGGATCGGCGCCGGCTTCCTCGTCGTCGCGCTCTTCTTCGCGTTCATCGCGTTCCTGGTGCTCGTCGCCGCCGCGATCCTCGGCCTGTCCGAGGCGTTCTCGCCGTGGCTCTCCGCGCTCATCGTCGCCGGCGTGTTCCTCCTGATCACGGTGGTGCTGGCGCTGCTCGGCATCCGCTGGCTCAAGAAGGGCGTCCCGCCGACGCCCGAGGAGACCGTGGACAGCCTCAAGGAGGACGTCGACGCGGTGAAGGGGACCGGCAAGTATGAGCACTGACCGCCCCCGCCCCGTCGGCCCGCGCTCGCGCACGGAGCTGAAGCTCGACATCCAGCACACGCGCGAGGAGATCGCCGCCACGCTCGACGCGCTGGAGTCGAAGCTCAACGTGCGGCGCCGGGCGAAGGACGGCATCGCCGACCTCCGTCGCCGGATCCGCCGCACCGCGGACGAGGACCCGTTGCTGCTCGTGGCCGTCGGCGTGGGCGCGGTCGTGGTGATCGGCGGCGTGGTCTGGGCCGTGTCGCGCGCCGCGCGCCGCTGACGCCGGACCGGACGGGACCGCTCGTCGTGCCCGCGCGTCCTCGCGCCGCCGCAGATCGCCCCGCGTCGCGGATCCCGCGCACGCCGCGCGATCCCGACGCCCTCGGGCGGCATCCGCTGATGCTGCCCGGGCTCGTGGGCCTGGGCGGCTCGCTCATGCTCGTCGCGGCGTCGTTCGTCGTGGGCCATGCGCCCGCGGAGTCCGGCCTCTCGCAGCTGGCCGTGGTCGGCGGCCTGCGGGTCTCGCCGACGGCGACGGGGATCGCGTCGGCCGCTGTCGTGATCGGCGGCGTGCTCATGGTCGCCGCCTGGCTCCTCCTCGGCGCCCTCCTCCCGCGCCTGGGCGACCGCGCGATCCGCGCCGTCCTCGGCCTCTCCGTCCTCTGGACGACGCCGCTGCTCGCGAGCGTGCCCCTGTTCAGCCGGGACGTGTACTCCTACATCGCCCAGGGCCGCGTGCTCGGGGCCGGCCTCTCGCCCTACGAGCACGGCCCCGCGGTGCTCGCCGACTGGCGCTCCACGGGCGTCGACCCGCTGTGGGCGCACAACCCGGCACCCTACGGCCCCCTCTACCTCCTCGTCGAGCGCGGGCTCGGCGCCATCGACACGGCGATCAGCACCGAGGCCGCCGTGCTCGGCGCGCGCCTCGTGTCGGTCGCGGGCGTGATCCTCATGGTGTGGTGCGGCTACCGCATCGCGCGCCGGCGGCGCATCGATCCCGTGCGCGCCCTCTGGTTCCTCGCCGCTAGCCCGCTCGTGAGCTTCAACTTCGTGATCGCCGCGCACAACGACGCGCTCATGATGGGCCTCCTCGTCGCGGGCCTCCTGGCCGCCATCGACTCGCGGCCGGTGCTGGCGGTGCTGCTCGTGACCGCGGCCGTGGCCGTGAAGCCCATCGCCCTCGTGGCGCTGCCGGTCGTCGCCATCGTCCATGCCGAGATGCGCGCGCGCCGCGTCGACGACCGCGCGCCCGCCGGCGTCGCCGTGGACGGATCCGCGGGTGCGGTCGTCGGCCTCCGCGCGCCCACGCGCGACCCGCGGGTCTGGGCCGCGTGGACCGCGTCGGGCATCGCCGCGATGGGCCTCCTCGCGATCGGCGGGCAGCTGCTCGGCGTCGGCCTCGGCTGGATCTCGGCGCTCTCGAGCCCCGTGTCCGTCGTGTCCTGGTTCATGCCGTTCGGCCTCGCCGCCGGCGCGATCGGCCCGCTCGCGGACGTGCTCGGCGGACCGGGCGACGCGGTCGAGGGCGGCATCAAGACCGCGGGGATCCTCATCGGCTTCGCCGGCGCCGCCTGGTGCATCCTCACCACCCGGACGCTCTCCGGCGAGGCGCGGCTGGCGCTCGCCTTCGCCTGCATCGTCGCGATGTCGCCCGTCGTGTACCCCTGGTACGGCCTGTGGGTGCTCGTGGTGCTCGCCGTCGTGGGCATCGCGGACGGCGCCGCGATGTCGCTCGCGGTCTCCGCGACGGTCTTCCTCGTGGGCGTGAACCTGCTCGAGCCCATGGCGGTCGTGCACACGGTCGCGTCCGGCTGGCCGCGGTTCCTCGTCGTCCTCATCGCGGTGGTCGGCATCCTCGGGGTGCTCGCGCCGGGGCTGCAGGGGCTCGCGGGGACGGATCCCTTCCGCGCGCTCCGGGCGCCCCGCCACCAGTTCTCCGCCGCGCGGGTGCCGCCGGCCTGATCCGCGACGGCGCCCGACCGCGCCCGCCCGCGGCACCCGCCCGCGCGGCCCGGCGGCGCCGACCCGCGCGAAGGATCGGGTGCGGGAATGCGCGCGACCGGCCCGGACGTTCCCCCGGGACACCACCGACGGGAGCGCGACCATGGACACCGACCACGACTGGACCGACCTCATCCGCCGCGCGCACGACGGATTCGGCGACCGCCTCCGCGCCGTCACCGACTGGTCGGCGCCCACGCCCGACGTCGAGTGGGACGTCCGCGAGCTCGTCGCCCACGTGATCGAGGAGCAGCAGTGGGTGCCGCTCCTCCTCGCCGGCCACACCGCCGAGACCGGGCAGCCGCTCATCCGCGGGCTCGACGACGACCTCGTGGCCGAGTGGGGCCGCTACTCCCGCGAGGCGCTCGACGCCTGGCGCGACGCGGATCCCGAGCGCCCGGTCGTGCTCTCGACCGACCGCGTGCCCGCCCGCGAGTACCTCCGCGAGCAGCTGTCCGACGTCGTGATCCACGGCTGGGACCTCGCGCGCGCCATCGGCGCCGACGAGCGCATCGACGACGACCTCGTCCGCGCGACCTGGACGGTCTTCGAGCCGCAGCGCGACACCCTCGAGGCGAGCGGCCTCTTCGCCTCGCCCGTGCCGGTGGGGGAGGACGCGCCGCTGCAGGTCCGCCTGCTCGCGCTGACCGGGCGCGACGCCCGCTGACCGGCCGGGCGGGCGTCCGCCTGCGGATGATCTGACGGCCGCCCGCCCGATGCGGGACGGGGTGCCCGGGCGACGTACCATGGAGACCATGAGCATCCCGGCTGCCGAGTCGGCGGCATCTCAGGTCCCCCCGATCGAGCCCCCCGCGGAAGCGTCCCCCAGCGGCTACGCCCTGTGGGCCGTCCTCCGTCGCGATCCCCAGCGCCCCGACGACCTCGACGGCCGCGAGGTCCCGGGCGCGGTCGACGAGCTCGACGGCATCGTGGACATCGTGGAGGCGGAGGGCGTCACCGTCCGCGGCTTCTACGACGTCTCCGGCATGCGCGCCGACGCCGACCTCATGGTCTGGATCCACGGCCCCCAGATGGAGACCCTCCAGTGGGCGTTCCGCGAGATCCGCCGCGCGCGCCTCGTCCGCGCGCTCATCCCGTCGTGGAGCGCCGCGGGCGTCCACCGCGACGCCGAGTTCAACCGCAGCCACGTGCCCGGGTTCCTCCGGGGCGAGGAGCCGCGCGACTGGCTCTGCGTCTACCCCTTCGTCCGCTCCTACGAGTGGTACCTGCTGCCGCCCGAGGAGCGCGGGCGCATGCTCGCCCAGCACGGCCGCCAGGGCGCGGCCTTCCGCAGCGTCATCGCCAACACGGTCTCGTCGTTCGGCCTCGGCGACTACGAGTGGATCCTCCCGCTCGAGTCGAACGAGCTCGTCGACCTGGTCGACATGATGCGCGACCTGCGCAACACCGACGCGCGCCGTCACGTGCGCGAGGAGGTCCCGTTCTACACGGGCCGCCGCATCACCACCGCCGAGCTCGTGGAGGTCCTCCAGTAATGGCCGCAGTGAACCTGGGTCGCAAGCCCGCCCCCGCCACCGACGCCCCCCGGGCGCCCGGCGCCCTCGTCTCCGCCGCGAGCGAGGCCGCGAAGATGGGCCCCGCCCACGTCGAGGAGCCCGTCGCGTACGACGCGATCCTGCTGGCCTCCTTCGGCGGACCCGAGGGCCAGGACGACGTCATCCCGTTCCTCCGCAACGTCACGAGCGGCCGCGGGATCCCCGAGGAGCGCCTCGAGGAGGTCGCCCACCACTACCGCGCGTTCGGCGGCATCAGCCCCATCAACGAGCAGAACCGCGAGCTGAAGGCCGCCCTCGAGGCGCGCCTCGCCGAGCGCGGCATCGACCTGCCCGTGCTCTGGGGCAACCGCAACTGGGGTCCGTACCTCAACGACGCGCTCCGCGAGGCCGAGGAGAAGGGCTACCGCCAGCTCATCGCCGTCGCCACGAGCGCCTACAGCTCGTACTCCTCCTGCCGCCAGTACCGCGAGGACTTCGCGGACGCGCTCGAGGACACGAGCCTGCAGGGCGTCGTCCGCATCGACAAGGTGCGCCAGTTCTTCGACCACCCCGGCTTCGTCACGCCGTTCATCGAGGGCACGCGCGACGGGATCCGCGACGTCGTCGCGCCACTTCGAGGCCGAGGGCGCGCCCGTCGACCTCGCGACCGACGTCGAGGTCATGTTCTCCACGCACTCCATCCCGTCCTCCGACGCGGCCAAGTCCGGCCCCGCCGAGCGCGGCTTCGACGAGGACGGCGCGTACGCGGCGCAGCACCTGGCCGTCGCCGAGGTCGTGATGCACGAGGTCCGGAAGGAGCTCCGGCATCGACCAGGACGTCCCGTGGCAGCTCGTCTACCAGTCGCGCTCCGGCCCGCCCTCCATGCCGTGGCTCGAGCCCGACGTGAACGACCGCCATCGGCGAGCTGCCCGCGCAGGGCCGCCGCGCCGTCGTGATCGTGCCGCTCGGCTTCGTGAGCGACCACATGGAGGTCAAGTGGGACCTCGACAACGAGGCCACCGAGTCCGCCCAGGAGAACGGCCTGTACTCGGTGCGCGTGCCCACCCCGGGCGTGCACGCCGCCTACGTCGACGGCCTCATCGATCTCGTGCTCGAGCGCCGCGACGGCGTGAAGGCGGAGGACCGCCCGCACATGACCGACCTCGGCCCCTGGTACGACGTCTGCCGTCCGGGCTGCTCGAGAACGTCCGGCTCGGGTTCAAGCCGGCGGTCTCCGGGCTGGCACCGTGACGGACGGTCCCCTCACGTCGGGAGGATCCGCGGCACGCTGCGCATCGGGACCCGGGGTGAAGCGCGCTCGCCCTGGCCCAGACGCGGGCCATCCGCCGCGGAGATCCACCGACGCGTCGGGACTCGAGGTCGAGCTGGTTGCCCGTGACCACCCACGGCGACACGTTCGCGCGAGTCGCTCAGCGAGCCTCGGAGGCACCGGCGTGTTCGCGAGCCGCGCTCCGCGAGTCGCTGCTGCGCGGGGAGTGCGACCTCGTCGTGCACTCGCTCAAGGACCTGCCCCGCTCACTCGCGCGGACATGCCGACGACGCGCCGTGAGGCGTCGTACGGCGCGGTCGGCAGGTCCTTGAGCGAGTGCACGACGAGGTCGCACTCCCCGCGCAGCAGCGACTCGCGGAGCGCGCTCGCGAACACGCCGGTGCCTCCGAGGCTCGCGAGCGACTCGCGCGACGTGTCGCCGTGGGTGGTCACGGGCACCAGCTCGACCTCGAGTCCCGACGCGTCGGTGATCTCCGCGGCGATGGCCCGCGTCTGGGCCAGGGCGAGCGCGCTCCCCCGGGTCCCGATGCGCAGCGTGCCGCGATCCTCCGACGTGAGGGGACCGTCCGTCACGGTGCCAGCCCGGAGACCGCCGGCTTGAACCCGAGCCGGACGTTCTCGCAGCAGCCGGACGGCAGACGTCGTACCAGGGGCCGAGGTCGGTCATGTGCGGGCGGTCCTCCGCCTTCACGCAGTCGCGGCGCTCGAGAACGAGATCGATGAGGCCGTCGACGTAGGCGCGCGTGCACGCCCGGGGTGGGCACGCGCACCGAGTACAGGCAGTTCTCCTGGGCGGACTCGGTGGCCTCGTTGTCGAGGTCCCACTTTGACCCTCCATGGGGTCGCTCACGAAGCCGAGCGGCACGATCACGACGGCGCGGCGGCCCTGCGCGGGCAGCTCGCCGATGGCGTCGTTCACGTCGGGCTCGAGCCACGGCATGGAGGGCGGGCCGGAGCGCGACTGGTAGACGAGCTGCCACGGGACGTCCTGGTCGATGCCGAGCTCCTTCCGGACCTCGTGCATCACGACCTCGGCGACGGCCAGGTGCTGCGCCGCGTACGCGCCGTCCTCGTCGAAGCCGCGCTCGGCGGGGCCGGACTTGGCCGCGTCGGAGGACGGGATGGAGTGCGTGGAGAACATGACCTCGACGTCGGTCGCGAGGTCGACGGGCGCGCCCTCGGCCTCGAAGTGCGCGACGACGTCGCGGATCCCGTCGCCGCGTGCCCTCGATGAACGGCGTGACGAAGCCGGGGTGGTCGAAGAACTGGCGCA
Organism: Clavibacter michiganensis subsp. tessellarius; assembly: GCF_021922985.1. Lineage (NCBI taxonomy): Bacteria > Bacillati > Actinomycetota > Actinomycetes > Micrococcales > Microbacteriaceae > Clavibacter > Clavibacter tessellarius. The sequence goes on along the minus strand of NZ_CP040791.1, from coordinate 27,197 downwards.
CCTTGTCGATGCGGACGACGCCCTGCAGGCTCGTGTCCTCGAGCGCGTCCGCGAAGTCCTCGCGGTTACTGGCGGCAGGAGGAGTACGAGCTGTAGGCGCTCGTGGCGACGGCGATGAGCTGGCGGTAGCCCTTCTCCTCGGCCTCGCGGAGCGCGTCGTTGAGGTACGGACCCCAGTTTGCGGTTGCCCCAGAGCACGGGCAGGTCGATGCCGCGCTCGGCGAGGCGCGCCTCGAGGGCGGCCTTCAGCTCGCGGTTCTGCTCGTTGATGGGGCTGATGCCGCCGAACGCGCGGTAGTGGTGGGCGACCTCCTCGAGGCGCTCCTCGGGGATCCCCGCGGCCGCTCGTGACGTTGCGGAGGAACGGGATGACGTCGTCCTGGCCCTCGGGTCCGCCGAAGGAGGCCAGCAGGATCGCGTCGTACGCGACGGGCTCCTCGACGTGGGCGGGGCCCATCTTCGCGGCCTCGCTCGCGGCGGAGACGAGGGCGCCGGGCGCCCGGGGGGCGTCGGTGGCGGGGGCGGGCTTGCGACCCAGGTTCACTGCGGCCATTACTGGAGGACCTCCACGAGCTCGGCGGTGGTGATGCGGCGGCCCGTGTAGAACGGGACCTCCTCGCGCACGTGACGGCGCGCGTCGGTGTTGCGCAGGTCGCGCATCATGTCGACCAGGTCGACGAGCTCGTTCGACTCGAGCGGGAGGATCCACTCGTAGTCGCCGAGGCCGAACGACGAGACCGTGTTGGCGATGACGCTGCGGAAGGCCGCGCCCTGGCGGCCGTGCTGGGCGAGCATGCGCCCGCGCTCCTCGGGCGGCAGCAGGTACCACTCGTAGGAGCGGACGAAGGGGTAGACGCAGAGCCAGTCGCGCGGCTCCTCGCCCCGGAGGAACCCGGGCACGTGGCTGCGGTTGAACTCGGCGTCGCGGTGGACGCCCGCGGCGCTCCACGACGGGATGAGCGCGCGGACGAGGCGCGCGCGGCGGATCTCGCGGAACGCCCACTGGAGGGTCTCCATCTGGGGGCCGTGGATCCAGACCATGAGGTCGGCGTCGGCGCGCATGCCGGAGACGTCGTAGAAGCCGCGGACGGTGACGCCCTCCGCCTCCACGATGTCCACGATGCCGTCGAGCTCGTCGACCGCGCCCGGGACCTCGCGGCCGTCGAGGTCGTCGGGGCGCTGGGGATCGCGACGGAGGACGGCCCACAGGGCGTAGCCGCTGGGGGACGCTTCCGCGGGGGGCTCGATCGGGGGGACCTGAGATGCCGCCGACTCGGCAGCCGGGATGCTCATGGTCTCCATGGTACGTCGCCCGGGCACCCCGTCCCGCATCGGGCGGGCGGCCGTCAGATCATCCGCAGGCGGACGCCCGCCCGGCCGGTCAGCGGGCGTCGCGCCCGGTCAGCGCGAGCAGGCGGACCTGCAGCGGCGCGTCCTCCCCCACCGGCACGGGCGAGGCGAAGAGGCCGCTCGCCTCGAGGGTGTCGCGCTGCGGCTCGAAGACCGTCCAGGTCGCGCGGACGAGGTCGTCGTCGATGCGCTCGTCGGCGCCGATGGCGCGCGCGAGGTCCCAGCCGTGGATCACGACGTCGGACAGCTGCTCGCGGAGGTACTCGCGGGCGGGCACGCGGTCGGTCGAGAGCACGACCGGGCGCTCGGGATCCGCGTCGCGCCAGGCGTCGAGCGCCTCGCGGGAGTAGCGGCCCCACTCGGCCACGAGGTCGTCGTCGAGCCCGCGGATGAGCGGCTGCCCGGTCTCGGCGGTGTGGCCGGCGAGGAGGAGCGGCACCCACTGCTGCTCCTCGATCACGTGGGCGACGAGCTCGCGGACGTCCCACTCGACGTCGGGCGTGGGCGCCGACCAGTCGGTGACGGCGCGGAGGCGGTCGCCGAATCCGTCGTGCGCGCGGCGGATGAGGTCGGTCCAGTCGTGGTCGGTGTCCATGGTCGCGCTCCCGTCGGTGGTGTCCCGGGGGAACGTCCGGGCCGGTCGCGCGCATTCCCGCACCCGATCCTTCGCGCGGGTCGGCGCCGCCGGGCCGCGCGGGCGGGTGCCGCGGGCGGGCGCGGTCGGGCGCCGTCGCGGATCAGGCCGGCGGCACCCGCGCGGCGGAGAACTGGTGGCGGGGCGCCCGGAGCGCGCGGAAGGGATCCGTCCCCGCGAGCCCCTGCAGCCCCGGCGCGAGCACCCCGAGGATGCCGACCACCGCGATGAGGACGACGAGGAACCGCGGCCAGCCGGACGCGACCGTGTGCACGACCGCCATGGGCTCGAGCAGGTTCACGCCCACGAGGAAGACCGTCGCGGAGACCGCGAGCGACATCGCGGCGCCGTCCGCGATGCCCACGACGGCGAGCACCACGAGCACCCACAGGCCGTACCAGGGGTACACGACGGGCGACATCGCGACGATGCAGGCGAAGGCGAGCGCCAGCCGCGCCTCGCCGGAGAGCGTCCGGGTGGTGAGGATGCACCAGGCGGCGCCGGCGAAGCCGATGAGGATCCCCGCGGTCTTGATGCCGCCCTCGACCGCGTCGCCCGGTCCGCCGAGCACGTCCGCGAGCGGGCCGATCGCGCCGGCGGCGAGGCCGAACGGCATGAACCAGGACACGACGGACACGGGGCTCGAGAGCGCCGAGATCCAGCCGAGGCCGACGCCGAGCAGCTGCCCGCCGATCGCGAGGAGGCCCATCGCGGCGATGCCCGACGCGGTCCACGCGGCCCAGACCCGCGGGTCGCGCGTGGGCGCGCGGAGGCCGACGACCGCACCCGCGGATCCGTCCACGGCGACGCCGGCGGGCGCGCGGTCGTCGACGCGGCGCGCGCGCATCTCGGCATGGACGATGGCGACGACCGGCAGCGCCACGAGGGCGATGGGCTTCACGGCCACGGCCGCGGTCACGAGCAGCACCGCCAGCACCGGCCGCGAGTCGATGGCGGCCAGGAGGCCCGCGACGAGGAGGCCCATCATGAGCGCGTCGTTGTGCGCGGCGATCACGAAGTTGAAGCTCACGAGCGGGCTAGCGGCGAGGAACCAGAGGGCGCGCACGGGATCGATGCGCCGCCGGCGCGCGATGCGGTAGCCGCACCACACCATGAGGATCACGCCCGCGACCGACACGAGGCGCGCGCCGAGCACGGCGGCCTCGGTGCTGATCGCCGTGTCGATGGCGCCGAGCCCGCGCTCGACGAGGAGGTAGAGGGGGCCGTAGGGTGCCGGGTTGTGCGCCCACAGCGGGTCGACGCCCGTGGAGCGCCAGTCGGCGAGCACCGCGGGGCCGTGCTCGTAGGGCGAGAGGCCGGCCCCGAGCACGCGGCCCTGGGCGATGTAGGAGTACACGTCCCGGCTGAACAGGGGCACGCTCGCGAGCAGCGGCGTCGTCCAGAGGACGGAGAGGCCGAGGACGGCGCGGATCGCGCGGTCGCCCAGGCGCGGGAGGAGGGCGCCGAGGAGGAGCCAGGCGGCGACCATGAGCACGCCGCCGATCACGACAGCGGCCGACGCGATCCCCGTCGCCGTCGGCGAGACCCGCAGGCCGCCGACCACGGCCAGCTGCGAGAGGCCGGACTCCGCGGGCGCATGGCCCACGACGAACGACGCCGCGACGAGCATGAGCGAGCCGCCCAGGCCCACGAGCCCGGGCAGCATCAGCGGATGCCGCCCGAGGGCGTCGGGATCGCGCGGCGTGCGCGGGATCCGCGACGCGGGGCGATCTGCGGCGGCGCGAGGACGCGCGGGCACGACGAGCGGTCCCGTCCGGTCCGGCGTCAGCGGCGCGCGGCGCGCGACACGGCCCAGACCACGCCGCCGATCACCACGACCGCGCCCACGCCGACGGCCACGAGCAGCAACGGGTCCTCGTCCGCGGTGCGGCGGATCCGGCGACGGAGGTCGGCGATGCCGTCCTTCGCCCGGCGCCGCACGTTGAGCTTCGACTCCAGCGCGTCGAGCGTGGCGGCGATCTCCTCGCGCGTGTGCTGGATGTCGAGCTTCAGCTCCGTGCGCGAGCGCGGGCCGACGGGGCGGGGGCGGTCAGTGCTCATACTTGCCGGTCCCCTTCACCGCGTCGACGTCCTCCTTGAGGCTGTCCACGGTCTCCTCGGGCGTCGGCGGGACGCCCTTCTTGAGCCAGCGGATGCCGAGCAGCGCCAGCACCACCGTGATCAGGAGGAACACGCCGGCGACGATGAGCGCGGAGAGCCACGGCGAGAACGCCTCGGACAGGCCGAGGATCGCGGCGGCGACGAGCACCAGGAACGCGATGAACGCGAAGAAGAGCGCGACGACGAGGAAGCCGGCGCCGATCCCCGCGTGCTTGAGCTTGGAGACGAGCTCGTTCTTGAACGACTCGATCTCGTCCTTGACCAGCTGGACGATGAGGGTCGGCAGGTCGGCGACGAGCCGGACGAGCGAGCGCTTGCTCTTCGGATTGAGATCCTGATCCGTCATGCGGGGTTCCCTCCTGGGGATGGGCGGGCGGGTCAGCGGGAGGTGCCGGAGCCGTTCGGCTCGGGCGAGGCGGGGTCCATGGTCGGGTACGACGAGGTGGACGCGCTGGAGGGCGTGGATCCGGCGGACGAGTCCTTCTTGCCGCCCGTGACGGTGCCGACGACCTTCTTGGCGCCGCCGACGACCGCGTGCGCGACGTCGGGGGTGTGGTCCTTCACGAAGCCGGCCGCGTTGTCGACCTGGCGCTGGACCTTCGGGTCGTCCCAGACCTTCTTGGCGTTCGTGCGGATCTGCTCGTAGCGCTTGCGTCCGGCGCGGGCGCCGAGGACGTAGCCGACACCGGCTCCGGCGACGAAGAGAAGCTTGCCTTTCATGGGAGATCTCCGATCGTTGAGGGGGCACGTGGGGCGCACGTCCGTTCAGCGTATCCCTCCGGCGCACGCGCGTGGTCGGGGGCGGCGGGACGGGCGCTGCTCGGCCAGCCGGGTCTCGCCAGGCTCACCGCCGCGCGAGGACGCGGTCGGCGGCGGCGACCGCGTCGGCCACGACGGAGGCGAGGCCGGTGCCCGCGACCGCGGATCCGGTGATCTCGAGGCCCGGGTGCTCGGCCGCCTCGTCCCGCACGGCCTGCACGCGCTCGCGGTGCCCGGAGGCGGCGAACGGGAGGGCGTTGGTCCAGCGCACGCGGGCGGATCCGGTGACCCGGCCCGCGAGGTCGGTCCCCAGCAGCGCGGACGCGTCGCGCACCGCGATGGCCGTCAGCTCGTCGTCGGGGACCGCGGCGGTGTCGTCGTTCCCGCCCGCGCGCCCGTAGGAGAGGCGGAGCACGTGCCGGTCGCCCGCGAGGTCCTTCAGCCACGGCCACTTGGCGGTCGCGTGCGTGAGGGCCTTCGCGCGCACGTCGGGCACGTCGGCGGAGACCAGCACGCCCGTGCCGCGCGGGGCGGCGTCGAGCTCGGGGGCGCGGACGACGAGCGTGACGAGCTCGACGGAGGACGGCTCGGGCCAGCCCTCGGTGACGGCGCGCGGCGCGAGGCCGGAGAAGAGCCGGACGAGTCCCGCCGCGGGGATCGCGAGGACCACGCCGGCGGCGTCGATGCCGCGGCCGTCCGCGAGCTCGACGTGCCAGTCGTCGAAGGCGGCGGCGCCCTCGTGGGAGCGGTGCCGGTGCACGGACTCCACGGCGAGCGAGGTGCGCACGTCGACGCCGAGGCGCTGGAGGTCGGCGACGAGCGCGTCGACGAGGAGGTGCACTCCGCCGACGACGCCGCTCACGGCGGATCCCGCGGGCGAGGCGGCGCGCATGGACGCGACCGCGCGCCCGAGCGAGCCGTGCTCGGCGAGGCCGGCGCGGAGGCCGGGCGCGACGGAGTCGGCGTCGACCTCGTCGGGGTGCGCGCTGTGCACGCCGGAGACGATGGGGGCGACGAGCCGGTCGACGACGCGGTCGCCCATGCGGGCGCGGACGAGGCCGCCGAGCGTGCGCTCCTTCGCGCCGACGGAGGCGGGGAGCGCGAGGTCGGCCTTGGCGCGGACGACGCCGACGCGGCCGATCGCGGTGGCGATGGTGAGGTCGAACGGGTGCGCCGGGATCCCGAGGAGGCCCGTGCGCGGGAGCTGGATGGCCCGCTCGGCGAGCTGCACCCACGCGCCGTCCGGGTTCGGCTGCACGATGCGGTCGGCGAGGCCGAGCTCGCCGAGGTAGGCGGCGACCGTGCCGCGGCGGGTCGCGAAGCTCTCGGCGCCGCTGTCGAGGCGGAGGCCGTCGACCACGTGGGATCCGACGGTGCCGCCGAGCGCGGGCGACGCCTCCACGAGGATCACGCGCCGGCCGGCCAGGGCGCAGGCGCGGGCGGCGATGAGGCCGCCCACCCCGCCGCCGACCACGACGACGTCGGTCGGGTCCACCTCGCCGGCCGCCTGCCGCGGGTCGCTAGCCACGGACCAGGTCCACGATGCGCGTGAGCACGGTCGGGTCGGTCTCGGGCGGCACGCCGTGGCCGAGGTTGAGGATGTGCGCCGGCGCCGCCGTCCCGCGCTCGAGCACGTCGCGGACGTGCGCCTCGAGGATCGGCCACGGCGCGGCCAGCAGGGCCGGGTCGACGTTGCCCTGGACGGGGACGGATCCGCCGAGCCGGCGCGACGCCTCGTCGAGCGGGATGCGCCAGTCGACGCCCACCGCGTCGACGCCCACGTCGTGCATCGCGCCGAGGAGCTCGCCGGTGCCGACGCCGAAGTGGACGAGCGGGACGGTGCGGCCGTCGGCCGCGGTGATGGTGCGCACGTGGTCGAGCGCGAGCGCGGAGGCCGGGGCGACGCGCTGCGTGTAGTCGGCGAGCGAGAGGCCGCCGGCCCAGGAGTCGAAGAGCTGCGCGGCGGAGGCGCCGGCCATGACCTGCGCGCGGAGGAAGACGCCCGTGATCTCGGCGCACCAGCGCATGAGGGCGTCCCAGGCGTCGGGATCCGCGTGCATGAGGCCGCGGGCCGCGATGTGGTCCTTGCTCGGCCCGCCCTCGACGAGGTACGCGGCGAGCGTGAAGGGGGCGCCCGCGAAGCCGATGAGCGGGGTGTCGCCGAGCTCCGCGACGGTGCGCGCGACGGCCTGGCGGATGGGCTCGAGCGCGGCGGGGTCGAGCGCCGGCAGCGCGGCCACGTCGGCGGCGGTGCGGACGGGCTTCTCGAGCACCGGTCCGCGCCCCGCGACGATGTCGACGCCCACGCCCGCGAGCTTGAGCGGGATGACGATGTCGCTGAAGAAGATGCCCGCGTCCACGTGGTGGCGGCGGACGGGCTGGAGCGTGATCTCGCTGGCCATCTCCGGGTCGAGGCACGCGTCGAGCATGCGGGTGCCCACGCGCAGCTCGCGGTACTCGGGCAGCGAGCGGCCGGCCTGGCGCATGAACCACACGGGCGCGCGGTCTCCGCGGTGGCCGCGGTACGCCTCGACGAGCAGCGACGACGCGGTGCGGGTGTTGAGCGGGTGCTCGGCGGGGAGCGGGAGGGCGGCGGATGCGGGCGCGGAGGCGGAGGATGCGGGCGTGATCACGGAGGAGATCATCGCATCCCCCGCCTGCGCGCCCGCTCGGCTGGGGACGCGGGCCGGCGGACGACGCGGACGGCGAGGCTGTCGGCGAGGCGGACGCCGAGGCTGCCGGCGCCGGGGCCCCGACCCCGGGAGGCAGGGCACCCTCACCGGCCCCGACCACACGGCGGGGAGGTTTACCATGGACTGTGCTCATATGTCTGACGGCGAGTCATCACAACGCCAGCTTCGAGGTCCTCGAGAAGCTGTCCGTGGCCGCACCCTCCGTCGCCGGCACGCTCATGGAGCAGAACGACTTCATCGCGGGGGCCGTCGTCCTCGCCACCTGCAACCGCTTCGAGGCCTACCTCGACGTCGAGGAGCCCCTCACCGCGGCCCGCGCGCTGGCCGTCGAGGCCACGGTCGACGTGGTCAGCGGGGCGAGCGGCATCGACCGCGACGACGTCCGCGGCAGCGTCGACGTGAAGTGCGGTGACGCGGTCGCCGAGCACCTGTTCGCCGTCTCCTCGGGCCTCGAGTCCGTCGTGGTCGGCGAGGGCGAGATCGCCGGGCAGGTCCGCCGCGCGCTCGAGGGCGCGCGCACGGGCGGCACCACGAGCACGGGCCTCGAGCGCCTCTTCCAGACCGCGTCCAACACCTCGCGCGGCGTCAAGACCCGCACGGGCCTGCAGAGCGCCGGGCGATCCATGGTCCGCCTCGCGCTCGACCTCGCCGAGAGCCGCATCGCCGACTGGTCGGCCACCCGCGTCCTCCTGGTCGGCACGGGCGCCTACGCCGGCGCGAGCCTCGCGGCGCTCCGTGACCGCGGCGTCGTCGACGTGCACGTCTACTCCCCCTCGGGCCGCGCGCAGAAGTTCGCCGGCCCCCACGGCATCCCCGCGGTGGAGGGGCGCGACCTGCTCCGCGCGCTCGCCGCCTCCGACATCGTCGTCACCTGCAGCACGGCGCCGAAGTCCGTGCTCGCCGCCCATCACATGCAGGCCGCCGCCGCCGTCTCAGGGGACGGCCGCCGCCGCCTCGTCATCGACCTCGGGCTGCCGCGCAACGTGGATCCGGACGTCGTCACGGTCGACGGCGTCGAGCTGCTCGACCTGGAGACCATCAGCCTGCACGCGCCGCTCCGCGACCTCACCGCCACGGACGACGCCCGCGAGATCGTCAGCACCGCCGCCGCCGAGTTCCGCGCCGCGAGCGCCGAGGACGAGGTGGCCCCCGCGGTCGTGGCCCTCCGCACCCACATCTTCGACGTCCTCGAGGGCGAGCTGGAGCGCGTCCGCAAGCGCGGCGACTCCTCCGAGGCCACCGAGAAGGCGCTCCGCCACCTCGTGAGCGTCCTCGTGCACCAGCCGTCCGTCCGGGCCCGCGAGCTCGCGCGCCAGGGCGAGGGCGCCCGCGTGGTCGACGCCGTGCAGGCGCTCTTCGGGCTCGACGTGGAGGTGCCCGCCGCGGTGTCCTCCCCCGTCGCCGTCGCGCTGCCCCGCACCGGTGAGGCGGGCTCGGCGTCGTGAGGCCCCGCGTCCTCCGCGGTCCGCGCCTCGACGCGCCCCTCCGGATGACGGATCCGGTGCGCACCGAGCGCCTCGTGCTCCGGCCCTACACGGCCGACGACCTCGACGACTTCGCCGACATCCAGCGCCGGCGCGAGGTGGTCGAGTACATGTTCTGGCCGCTCCGCGACCGCGCCGCCTCGAAGCGCCACCTGGCCGACCGCCGCCGCAAGACCCGCCTCGAGCAGGGCCACGACTTCCTCGGCCTCGCCGTGGAGCTGCCGGACGAGCCGAGCCTCAACCCGCGGGCGTCGTCGGGCCGCGTGGTGGGCGACGTGTCGCTCCTCCTCCGCAACGTCCCGTCGCGGCAGCTCGAGGTGGGCTGGGTCATGAACCCCGACTTCGCCGGCCGCGGCTACGCCACGGAGGCCAGCCGCGCCCTCATCGACATCGCCTTCCGGCGTGCCGGCGCCCACCGCGTCGTCGCGCAGCTCGACGCCCGCAACTCCTCCTCCGCGCGCATGGCCGAGCGCCTCGGCATGCGCCTCGAGGGCCGCTTCCGCGAGGAGCACCTCGTGAAGGGCGAGTGGGTCGACAGCCTCTACTACGCCGTGCTCGCCGACGAGTGGGCGGCCACGCCGCCGGCGCCCTGACCCGGAGCCGCATCGTGCACGGAGACCTGCCCGCGATCGGCCCCGTCGACGTGCGCGGGCCGATCCGCACCTCCCGCCTCGTGCTCCGTCCGTTCGCGCCCGACGACCTGGTCGCCGTCGACGCCTACGCGACCTCGCCGGGCGCGCGCGGCCACCTGGCCGGCACCCCGACGGGCGCCCGACCCGACGCGGCGCGCCTGCTCGCCGACCGCCTCGGCTGGACGCGCCTCGCTGCCGTCGGCGACCGGCTGGCCCTCGCCGTGGAGCTGCCGGCCCAGGGTCCGCGACCCGCCCACGTGGTCGGCGAGGCGCACGCGCGGCTGCGCGAGCCCGCCGCCCGCCAGGCCGAGCTCGGCGTCGTCCTGCACGAGGACGTGCGCGGGGCGGGGCTCGCGGGCGAGGCGGCCGACCGGATCCTCGAGCTGCTGTTCGAGGAGGCCGGCGTCCACCGCGTCACGGCCCGGGCGGACGCACGCGACGCGGCGGCACTCGCCCTGGCCACGCGCCTCGGCATGCGCCGGGAGGCCCTGCTCGTGCACGACAGGTGGGTCGAGGGGGCGTGGGCCGATACCGTGGTCGTCGCCCTGCTCGACGTCGAGTGGGCGGCTCGCACGAGCCTCGACGGACTGTAGGAGACCCGTGACCTCGACCCCCGACCCGGCCCGTCGACCCGTCCTCCCCGTCATCGACGACGATGACGACGATGACGACGACGACCTCGATCAGCCGGACGGCCCCGACGGCCCCGCATCCGACGACCCGCTCCGCGCCGCCTCCGAGCGGCCGCTGCGCGTCTCCGCGCTGGCCCTCATCCGCGACCGGCGGGTGCTGATGGTGCGCGTCGAGGGCCAGGACGTGCTCTACCTGCCCGGCGGCAAGATCGAGCCGGGCGAGGGCGCGCGGCAGGCGCTGATGCGCGAGGCCGCCGAGGAGGTCGGGCTCGACATCGACCCCGCGACCGTCGAGGACCTCTTCACGGTCCTCGCCGACGCCCACGGCGTGCACGCCGGACGCCTCGTGAGCATGACCGTCTACCGGGCGGAGCCGCGGGACCGCGAGCAGGAGCCCGTCGCCTCGGGCGAGGTCGCCGAGCTCGAGCTCGTGGGGTCCGCGGACGCCGACCGCTGCCCGCCCGCCGGGCAGGCGGCCCTGGAGCGCCTGGTGGCGCTCCGGCTCATCGACTGAGCGGTGCGTCCCCGTCGGCGGAGGGGCGGGCCGGATCCGCGGGGTCCGTCGGCCCGGCGGCGGCGGTGGCGTCGTCGCCCGCACGCGATGCGGTCGGATCCGCTCGCGCCGCCAGCTCGGCCGCGCGCGTGGCGCGCACCTTCCGCCGCTGGTCCACGAAGGCGAGCACGGCCGCGACCGTCGCGACGGCGCCCGCGACGAGCGTGCCGGTGACCTCGCCGACCCCGTCGGCCTCGATCGCGGCGACGAGGATGGCCACGGTGAAGCCGGCGATGACGACGCCGACCGCGAGGATCAGCCAGGAGAGGAGGCCCTTCGCGCGCGCGTCGGGGGTGCGGGTCGCCATGCGCCCATCCTCCCATGCGGCCGTCGGGCGGATCCGGCCGGCCGGGCTCGCGCTGTCGGACGGGCCGGCCGGATCCGCCCGCCCGAGCGTCCGGTGTGAGCCGGGTGACGCCCGCGCCCGACCGGCGTAGCGTCGGAGACGTCACATCCACCGAACGAAGGAGCGCCCATGAGTGCGGACGACAAGGCCCAGAACACCGGCGAGAAGCTCGCGGGGAAGGCCGAGGAGGCCTTCGGGAAGCTGACCGGCGACGACAGCAAGGTCGCCGAAGGCGAAGCGGAGCAGGCCGGGGCAAGCGCCAAGCAGGCCGGCGAGAACGTGAAGGACGTCTTCAAGAAGTAAGAGTTCCGGAGGGACGTCCCTCCTGAGAGGCGAGGGGCCGGGTGCCGAGCATCCGGCCCCTCGTCATGCCCGGGCGCGGGGCCGCGGTGCCTCAGGCGGCCGGATGCGCGTCGGCCAGGGCCCGGAGCGCGCGCCGGTCGGGCTTGCCGGACGGCAGCGTCGGCATCTCCGGGATCCCGCGCACGGCGGTCGACCCGGCGACGCGACCGAGGCGCGCGGCCAGCTCGCGGCGCACGCGCTCGGCGAGCTGAGGATCCACCGCGCCCAGCACGAACACCACCGGACGCTGGCCCCACCCCGCGTGCTCGCCGGGCACCGCGACGGCCTCGCCGAGGCGCGCGTCCCACGCCGCGAGCGAGCGCACCGCCTCCTCGACCGCGGCCAGCCGCAGCTTCTCGCCGCCGGAGATCACGACGTCGTCGAGCCGCCCGGTGATCCGCAGCACGCCGTCGACGAGCGCGCCGCCGTCGCCCGTGCGGTACCAGCGGCGGCCGTCGTGCTCGCCGAACGCCGCTTCGGTGGCGCCGGGGTCGCCCAGGTAGCCCTCCGCGAGCATCGGGCCGGCGAGCTCGACCTGGCCGTCGACGACGGCGACCTCGGCCGTCGCGACCGGCACGCCGTCGTACACGCAGCCGCCGGCGGTCTCGCTGGATCCGTAGGTGCGCACCACGCGCCAGCCGAGCGCGGCGGCCCGGTCGACGAGGTGCGGGGGCGTGGCCTGCCCGCCGACGAGGATCGCGTCGAGGCGGCGGACGGCGTCGCGGACGCGGCGGGCGTCGTCCCCCGCTGCGCCGCCGTCCGCCGCCTCGACCAGCCGGTGCAGCTGCGTCGGCACGAGCGACGTGTACCGGGCGAGGCGCGCGTCCATCGACGCGGCCAGGTCCGCGAAGGCGCGCGGGTCGAAGCTGCCGGGCGCGAGGACCGCCGGTGCCGTGCCCGCCGCGATCGAGCGCACGAGCACCTGCAGGCCGGCGATGTAGTGGGTGGGCAGCGCGAGGATCCACTGCCCGGGCGCCCCGAGCGCGGTCTGCGACGCGGCGGCGCTCGCCAGCAGCGCATCCGACGACAGGGCCACGCGCTTGGGCCGGGAGGTGGTGCCGGAGGTCTCGACCACGAGCGCGACGCGTCGCTCGACCTCGACCGGCGGCGGATCCCCGACGGCCGCGGGCGCGTCCACCGGGCGCGCGAGCAGCGCCGGGCCGTCCCCCGCGAGCGCGGCGCGGAGGAGGGGCACGACGTCGGCGCCGGACGCGGTGAGCCGCTCGAGGCGCCTCACGGGAGCGCTGCCGCGCGGATCAGAACTGCCACGGGAACGGCGACCAGTCGGGCGCGCGCTTCTCGAGGAAGGAGTCGCGGCCCTCGACGGCCTCGTCGGTGCCGTAGGCGAGGCGCGTGGCCTCGCCCGCGAACACCTGCTGGCCGACCATGCCGTCGTCCACCGCGTTGAAGGCGTACTTGAGCATGCGGATCGCGGTGGGCGACTTCCCGAGGATCGTCTCCGCCCAGTCCAGCGCCGTCGCCTCGAGCTCGGCGTGCGGCACGACGCGGTTCACGGCGCCCATCTCGTACATGCGCTGGGCGCTGTGCTCCTCCGCCAGGAAGAACACCTCGCGCGCGGCCTTCTGGCCGACCTGGCGGGCGAAGTAGGCGGATCCGTACCCGCCGTCGAACGACCCGACGTCGGCGTCGGTCTGCTTGAAGCGGCCGTGCTCCGCCGACGCGATGGTGAGGTCGCAGACGACGTGCAGCGAGTGCCCGCCGCCGGCCGCCCAGCCGGGGACGACCGCGATCACGACCTTGGGCATGAAGCGGATGAGGCGCTGGACCTCGAGGATGTGGAGGCGCCCGGCACGCGCCGGGTCGACGCCCTCGGCGGTCTCGCCGTCGGCGTACTTGTAGCCGTCGCGCCCGCGGATGCGCTGGTCGCCGCCGCTGCAGAACGCCCAGCCGCCGTCCTTCGGGCTCGGGCCGTTGCCGGTGAGGAGCACGACGCCGATGCGCGGATCCTGCCGGGCGTCGTCGAGCGCCTGGTACAGCTCGTCGACCGTGCGCGGGCGGAAGGCGTTGCGCACCTCCGGCCGGTCGAACGCGATGCGCGCGATCCGCCCCGAGAGGTCGTGGTGGTAGGTGACGTCGGTGAAGCCCTCCGCGAGGGGCACGTCGCGCCAGCGGGTGGGATCGAGGATGTCGGAGACCTGCTTCACCATGACGCCCAGCCTAGGCGCCGGGTGCCGGGCCGACCGCGGGCGGGCCGTCGCGGTCCGCGGGTGCGAGGCTGGACCCATGCTCCCCGCGATCGACGACCTCCTCGCCACGGCCCGCGTCGTCGCCCTCCCCCTCCGCACGCGCTTCCGCGGCCTCGACGTGCGCGAGGCCGTGCTGATCGAGGGTCCGCTCGGCTGGACCGAGTTCTCGCCGTTCGTCGAGTACGACGACGCCGAGTCCGCCGCCTGGCTGGAGGCCGCGATCGACTTCGGCTGGACCGCGCCGCCCGCGCCCCTCCGCGACCACGTGCTCGTGAACGCGACGATCCCGGCCGTGAAGGGGTCGCGCGTGGCCGAGGTGCTGGCCCGGTTCCCCGGCTGCCGCACCGCGAAGGTCAAGGTGGCCGAGCATGGCACCGTGCTCGCGGACGACGTGGCGCGCGTCGCCGAGGTGCGCCGCCTGCTGGGCCCCGAGGGCCGCGTGCGCATCGACGCGAACGCGGCCTGGAAGGTCGACGAGGCCGAGCACGCGATCCACGCCCTCGCCGAGCACGACCTCGAGTACGTGGAGCAGCCCTGCGCGTCGGTGGAGGAGCTCGCGGAGCTGCGCGACCGGATCCGCCACCTCGGCGTGCCCGTCGCCGCCGACGAGAGCGTCCGCAAGGCCGAGGACCCGTTGCGGGTGGCGCGCGCCGGCGCCGCGGACCTGCTGGTCATCAAGGCGCAGCCACTCGGTGGGATCCACCGCGCGCTCGGCATCACGCGCGACGCGGGCCTGCCCGTGGTCGTGTCCAGCGCGCTCGACACGAGCGTCGGCATCTCCATGGCCGCGCACCTCGCGGCCGCGATCCCCGACCTGCCGCACGACTGCGGGCTCGGCACGGTGTCGCTCTTCGTGGAGGACGTCGTGGCGGAGCCGCTCCTGCCGGTCGACGGCCGGATCCCGGTGCGCCGGGTGACGCCGGACGCCCGGCTCCTCGACGCGCACGCCGCGGACCCGGACCGCCGCGACTGGTGGCTCGACCGGATCCGCCGCACGCACGCCGTGCTCGCGACGCGCGGCTGAACCCGCCGAGGCGGTCGACCGAGCTCGAGCGGCCGCGGGCCTACAGGCCGCTGTAGGTGTGCAGGCCCTTGAAGAACACGTTCACGACGCCGAAGTTGAACATGACGGCGGAAAACCCGATGATGGCCAGCCACGCCGACCGCGACCCACGCCAACCGCGCGTGGCCCGCGCGTGGATGTACCCGGCGTAGAGCACCCAGATGATGAAGGTCCAGACCTCCTTGGTGTCCCACCCCCAGTAGCGACCCCATGCGCGCTCGGCCCAGATGGCGCCGGCCATGAGCGTGAAGGTCCAGAAGATGAAGCCCACGATGTTGAGGCGGTACGCCATCGACTCCAGCGTGACGGAGTCGGGCAGCGTCGCGAGGAAGCGCATCTTCACGGCCTGCGCGTCGGCGGCGAGCGACTCGCGCCGGAACTGCAGCAGCTGCACGCCCGAGAGCGCGAAGGCGAGCGCGAAGAACCCGGTGCCGAGGGCGGCGACGAAGACGTGGATCACGAGCCAGTACGACTGCAGCGACGGCGGCAGCGGCGACACCTCGACGCGGTACTGGACCACGGCGATGCCGAGCAGGATGAGGATGAGCCCGGTGACGAACGTGCCGAGGAAGCGCAGGTCGCGGCGCGTGAGCACGATGAGGTAGACGCTGAGGATGAGCAGCGTGCCCGTCATGGCGAACTCGTACATGTTCGCCCACGGCACCCGGGAGGCCGCGAGGCCGCGGAGCACGGTGGCGACGGCGTGCACCACGAAGCCGACGACGAGCATCACCATGGCCACGTTGAGGCTGATCGACCGGCCGGCTGCGACGGGCGCGTCCGGACCGGAGGAGGCGGGCTGGCGCTCGAGGGTGGCGGTGCCGCCCCGGCGGGCCGCGGTGGCGCCGACGGCGGAGGGCTGCCGCGCGGTGGCCGCGTCGGCCACGAGCGCCGAGCGGCGGGCGAGGTCGAGGGCGAACGCGATGAATGCGGCCGCGTAGAGGCCCATCGCGACGAGGAGCGCGATGAGGGAGACGTCGTCGAGCATGGCCGTGTTCACGAGGGGAGCCTAACTTCCGCTTCTGACATCGCGCCCGGCGCGAGGCCGGACGCGTGCTTGTCCGCCAGGGCCGCGACCGCGGCCTCCAGCGTGGGGTCCTCGCCGCGGGCCAGGCCCGCGTACTCGAGGGTGGTGGATCCGTCCGCCTGCGGCACGGCCTTGACCCACACGCGCCGACGCGGCACGAAGAGGGACGTGAGCAGGCCGCCGAGGATCAGGATGGCGAAGAGCAGCACCCAGCCCTGCGTCGGGTCGTGGTGCACGTCGAACGAGACGAAGCGCGGGACGGAGTCGAGGGTGACGGTGCCGAGCCCGTCCGGCAGGTCGACGGTCTGGCCCGGGGCCATCCGGAGGCCCTGGACCCCCGTCTGCCCGCCCGTGAGCTGGGTCAGCGTGTCGACCTGGAGCGTGTAGACGGAGGTGGGCACTCCCGTGTTGATCCCGAGGTCGCCGGTGTAGACGTTCAGCGTCAGCACGGGGTCGTCGAGATCCGGGTAGGAGGACGTGAACGGCGTCCGGGAGTCGTCGAGCGTCGGGTAGAAGAAGCCGATCATGCCCACCTGCTCGCGCAGTCCGTCCGGGACCTTCACGACGCCGAGGGACTTCAGCTTCGCGTCCTGCGGCAGGAACGGCACGTCCGCGCTGTAGACGCTCTTCCCCTCGGGGTCGCGCACGGTCACGTGCGGCGCGTACCCGTTGCCGAGCAGGTACATGTCGGTGCCGCCGATGGCGAGCGGGTCGTTGACCTTGACCTCGCGGTCCTGCGGCTGGCCGCCGGGCACGTCGGCGGTGACGTCGGCCGTGAAGTCGAGCGGCTGCCCGATGGCGTTCGGGTTCTCCTGCTCGTACTCGACGTGCAGCGCGTCGAGCTTCACGCGGTACGGGGTGAGCGAGGAGTCGTCGAAGAACCGGCCGGGGTTGAACGAGTCGAAGGTCGAGAGCGTGTTGACGAACGACTGGCCCTCGACGAGCACCTTCTGCCCGGAGTAGCCGAAGCCGCCGCCGATGCCGACCGTGACGAGGATCCCCACCAGCGCCGAGTGGAACACGAGGTTGCCGGTCTCGCGCAGGTAGCCGCGCTCGGCCGACACGGAGAGGACGCCGCCCGCCGCCGACGCGTCGTCCACGAGCAGGGTGCGGTACCGCTGGCGCTTGAGGAGCGCGCGGGCCTGGCGGATGGCGTCGACCGGATCCGCCGTGGTCGGCTGCGTCGTGCCGCGCGCCAAGCACCACTTCGACGCGCTGCGCCAGGCGCCGCCCAAGACGCCCGCGCGCCTGTCCCGGCTGGCGGGGTACACGACGCGGACGACCACGGCGGATCCGGTCGACGCCATCCGCCAGGCCCGCGCGCTCCTCAAGCGCCAGCGGTACCGCACCCTGCTCGTGGACGACGCGTCGGCGGCGGGCGGCGTCCTCTCCGTGTCGGCCGAGCGCGGCTACCTGCGCGAGACCGGCAACCTCGTGTTCCACTCGGCGCTGGTGGGGATCCTCGTCACGGTCGGCATCGGCGGCGGCTTCGGCTACTCCGGGCAGAAGGTGCTCGTCGAGGGCCAGTCGTTCGTCAACACGCTCTCGACCTTCGACTCGTTCAACCCCGGCCGGTTCTTCGACGACTCCTCGCTCACCCCGTACCGCGTGAAGCTCGACGCGCTGCACGTCGAGTACGAGCAGGAGAACCCGAACGCCATCGGGCAGCCGCTCGACTTCACGGCCGACGTCACCGCCGACGTGCCCGGCGGCCAGCCGCAGGACCGCGAGGTCAAGGTCAACGACCCGCTCGCCATCGGCGGCACCGACATGTACCTGCTCGGCAACGGGTACGCGCCGCACGTGACCGTGCGCGACCCCGAGGGGAAGAGCGTCTACAGCGCGGACGTGCCGTTCCTGCCGCAGGACGCGAAGCTGAAGTCCCTCGGCGTCGTGAAGGTCCCGGACGGACTGCGCGAGCAGGTGGGCATGATCGGCTTCTTCTACCCGACGCTCGACGACTCCCGGACGCCGTTCACGTCCTCCTACCCGGATCTCGACGACCCCGTGCTGACGCTGAACGTCTACACCGGCGACCTCGGGATCAACACGGGAGTGCCCACCTCCGTCTACACGCTCCAGGTCGACACGCTGACCCAGCTCACGGGCGGGCAGACGGGGGTCCAGGGCCTCCGGATGGCCCCGGGCCAGACCGTCGACCTGCCGGACGGGCTCGGCACCGTCACCCTCGACTCCGTCCCGCGCTTCGTCTCGTTCGACGTGCACCACGACCCGACGCAGGGCTGGGTGCTGCTCTTCGCCATCCTGATCCTCGGCGGCCTGCTCACGTCCCTCTTCGTGCCGCGTCGGCGCGTGTGGGTCAAGGCCGTGCCGCAGGCGGACGGATCCACCACCCTCGAGTACGCGGGCCTGGCCCGCGGCGAGGACCCCACGCTGGAGGCCGCGGTCGCGGCCCTGGCGGACAAGCACGCGTCCGGCCTCGCGCCGGGCGCGATGTCAGAAGCGGAAGTTAGGCTCCCCTCGTGAACACGGCCATGCTCGACGACGTCTCCCTCATCGCGCTCCTCGTCGCGATGGGCCTCTACGCGGCCGCATTCATCGCGTTCGCCCTCGACCTCGCCCGCCGCTCGGCGCTCGTGGCCGACGCGGCCACCGCGCGGCAGCCCTCCGCCGTCGGCGCCACCGCGGCCCGCCGGGGCGGCACCGCCACCCTCGAGCGCCAGCCCGCCTCCTCCGGTCCGGACGCGCCCGTCGCAGCCGGCCGGTCGATCAGCCTCAACGTGGCCATGGTGATGCTCGTCGTCGGCTTCGTGGTGCACGCCGTCGCCACCGTGCTCCGCGGCCTCGCGGCCTCCCGGGTGCCGTGGGCGAACATGTACGAGTTCGCCATGACGGGCACGCTGCTCATCCTCAGCGTCTACCTCATCGTGCTCACGCGCCGCGACCTGCGCTTCCTCGGCACGTTCGTCACCGGGCTCATCCTCATCCTGCTCGGCATCGCCGTGGTCCAGTACCGCGTCGAGGTGTCGCCGCTGCCGCCGTCGCTGCAGTCGTACTGGCTCGTGATCCACGTCTTCGTCGCCGCCCTCGGCACCGGGTTCTTCGCGCTCGCCTTCGCGCTCTCGGGCGTGCAGCTGCTGCAGTTTCCGGCGCGAGTCGCTCGCCGCCGCCGACGCGCAGGCCGTGAAGATGCGCTTCCTCGCGACGCTGCCCGACTCCGTCACGCTGGAGTCGATGGCGTACCGCCTCAACATCGTGGGCTTCATCTTCTGGACCTTCACGCTCATGGCCGGCGCCATCTGGGCCGAGCGCGCATGGGGTCGCTACTGGGGGTGGGACACCAAGGAGGTCTGGACCTTCATCATCTGGGTGCTCTACGCCGGGTACATCCACGCGCGGGCCACGCGCGGTTGGCGTGGGTCGCGGTCGGCGTGGCTGGCCATCATCGGGTTTTCCGCCGTCATGTTCAACTTCGGCGTCGTGAACGTGTTCTTCAAGGGCCTGCACACCTACAGCGGCCTGTAGGCCCGCGGCCGCTCGAGCTCGGTCGACCGCCTCGGCGGGTTCAGCCGCGCGTCGCGAGCACGGCGTGCGTGCGGCGGATCCGGTCGAGCCACCAGTCGCGGCGGTCCGGGTCCGCGGCGTGCGCGTCGAGGAGCCGGGCGTCCGGCGTCACCCGGCGCACCGGGATCCGGCCGTCGACCGGCAGGAGCGGCTCCGCCACGACGTCCTCCACGAAGAGCGACACCGTGCCGAGCCCGCAGTCGTGCGGCAGGTCGGGGATCGCGGCCGCGAGGTGCGCGGCCATGGAGATGCCGACGCTCGTGTCGAGCGCGCTGGACACGACCACGGGCAGGCCCGCGTCGCGCGTGATGCCGAGCGCGCGGTGGATCCCACCGAGTGGCTGCGCCTTGATGACCAGCAGGTCCGCGGCGCCGGCGCGCGCCACCCGCAACGGGTCCTCGGCCTTGCGGACGCTCTCGTCGGCGGCGACGGGCACGCCGAGGTGGCGGATCCGGTCGCGCAGCTCCGCGAGCTCCTCCACCGACGCGCAGGGGCTGCTCCACGTACTCGAGGTCGTGCTCGGCGAGGGCGTGGATCGCGTGCTCGGCCTCGTCGACCTTCCAGGCCGCGTTCGCGTCGATGCGCACGCGGCCCTCGGGGCCCAGCAGGCGGCGCACCTCGGCGACGCGCGCCACGTCGTCCGCGAGCACGGTGCCATGCTCGGCCACCTTGACCTTCGCGGTGCGGCAGCCGGGGAACCGGGCCAGCACCTCGGCCACGCGCGACCCCTTCACGGCCGGGATCGTCGCGTTCACGAGCACGTGGTCGCGGAGGGGCGCGGGCGGCGCGGTCCAGCCGAAGTCGATCGCGGCCTCCAGCCAGGCGGCGGACTCGGCGTCGTCGTACTCGACGAACGGCGAGAACTCGGTCCAGCCGAGCGGACCCTCGATCAGCACGGCCTCGCGCACGTCGAGGCCGCGGAAGCGCGTGCGGAGGGGGAGGGCGACGACGCGGGCCGTGGCGAGGAGGTCGTCGATCGCGGGGAGCATGGGTCCAGCCTCGCACCCGCGGACCGCGACGGCCCGCCCGCGGTCGGCCCGGCACCCGGCGCCTAGGCTGGGCGTCATGGTGAAGCAGGTCTCCGACATCCTCGATCCCACCCGCTGGCGCGACGTGCCCCTCGCGGAGGGCTTCACCGACGTCACCTACCACCACGACCTCTCGGGGCGGATCGCGCGCATCGCGTTCGACCGGCCGGAGGTGCGCAACGCCTTCCGCCCGCGCACGGTCGACGAGCTGTACCAGGCGCTCGACGACGCCCGGCAGGATCCGCGCATCGGCGTCGTGCTCCTCACCGGCAACGGCCCGAGCCCGAAGGACGGCGGCTGGGCGTTCTGCAGCGGCGGCGACCAGCGCATCCGCGGGCGCGACGGCTACAAGTACGCCGACGGCGAGACCGCCGAGGGCGTCGACCCGGCGCGTGCCGGGCGCCTCCACATCCTCGAGGTCCAGCGCCTCATCCGCTTCATGCCCAAGGTCGTGATCGCGGTCGTCCCCGGCTGGGCGGCCGGCGGCGGGCACTCGCTGCACGTCGTCTGCGACCTCACCATCGCGTCGGCGGAGCACGGCCGCTTCAAGCAGACCGACGCCGACGTCGGGTCGTTCGACGGCGGGTACGGATCCGCCTACTTCGCCCGCCAGGTCGGCCAGAAGGCCGCGCGCGAGGTGTTCTTCCTGGCGGAGGAGCACAGCGCCCAGCGCATGTACGAGATGGGCGCCGTGAACCGCGTCGTGCCGCACGCCGAGCTCGAGGCGACGGCGCTGGACTGGGCGGAGACGATCCTCGGGAAGTCGCCCACCGCGATCCGCATGCTCAAGTACGCCTTCAACGCGGTGGACGACGGCATGGTCGGCCAGCAGGTGTTCGCGGGCGAGGCCACGCGCCTCGCCTACGGCACCGACGAGGCCGTCGAGGGCCGCGACTCCTTCCTCGAGAAGCGCGCGCCCGACTGGTCGCCGTTCCCGTGGCAGTTCTGATCCGCGCGGCAGCGCTCCCGTGAGGCGCCTCGAGCGGCTCACCGCGTCCGGCGCCGACGTCGTGCCCCTCCTCCGCGCCGCGCTCGCGGGGGACGGCCCGGCGCTGCTCGCGCGCCCGGTGGACGCGCCCGCGGCCGTCGGGGATCCGCCGCCGGTCGAGGTCGAGCGACGCGTCGCGCTCGTGGTCGAGACCTCCGGCACCACCTCCCGGCCCAAGCGCGTGGCCCTGTCGTCGGATGCGCTGCTGGCGAGCGCCGCCGCGTCGCAGACCGCGCTCGGGGCGCCCGGGCAGTGGATCCTCGCGCTGCCCACCCACTACATCGCCGGCCTGCAGGTGCTCGTGCGCTCGATCGCGGCGGGCACGGCACCGGCGGTCCTCGCGCCCGGCAGCTTCGACCCGCGCGCCTTCGCGGACCTGGCCGCGTCGATGGACGCGCGCCTCGCCCGGTACACGTCGCTCGTGCCGACGCAGCTGCACCGGCTGGTCGAGGCGGCGGACGGCGGCGCAGCGGGGGACGACGCCCGCCGCGTCCGCGACGCCGTCCGCCGCCTCGACGCGATCCTCGTCGGCGGGCAGGCCACGCCCCCGCACCTCGTCGACCGGGCCGCCGCGCTCGGCTGGCGCGTGGTGCGCACCTACGGATCCAGCGAGACCGCCGGCGGCTGCGTGTACGACGGCGTGCCGGTCGCGACGGCCGAGGTCGCCGTCGTCGACGGCCAGGTCGAGCTCGCCGGCCCGATGCTCGCGGAGGGCTACCTGGGCGACCCCGGCGCCACCGAAGCGGCGTTCGGCGAGCACGACGGCCGCCGCTGGTACCGCACGGGCGACGGCGGCGCGCTCGTCGACGGCGTGCTGCGGATCACCGGGCGGCTCGACGACGTCGTGATCTCCGGCGGCGAGAAGCTGCGGCTGGCCGCGGTCGAGGAGGCGGTGCGCTCGCTCGCGGCGTGGGACGCGCGCCTCGGCGAGGCCGTCGCGGTGCCCGGCGAGCACGCGGGGTGGGGCCAGCGTCCGGTGGTGTTCGTGCTGGGCGCGGTGGATCCTCAGCTCGCCGAGCGCGTGCGCCGCGAGCTGGCCGCGCGCCTCGGTCGCGTCGCCGGGTCGACCGCCGTGCGCGGGATCCCGGAGATGCCGACGCTGCCGTCCGGCAAGCCCGACCGGCGCGCGCTCCGGGCCCTGGCCGACGCGCATCCGGCCGCCTGAGGCACCGCGGCCCCGCGCCCGGGCATGACGAGGGGCCGGATGCTCGGCACCCGGCCCCTCGCCTCTCAGGAGGGACGTCCCTCCGGAACTCTTACTTCTTGAAGACGTCCTTCACGTTCTCGCCGGCCTGCTTGGCGCTTGCCCCGGCCTGCTCCGCTTCGCCTTCGGCGACCTTGCTGTCGTCGCCGGTCAGCTTCCCGAAGGCCTCCTCGGCCTTCCCCGCGAGCTTCTCGCCGGTGTTCTGGGCCTTGTCGTCCGCACTCATGGGCGCTCCTTCGTTCGGTGGATGTGACGTCTCCGACGCTACGCCGGTCGGGCGCGGGCGTCACCCGGCTCACACCGGACGCTCGGGCGGGCGGATCCGGCCGGCCCGTCCGACAGCGCGAGCCCGGCCGGCCGGATCCGCCCGACGGCCGCATGGGAGGATGGGCGCATGGCGACCCGCACCCCCGACGCGCGCGCGAAGGGCCTCCTCTCCTGGCTGATCCTCGCGGTCGGCGTCGTCATCGCGGCTTCACCGTGGCCATCCTCGTCGCCGCGATCGAGGCCGACGGGGTCGGCGAGGTCACCGGCACGCTCGTCGCGGGCGCCGTCGCGACGGTCGCGGCCGTGCTCGCCTTCGTGGACCAGCGGCGGAAGGTGCGCGCCACGCGCGCGGCCGAGCTGGCGGCGCGAGCGGATCCGACCGCATCGCGTGCGGGCGACGACGCCACCGCCGCCGCCGGGCCGACGGACCCCGCGGATCCGGCCCGCCCCTCCGCCGACGGGGACGCACCGCTCAGTCGATGAGCCGGAGCGCCACCAGGCGCTCCAGGGCCGCCTGCCCGGCGGGCGGGCAGCGGTCGGCGTCCGCGGACCCCACGAGCTCGAGCTCGGCGACCTCGCCCGAGGCGACGGGCTCCTGCTCGCGGTCCCGCGGCTCCGCCCGGTAGACGGTCATGCTCACGAGGCGTCCGGCGTGCACGCCGTGGGCGTCGGCGAGGACCGTGAAGAGGTCCTCGACGGTCGCGGGGTCGATGTCGAGCCCGACCTCCTCGGCGGCCTCGCGCATCAGCGCCTGCCGCGCGCCCTCGCCCGGCTCGATCTTGCCGCCGGGCAGGTAGAGCACGTCCTGGCCCTCGACGCGCACCATCAGCACCCGCCGGTCGCGGATGAGGGCCAGCGCGGAGACGCGCAGCGGCCGCTCGGAGGCGGCGCGGAGCGGGTCGTCGGATGCGGGGCCGTCGGGGCCGTCCGGCTGATCGAGGTCGTCGTCGTCATCGTCGTCATCGTCGTCGATGACGGGGAGGACGGGTCGACGGGCCGGGTCGGGGGTCGAGGTCACGGGTCTCCTACAGTCCGTCGAGGCTCGTGCGAGCCGCCCACTCGACGTCGAGCAGGGCGACGACCACGGTATCGGCCCACGCCCCCTCGACCCACCTGTCGTGCACGAGCAGGGCCTCCCGGCGCATGCCGAGGCGCGTGGCCAGGGCGAGTGCCGCCGCGTCGCGTGCGTCCGCCCGGGCCGTGACGCGGTGGACGCCGGCCTCCTCGAACAGCAGCTCGAGGATCCGGTCGGCCGCCTCGCCCGCGAGCCCCGCCCCGCGCACGTCCTCGTGCAGGACGACGCCGAGCTCGGCCTGGCGGGCGGCGGGCTCGCGCAGCCGCGCGTGCGCCTCGCCGACCACGTGGGCGGGTCGCGGACCCTGGGCCGGCAGCTCCACGGCGAGGGCCAGCCGGTCGCCGACGGCAGCGAGGCGCGTCCAGCCGAGGCGGTCGGCGAGCAGGCGCGCCGCGTCGGGTCGGGCGCCCGTCGGGTGCCGGCCAGGTGGCCGCGCGCGCCCGGCGAGGTCGCGTAGGCGTCGACGGCGACCAGGTCGTCGGGCGCGAACGGACGGAGCACGAGGCGGGAGGTGCGGATCGGCCCGCGCACGTCGACGGGGCCGATCGCGGGCAGGTCTCCGTGCACGATGCGGCTCCGGGTCAGGGCGCCGGCGGCGTGGCCGCCCACTCGTCGGCGAGCACGGCGTAGTAGAGGCTGTCGACCCACTCGCCCTTCACGAGGTGCTCCTCGCGGAAGCGGCCCTCGAGGCGCATGCCGAGGCGCTCGGCCATGCGCGCGGAGGAGGAGTTGCGGGCGTCGAGCTGCGCGACGACGCGGTGGGCGCCGGCACGCCGGAAGGCGATGTCGATGAGGGCGCGGCTGGCCTCCGTGGCGTAGCCGCGGCCGGCGAAGTCGGGGTTCATGACCCAGCCCACCTCGAGCTGCCGCGACGGGACGTTGCGGAGGAGGAGCGACACGTCGCCCACCACGCGGCCCGACGACGCCCGCGGGTTGAGGCTCGGCTCGTCCGGCAAGCTCCACGGCGAGGCCGAGGAAGTCGTGGCCCTGCTCGAGGCGGGTCTTGCGGCGGCGGTCGGCCAGGTGGCGCTTCGAGGCGGCGCGGTCGCGGAGCGGCCAGAACATGTACTCGACCACCTCGCGCCGGCGCTGGATGTCGGCGAAGTCGTCGAGGTCGTCGGCCGTGTAGGGCCGGAGCACGAGGCGCTCGGTGCGCACCGGATCCGTCATCCGGAGGGGCGCGTCGAGGCGCGGACCGCGGAGGACGCGGGCCTCACGACGCCGAGCCCGCCTCACCGGTGCGGGGCAGCGCGACGGCGACGGGGGAGGACACCGCGGCGGGCACCTCCACGTCGAGCCCGAAGAGCGCCTGCACGGCGTCGACCACGCGGGCGCCCTCGCCCTGGCGCGCGAGCTCGCGGGCCCGGACGGACGGCTGGTGCACGAGGACGCTCACGAGGTGGCGGAGCGCCTTCTCGGTGGCCTCGGAGGAGTCGGCCCGCGCTTGCGGACGCGCTCCAGCTCGCCCTCGAGGACGTCGAAGATGTGGGTGCGGAGGGCCACGACCGCGGGGGCCACCTCGTCCTCGGCGCTCGCGGCGCGGAACTCGGCGGCGGCGGTGCTGACGATCTCGCGGGCGTCGTCCGTGGCGGTGAGGTCGCGGAGCGGCGCGTGCAGGCTGATGGTCTCACAGGTCGAGCAGCTCGACGCCGTCGACCGTGACGACGTCCGGATCCACGTTGCGCGGCAGCCCGAGGTCGATGACGAGGCGGCGGCGGCCGTCCCCTGAGGACGGCGGCGGCGGCCTGCATGTGATGGGCGGCGAGCACGGACTTCGGCGGCCGTGCTGCAAGGTGACGACGATGTCGGAGGCGGCGAGCGCGCGGAGCAGGTCGCGCCCCTCCCACCGCGGGGATGCCGTGGGGCCGGCGAACTTCTGCGCGCGGGCCCGAGGGGGAGTAGACGTGCACGTCGACGACGCCGCGGTCACGGAGCGCCGCGAGGCTCGCGCCGGCGTAGGCGCCCGTGCCGACCAGAGGACGCGGGTGGCCGACCAGTCGGCGATGCGGCTCTCGGCGAGGTCGAGCGCGAGGCGGACCATGGATCGCCCGGCGCTCTGCAGGCCCGTGCGGGTTCTTGACGCCGCGCGAGGTGTTGGACGTCGGTCTGGAAGAGGCGCTCGAGGCCCGTGCTCGTGGTGCCGCCCGTGCGCGCGCCCTCGAGCGCGCGGCGGACCTGCCCGGCGATCTCGCCCTCGCCGACCACGACGGACTCGAGGCCCGAGGAGACGGCGAACAGGTGCTCGGCGACCGCGTCACCGCACTTCACGTCGACGCTGCCGCGGACGTCGTCGCGGTCGATGCCGCTCGCCCCCGCTGACCACGTCGACCGTGGCCTCGACGGCCAGCGCGCGGGCCGCGGTGAGGGGCTCCTCGACGTCGAGGTAGGCCTCGAAGCGGTTGCAGGTGGCGAGGACGACGGCCCCCGCGATGAAGTCGTTCTGCTCCATGAGCGTGCCGGCGACGGAGGGTGCGGCCACGGACAGCTTCTCGAGGACCTCGAAGCTGGCGTTGTGATGACTCGCCGTCAGACATATGAGCACAGTTCCATGGTAAACCTCCCCGCCGTGTGGTCGGGGCCGGTGAGGGTGCCCTGCCTCCCGGGGTCGGGGCCCCGGCGCCGGCAGCCTCGGCGTCCGCCTCGCCGACAGCCTCGCCGTCCGCGTCGTCCGCCGGCCCGCGTCCCCAGCCGAGCGGGCGCGCAGGCGGGGATGCGATGATCTCCTCCGTGATCACGCCCGCATCCTCCGCCTCCGCGCCCGCATCCGCCGCCCCTCCACGCTCCCACGCCCGAGCACCCGCTCAACACCCGCACCGCGTCGTCGCTGCTCGTCGAGGCGTACCGCGGCCACCGCGGAGACCGCGCGCCCGTGTGGTTCATGCGCCAGGCCGGCCCGCCTCGCTGCCCGAGTACGCGCGAGCTGCGCGTGGGCACCCGCATGCTCGACGCGCGTGCCTCGACCCGGAGATGGCCAGCGAGATCACGCTCCAGCCCGTCCGCCGCCACCACGTGGACGCGGGCATCTTCTTCAGCGACATCGTCATCCCGCTCAAGCTCGCGGGCGTGGGCGTCGACATCGTCGCGGGGCGCGGACCGGTGCTCGAGAAGCCCGTCCGCACCGCCGCCGACGTGGCCGCGCTGCCGGCGCTCGACCCCGCCGCGCTCGAGCCCATCCGCCAGGCCGTCGCGCGCACCGTCGCGGAGCTCGGCGACACCCCGCTCATCGGCTTCGCGGGCGCCCCCTTCACGCTCGCCGCGTACCTCGTA
>NZ_CP040790.1 GCF_021922985.1 Clavibacter michiganensis subsp. tessellarius | reverse complement strand
TGCGGGAAGAGCCGTTCGAGGAGTCGGAAGTTGCCGCGGGTGATGCGTTGGATCGCGGCGATGGCTTGCGCGTCGGTGAAGTCGTCAGGGTTCAGGGTGTGGCCGAGGCGCTTCCAGTGGCGGTCGAGAACGAACAGGAGCTCGTCTTGGCCGAGGGCGCGGTAGCGGTGGGCGAAGCCGAGGCGACTGTAGAGCTGCGGGTAGTGACGGAAGCGGGTCGATTCCGGGCATGCCGATGAGGATGATCGCGAGGTGCTCACGGTCGTGCCGATCGCGGAGGAGCTCGAGGGCGGTGGGCGTGAGCCGTTCCGCTTCGTCGATGATCAGCACTCGACCCACCGGCGCGCATCGCCGGCGGTGCCGGTGATCTTCCCGATCGTGCGCTGGTGATCCTCGATCCTGATGCCGAGGTCGGACCGTCCAGCGGTCCAGCTCCCGCATGAGGTCCTTCGGCCGGGGCAGGACTTCGGGCGTGTAGAACACCGCCCGGGAGCGGTTCGCGGCCGCATCGAGCTTCGGGTCGTCCGCGCCGCGCCGGACCCCACTCCTGGGCGTACGGCTCGAGCGCATCCCAGTGCGCGTACCGGCGGGCGGAGTTGGTCTTCCCGACGCCGGCATCGCCGTGGCAGATCCCGATGGTCTGCTCCTTCCGGACGGCGTTCGCGAACTCGACGAACCGCCGGTGCTCTTTCGTGGTGATGAACGGTCGGGCATCATCCGTCCTCTTCATAGGTGCGCAGGCGCGGCCGCCGAGGCGGCGGCGGTGTCGCGGGGAGCTCGGCACGGCTGCTGTAGTTGGGATCCGGTCGTTGAGGTTCCCGGCGCAGCTGCCGGCGGCGGGCGCGGCGTGCGGTCTCGACGTCGCGGAGGCTCATCCGCAGGTTCGGGTGGGCCTCGTCGACGGCGACGCAGATGAAGGTGTCGTGGTCGTAGACGCGGATCTCGGAGATGTCACGCGGGTCGTACCGGATCGTCACGGTCCGGCCGACGAACGGAGCAAGGGTCGGGGCGAGGTACCGCTGGCCCTGGAAGTGGATCCGTCGCGCTGCACGGTGCGGCTCTTCGGCACAGTCAGCAAGAGCCCGTCGAGCTCCACGAGGCTCTCCGGCATCCGAGGCAGCCAGCCGTCACCGGCCCAGGTTGTTCGCGGTGTGGTCCCGAGCTCCTTGTGCGGGCGGTCGTTGTAGGTGGCGATGAACGACCCGACGGCCGTGTCGAGGCCGGCTAGGTCGAGCACCGGGTCCGGGCGTCGGTTCCCGGGGCTGAGGTGTCCGGGAAGGAGCGGGAGCAGTTCGGTGGTGATGGTGCCGAAGAACCGCTCGATCTTCCCGCGGCCCTGGGGGCGGCCGACAGCGAGTGGATGATCCGGATCCGCAGCTCCGCGGCCGTGTGCTCGAGGTGTCGGCTGGTGAAGTCGGTGCCGTGGTCGACGTGGAGGATGTCGGGGATCCCGCACATCGCCCAGCCGGGATCCGGCTTCCTCCAGATCGCTTGCCGGAGTGCGAGTGCGGTGTTCATCGCCGATGGGGCGCCGGTGAAGACGGTGTATCCGCAGATGGCACGGGAGTAGTCGTCCATGATCACGGTCAGCCAGGGGCGGTCGGGCTTCCCGCCGGCGCCGACGATGAGGACGTCGAGCTCGGTGTGGTCGGCCTGCCACGTCTGGTTGGGGCGCTCCGCCCGGCGCCGATACACGAGCTCGTGCCGATCCCGATACGACGCCGGCCCCTCCAGGGCCAGCGTCACCAGCGCGGGGTCGAGCGCCTGCACGATCTCCCGCACCGTGGAGTAGCTCGGGACCGGGTCCCCGCGCTGCTGCGCGTCCGTGGCGGCGAGGCGGTGCAGGGTCGCGATGCTCGGACGGGGCTTGGTC
The DNA here is from genome assembly GCF_021922985.1 of Clavibacter michiganensis subsp. tessellarius. Lineage (NCBI taxonomy): Bacteria > Bacillati > Actinomycetota > Actinomycetes > Micrococcales > Microbacteriaceae > Clavibacter > Clavibacter tessellarius. The sequence continues at coordinate 43,918 of NZ_CP040790.1, read as the reverse complement.
AGCGCGAGCCGTTCGATGAACGTGACCGTCGCGGCCGCTGTCCGCCGCCGGCCCGCGTCGATCCGGGACCTGGAGTCGAGGGCAGTGATGCCGCCGGCGCAGTAGAGGTGGTGCCAGCGCTGCAGGGTCCGCGCGCTGATCCCGGTGGTCCGGGCGAGAGCTGCGAGCGGGATCTGGTCTTCGACATGCAGTCGAAGAACGCGCCACCGCTCGAGCCCGTCCACCCCGGCACCTACATCGCGGCGCTCTCGCGCGCAGCGTTCGACTGGTGCCGGTACAACGTCGCGCGGCTCCACCCGACGAGACGGGCCGCGTCCTCCGCGGTCCGGCCACGGGCTCGCGCATCGGTCGCGATCTGGAGCTTGTCGGCGATGACGGCCGGATCCGACAAGGGGCGGCCGAAGCGGGTCCCGTTGTCGCGCGCGACGGCGATGCCGGCGTTGACGCGCTCGACGATGAGCTCGCGCTCGTACTCGGCCAGGCTCGCGAGCATGCCCAGCATCAGCCGGCCCGAGGTCGTCGCCGGATCGATGCCGTCGGAGATGGAGCGGATCTGCACGCCCCGTTCGCGCAGCATCTTCACGGTGCTGAGGACGTCGAGCATCGAGCGGCCTAGACGGTCCGATGCGCCAGACGACGATGGTGTCGCCGTCCTCGGCGTACTCGAGCAGCTTCTTCATCCCCGGCCGATCGATCGCGGCCCGGCTGCCGGAGGTGACGTCGGCGAACACGTCCCGCTTCTGCACGCCGTCCTTCACCAGCGCGTCGAGCTGGAGCTGCGCATCCTGACTCGTCGTGCTCACCCGCGTGTATCCCAGAAGCCTCACCCGAGCAGTCTGCCTCAGAAATACCCACGGTGGGGCTCTTCGAGACACTTTGCGGTGAGACGACTTGACGAGACGTCCGGCCCCCAGTGAACAGGCTCAGTCGACGCGGCTCGGAGGCGCAGATCATGGTGTCTCGAAAAGCTATTGCTTTTCGAGATGGATCGTGAAGAGCGCATGCGCAGGGTGAGAGGTGCATACTTGAGGGGTCTCACGACCCGGCAGAGGGGCTTGCCGGATCCAACTTCGACGCTCGTCGACAACAGTCCCTATCTCAGCTGGTCGCGCTAGGCGCGCCCGAGATAGGGAGAGCGATGTCCGAGCCTGTCGGTACCGGCCCCATCGTGGTCGGTCTGCAACCGGGATACGTATCTGGGGTCGTTGAGGTCGCCGCGTCGTACGCCGCACGCCTTGGTTCGTCTCTAGTGTGCGTGAGCGTCGATCCTGCGTTCGTGGATACCGGGACTCGGGACGACGGGTCCGAGATGCTCGAGCCGTTGGACTCCGACACCGACGACTCCGCCCCGAGGACGCTGTCCGCCTCAGAGGAAGAGGAAGTGCGGGCCGTGGCCGCGCGAGCGGGAGTAACCGTGGAGCTCCTGGCCGGAGTCGGCGACCCAGCCCGGGCGCTCATCAGGGCTGCGGAGCAGCGGGATGCGTCGATGCTGGTCATCGGTAGCCGAAGTGGAGCGCGTCGCATCGCCGAGTTCTTCTCGGGATCCGTCGCCGCGCAGCTGGTGCACCACCAGCACCGTCCGGTGCTCGTGATCCCGACCGACCCGATCGGATTTCACGCGTCACCGCCTCAGCAGGATCTCTGATGGGCCTGCTGGTGCTTCTGCGCCACGGGGAGAGCACTGCGAACGCGGCCGGGATCTTCACGGGCTTGCAGGACGTCCCGTTGACGCGGCAAGGCGTGGCGGAAGCGCGCCGCGCCGGATCTGCGATGGCGAGACAGGGGATCCGGCCGGATCTGGTCCTCACCTCCACGCTGCAGCGCTCGATCCACACGGCGGAGGTCGTGACGGATGTGCTGGGCCTGGACGTGCGGACCGAGCAGCGGTGGGAGCTGAATGAGCGCAACTACGGTGCGCTGACCGGGATGACCAAAGCGCATGCGCGGACGGTCCTGGGCGAGGAGCGGTTCTTCGCGGTGCGTCGGACCCGCACCGGCCGACCCCCGCGGATGTCGGTGACAGCCTGGATGCGTCTTCGGCGTACGCCGGCTCTGCGGAATCTGCCGTGGGCAGCGGTGTGCGGCGGACCGAGGCGCTGGCGGACGTCATCTTGCGCGTGCAGCCTTTCCTCGTCGCGCAGGTCTTGCCCGAACTGCGCCTGGGTCGGACAGTGGTGCTGATCGCACATGGGAACTCCCTTCGCGCGGTCTGCGCCTGCGTCGACGAGCTGACCGATGGTGAGCTCGCCCAGTTGAATCTCCCCACCGCGCAGCCCCTCATGTACCGCTTCGATGCGGCGACGGGTTTCGGTCCACGGGGTGGCGAGTACATCGATCCGGACGCACAGGAAGCAGCAGCGGCCGTCGCTGCCGAGGGGGGAACATGACCACGCGATCGCACGACGCCGCAACGGGTGGGGCAGTTGCCTGATGACCCCGACGTCGACGTCGATGACCCCACGACCTCACCGCAACCGGTGCACCTGCGCTGGCGGTACCTCGGACTCGTCGCGCTCGGCGGCACGGTCGGCACCGGAGCGCGAGAGACCATCAGCTACGTCTTCCCTGCCGCCGACGGGTGTCCTGGGCGATCTTCTGGATCAACGTCACCGGTGCGCTCCTACTCGGGCTGCTGCTGGAGCATCTCGCACATCGAGGCCCTGACGAAGGCCGCCGCCGCACCACCCGGCTGCTCATGGGGACCGGAGCGCTCGGCGGGTTCACGACCTACAGCGCCCTCGCGTCCAGCACGGCCGCCCTGATCCTCGACGACCATGCGCTCGTCGGCGCCGGGTATGCGTTGCTCACGGTCGTGACCGGCGCCCTGGCCACCACCATCGGTCTCGTCACCGCGCGTGCGCTCCGGCCCAGAGGAGCGCACTCATGAACGTACTCATCCCGATCGTGGTCGCCGTGGCCGGAGGCGTCGGCGCCGCCTTGCGGTTCTTCCTCGACGGAGCGATCAACCGAACTCGCCAGTACCGGCTCCCGGTGGGGACACTGACGATCAACATCACCGGCTCATTGCTACTCGGCCTACTCACCGGCGCAGCGACCCATCTCGGCGCCACAGCCGTCGCGGTCCTCGGCACCGGCCTCATGGGCGGATACACCACCTTCAGCACCGCCAGCTACGAGACGATCCGCCTCGCCCGCACCGGGCGGGTGCTCACAGCAGCCGGCTACGGCTTCGGAATGCTCATCACCTCCGTCGCCTCCGCGATCGCCGGCATCGCTCTCGGCACACACCTCTGACTCCCCGACCCGACACAGGAGACGACATGCACTTCGACATCACCATCGAGATCCCCCGCGGCAGCGGCAACAAGTACGAGATCGATCACGCGACCGGGCGGATCCGCCTGGACCGAGCCGTGTTCACCAGCATGGTGTTCCCGCAGGACTACGGCAGCATCGATGACACCCTCGGCGACGACGGTGATCCTCTGGACGCGCTCGTGCTCCTGCCCCGCCCGACCTTCCCCGGTGTCGTCATCGACGTGCGTCCTGTCGGAATGCTCCGCATGGTCGACGAGAACGGCGGCGACGACAAGATCCTCACCGTCCCCTACGGTGACCCCCGCTTCGCGGACATCCACGACATCGCCGACGTCCCGGACACGACCCTGCAGGAGATCGAGCACTTCTTCTCCCACTACAAGGAGACCGAGCACGGCAAGCACGTGACCACCGCCGGGTGGACCTCTGTCACTGACGCGGAGGCCCTCATCCGCACAGCCCAGCAGCGCTTTCCCCGCCACCGCTGACCCCTCAGCCGGCCGACCGTCGGCTCCCGCGCACGACCTACCCCGAATGAGAAGCGATCCCATGAACGAGTACATCAGCAACACGCACCACGCATCACGGCACACAGGCGAGTACGTCACCCGCACCCTGCACCCGGTCACCATCACGGACCTCCGCGCGTCCCGCATCCTCGACTCCCGCGGCTACCCGACGGTCCGCGTGCACCTCACGCTCACCGACGGGACCACCGTCACCGGTGACGCCCCGGCGGGAGCATCGACCGGTGCACACGAAGCCGTCGAGCTCCGCGACGGCGGCGACGCCTACGCTGGCCGCGACGTCTCCCAGGCCCTGCTCATGACGGCCGCGGAGGTCGCCCCGCTGATCACCGGCAGGAGCTGGGTGTCGATCACCGAGCTCGACGCCGCCCTGGCCGCACTCGACGGCACCGCCGGGTACTCGCGGTTGGGAGCGAACACCGTGGTCGCGACCTCCATCGCCATGTCGCGCGCGTTCGCCGCCGCCGCTGGACTGCCGCTGTGGCGGTGGATCGCTGACGTCACCGGCAGCACGCCGCGCCTCCCCGTACCGCACTTCAACGTCCTCAACGGCGGCGCTCACGCTGCGAACGCGCTCGACTTCCAGGAGTTCATGATCGCGCCCGTCTCCGCGACCAGCATGGTCGACGCCGTCCGCGTGGGGTCGGACGTCTACCACGCCCTCTCTGGCATCGTGCGGGAACGCTTCGGCGCGGTCGGACTCGGCGACGAGGGCGGTTTCGCACCGGCGATCACATCCCCGGAGGAGGCCCTGGATCTACTGGTCGACGCCATCCGCATTTCCGGACACGACGCGGGCGTGAACGCGATGGCTATCGCACTCGACCCCGCAGCGAACGAGTTCGCGCTCGGCGACGGCACGTACCGGATCGTCGATCAGCACCTGGACCGTGACGGCCTCGTCGCGTACTACGAGCGCCTCGTCGGCACCTACCCGATCCGCAGCATCGAGGACGGCTTCTCGGAGGACGACCATGCCGGGTGGAAGGCCATGAACACCGCTCTGGGCTCTCGTCTGCAGATCGTCGGCGACGACCTCTACGTCACAGACCCCCAGCGCATTCGCGACGGGGGCCGGGATGGCCTGTCCAACGCCGCCCTGATCAAGCCCAACCAGATCGGCACCGTGTCGCAGACCTTGGACGCGATTCGCACGGCCCGCGAGCTGGGTATGCGCAGCATGGTCTCGCACCGCTCCGGAGAGACCACGGACGCGTTCATCGCGGACCTCGTCGTCGGAACCGGCACTGGGCAGATCAAGTCCGGAGCCCCCGCACGAGGCGAGCGCGTGGCGAAGTACAACCGGCTCACCGAGATCGAAGAGACCGCACACGACCTGCCGTACGGGCTGGCATGACCCGTCAGCAAGCACGACGAGCGTCACACGGCACGTGCGTGCACGGCCACGAGAACACGCGACGAAAGAGGGTGCGATGACTGGAGCAACCGACATGAAGCCACGGAGCTGGGCTGTGACGCACGGGATCGAGGCGACGCCGTCCCGCGGCATGCTGCGGGCCGTCGGCATGGGCGACGAGGACTGGGACAAGCCGCAGATCGGCATCGCCTCGTCGTGGAACGAGATCACGCCGTGCAACCTGTCCCTGGACCGTCTCGCCCAGGGAGCGAAGGAGGGTGTCCATCGAGGTGGCGGCTACCCGCTGCAGTTCGGCACGATCTCCGTCTCGGACGGGATCTCGATGGGCCATGAGGGCATGCACTTCTCCCTCGTGTCTCGGGAGGTGATCGCCGACAGCGTCGAGGTCGTCGTCAGCGCTGAGCGGTTGGACGGCACCGTCCTGCTCGCCGGATGCGACAAGTCCCTCCCAGGGATGCTCATGGCAGCCGCGCGACTCGACCTCGCGAGCGTGTTCCTCTACGCAGGATCCGTCCTACCCGGATACGTGCAGCACGCCGACGGGACGGGCAGGGAGGTCACCATCGTCGACGCGTTCGAAGGCGTCGGCGCCTGTGCTGCCGGAACCATGACCGAGGAAGAGCTGAAGAAGATCGAGTGCGCGTCCGTCCCCGGGGAAGGCGCATGCGGGGGCATGTTCACCGCGAACACCATGGCCTGCATGGCCGAGGCGCTGGGCATGTCGCTACCCGGATCCGCGGCGCCACCGAGCGCCGACCGCCGTCGCGACCAGTACGCGCACCGATCAGGTGAAGCGGTCGTGGAGATGATCCGGATGGGGATCACCGCACGTCACATCCTCACCAGAGAGGCATTCGAGAACGCCATCGCCGTCGCCATGGCACTCGGAGGGTCGACCAACGTGGTGCTCCACCTGCTGGCGATCGCGCACGAGGCTGAGGTCGAGCTCACCCTCGACGACTTCGACCGGATCGGATCCAAGGTCCCGCACCTGGCCGACATGAAGCCCTTCGGGCGCTTCGTGATGCGCGACGTAGACCGTCGAGGCGGTGTCCCCGTCATCATGAAGGCGCTGCTGGACGCCGGCCTGCTCCACGGCGACTGCCTGACGGTCACAGGCAAGACCGTCGCAGAGAACCTCGCGGAGATCGACCCACCCGAGCCCGACGGGGAGGTGTTCCACCGCCTCGACGATCCCCTCCACGCCACCGGCGGACTCACGATCCTCCGAGGGTCGCTTGCGACCGACGGCGCTGTTGTGAAGACAGCCGGCTTCGACGCCACCTCGTTCGAGGGATCCGCGCGAGTCTTCGATCGCGAGCGCGCCGCACTGGACGCGCTAACCGAAGGCCGCATCCGCCCGGGCGACGTCGTCGTGATCCGCTACGAAGGCCCCAAGGGCGGACCAGGCATGCGCGAAATGCTCGCCATCACGGCCGCCATCAAGGGCGCGGGATTGGGAAAGGACGTCCTCCTTCTCACCGACGGGCGGTTCTCCGGCGGCACCACCGGCTTGTGCATCGGCCACGTCGCCCCGGAAGCCGCAGACGGCGGCGTCATCGCGTTCGTGTGCGACGAGGACCGGATCCGCGTCGACATCCCCACCCGACGCGTCGACCTCCTCGTCGACGAGGAAGAGCTGGAGCGACGCCGACAGGGCTGGGTACCTCTGCCTGTTCGGTACACACGGGGAGTGCTCGCCAAGTACACGCGCCTCGTCGGATCGGCCGCCATCGGAGCGGTCACCGGGTAGGGGGCCAGCAGGACGAGCGCTGCGCGCTCGTCGCTGCTCGCCGCATGACGCACGGGCCGGCCTCCCGGAGGAGGACGGCCCGTGCGTCATTCGCCCCGCTGCGGGGCGCCGGCGGGATCAGACGCCGTAGTACAGCTCGAACTCGAACGGGTGCGGGCGCTGCGCGAGGGGCTTGATCTCCATCTCGCGCTTGTACTCGATCCACGTCTCGATGAGGTCGGGTGTGAACACGTTGCCGGCCGTGAGGAACTCGTGGTCGGCCTCGAGCGCCTCGAGGGCGGCTCCGAGCGACGCGGGCACCTGCGGGATGTTCTTCGCCTCCTCGGGCGGGAGCTCGTAGAGGTCCTTGTCGACGGGCTCGTGCGGCTCGATGCGGTTCTTGATGCCGTCGATGCCGGCCATGAGCTGCGCGGCGAACGCGAGGTACGGGTTGCTCGACGCGTCGGGCGCGCGGAACTCGATGCGCTTCGCCTTCGGGTTCGTGCCCGTGATGGGGATGCGGATCGACGCCGAGCGGTTGCCCGCCGAGTACACGAGGTTGACGGGCGCCTCGAAGCCGGGGACGAGGCGGTGGTACGAGTTCACCGTCGGGTTCGTGAACGCGAGGATGGCGGGCGCGTGCTTGAGGATGCCGCCGATGTACCAGCGCGCGACGTCCGACAGCCCGCCGTAGCCGGCCTCGTCGTAGAACAGCGGCTTGCCGTCGTTCCAGAGCGACTGGTGCGTGTGCATGCCCGAGCCGTTGTCGCCGAACAGCGGCTTCGGCATGAACGTGGCCGTCTTGCCCCACTGCTCGGCCGTGTTCTTGACGATGTACTTGAACTTCAGGATGTCGTCCGCCGCGTGCACCATGGTGTCGAAGCGGTAGTTGATCTCGGCCTGGCCGCCCGTGCCCACCTCGTGGTGCGCGCGCTCGAGGATGAGGCCGGCGTCGATCAGCTTGAGGCTGATGTCGTCGCGGAGGTCGGCCTGCTTGTCGACCGGGCTGACGGGGAAGTAGCCGCCCTTGTAGGGCGTCTTGTTGCCCAGGTTGCCGCCCTCCTCCTCGCGGCCCGAGTTCCAGGCGCCCTCCTCGGAGTCGACCGAGTAGAAGCTCGTGTGCTGGTTCACCTCGTAGCGGACGTCGTCGAAGATGTAGAACTCGGCCTCGGGCGCGAAGAACGCGGTGTCGGCGATGCCGGACGCGGCGAGGAACTTCTCGGCCTTCTTGGCCACCTGGCGCGGGTCGCGGGCGTAGATCTCGCCGTTGCGGGGGTTGTAGATGTCGAACACCATGATGAGGGTGCGCTCGATGCGGAACGGGTCGATGTAGGCCGTCGTCACGTCGGGGATGAGCTGCATGTCCGACTCGTGGATGCTCGCGAAGCCGCGGATGGACGACCCGTCGAAGGCGATCCCCTCCGTGAAGAACTTCACGTCGACCGTGGATGCGGGGATCGTGAGGTGCTGCTGGACGCCGGGAAGGTCAGTGAACCGGACGTCGAGGAACGTGACGTCCGTGTTCGTGATGAAGTCCAGGACTTGGCTGGGGTCAGTGAACACGCTGGCTGCTTTCTGCGTCGATGCGCAGGTGATCGCCTCAGGACCGATGGCACCGCAAGCGACCACCCGTACGGGTGGGATAGGAACCATCAGCAAGCGGTGCGGTTCGGACGGGTCGTCCTGGCGGGATCCATCGCCGCCGCGAGTGTAGCCCGCGCCGCACATCGAATCGTGTGCCACCCCTCGGCCCGTGGGACAGCGAAGGGTCCGGGAACGCCAGCGTCGGTGCGGGCTACCCGATGACGGGGCGATCCGCCGGCCACTCGTAGAGGAGGGTCCGCCGTCGGATGGCCAGGGCCGACGCTAGCCCGATCGGACCGACGCGGCCGGCGAACATGAGAGCGGCGAGGACGTACTTCCCGACCGTTGCTGCCCCAGAGGCTCATCCACCCGTTGGTGCCGGACGTGCGCTTGGGCAGCAGCATTCGGTTAGGCACCGCAGCGGCACGCGCGCGCGCTCACGCGGCAGCTTGACGGCGGGGAAGTAGGCCGCGGGCTAAGGGTGTCGCTGGCACTCCACCGCAGCCCGGGCCGCCATCGATTGATCAAGATCAGACGCCACTAAGCGGCGAAAGTCACAGCGCACGTCGCGCGACGCCGCGCTGGTCCGGGGAGGGATCCCTCGGCGGACGCTGGCAGACCCGCTAGCCATCGGCCAAGATCGGGTCATGGCCGACGCCCCCAGCCCTGCAGAAGCTAAGCGCCGCTCACGGCGAGGCTTCCGCGTGATCGGGACCGCGATCCTCGCGTTCAGCGTGCAGGGGTTCATCCTGGCGTCGGCCATCCGAGAGCAGAACGCGACCCTTGGCATCATCTGGGCCGTTGTGATCGTCATGTTCATCGGACTCTTCATGTTCGAGCGCTCCCGCGAGCGAACGCGCCGTGGGCGCGAAGCCCTCGGCAAGAACTGACGGGGCAGCGACGCCGGTCGTGACCCGCCACCGAGCACCGCGCCGCCCACGGATGCGTCCTTCAAGGGATCCCTTGCCGGACGCTGCGAGCGTGCGTCGTACGGGCCCCCTGTGGCGACCGGTCAGCGCTCGAAGCTCGCGGCGCACTCGGCCCTGGCCCTCCGCATCCGAGCGTCCGTCGTGACGTGGGCCGAATTGATGCTGCGCTCGTCCTCGAGCTCACTCCTCGCGTGGTCGGCGTTCATCTCGTCCTGGTCCTTCGCGATCAGCTCGAGCGCGGCGCGCGGCCGGTCGACACGGAACACGACGGCCCAACGGACCCCCGCAGAGCGGTCCTCCGCGAGGCGGAGGATCTGCTCATCGTCCGGGTACCGCATGCCGCTCCCCACAGCCGAGGCGCGGACCTCCCAGTTGCGATCCGTGACGAGTCGCTCCATCTGCTCCCGCGTGATGCGCGGATTCGCAGCGCACGCGGCGCGCACTCGCCGGTCGCCATCGCTCATGAGCGTCTCGAACACGTCGAGGTGGTTCGTCGTCTCGGCCATCCGAGAGCGGATCTCGGTGGAGGCGTTCTCCATGAGCGCGCATTGCACGTCGCGTGCGAGGGATCGCTCGTCGTGATCCAAGAACGTGCCAGCCAGTGCGAGGCGGAGCCACCTGTCGGCCGACCGGGCGACCGCCATCTGCAGGGCCGGCCGCTCGGCCAGATTCGAGGCGGCGGCCCAGCGCACCGAACCGACACGGTCGTCGAGCAGGTTCGAGATGGTCTCGTCATCGGCCGCGGGATTTGACGCGACCGCATAACGCACCGACAGCGACCGGTGCGAGCTGAGGGATCGCAAGACAGCGCCGTCGCGTGTCTCCGTGGCCCCTAGCGCGATGGCTTGGACAGTGGGCATGAGTGGATGATCCCACGGGGATGCGAGGTCGGGTCCGCCGTCGCGGCATCTAGTAGCTCATGGGCTGAGGCGCCCACGAACGTGACCGCACCGTGCCATGAGGTTCGGCAACGGGCCCCTGCGGGACGGGCTCATGTTCGGCCGCGGCGGACCGCTGTCCGCTCATGTCAGCCGTTCGAGCAGGTCTCCGTGGCAGCGGCCTGACCCGTGACGTTGTCCGGCAGCGCCGCCGGGGGAGCGGTTGTCCCGCCGGATGAGGGCGCGGCTACGTCCGCGGGGGGACCCGTGGCGGGATCGGTGGGCTCGGCGAGGACGACGCCTTGGCCGGTGCTGTCGGGGGCGAGCGTGAAGTCCGCGTCGGTGGCGATGAGCTGCATCATCTGGTCACCGGTCGCCACGTCCTGCGCGACGCGGCCGCTCTCGAGGTAGGTGGTGGGGTACTGGACGAAGACGAACTTGTCGAGCGGGATGTCCTTGACGGTGAGGGCGAGGGACGTGATGGCGGCGGGGTTGTTCAGCGAGGTGGAGAGGCTCATGTTGTCGACGGCGGCGCGTGCGATGCCGTAGAGCTTGGCGGGGTTGGTGAGTGTGTCGGTGCTGGTGATGGTGCGTAGCAGTGCGCTGAGGAACACCTGCTGGTTGCTGATCCGGGAGAGGTCGCTGTTGTCGCCGATACCGTGGCGGACGCGGAGGAACTGGACCGCGTTCTCGCCCTGGAGGAGCTGTGGGCCGGCGGCGAGGTCGAGGTTGGTGCGCCAGTCCTTGATCGGATTGGCGAGGCAGACGGTGACGCCGCCGACGGCGTTGGACATCTCGATGACGCCGTTGAACTGCACCGAGCCGCCGTAGGGGATGTCGAGGCCCGTGATGCTCTCGACGGTGCGCACGACGCACGGCAAGCCGCCGGTTTCCAGGGCGGTGTTGATCTGCACGCCGCTCGCCGTCGACTCCTCGGTCGTGCCGTCAGCGCTCTGGCATGCGGGACGGTCGATGAGCATGTCCCGTGGGAAGGAGACGACGGTCGCGCGGGTGTGGTCCTCGCTGATGTGGAGCAGCATCGTGACGTCGTTCAGCTCCGCCGTACCGACGTCCTTCGTCGCTCCGTAGCCGTCGCCCTGGTCACGACGCGAGTCGTTCCCGACGAGCAACACGTTCGCACCGCCGTCGATTGCACCCATGGAGGGCGGAAGGGCGTCCCCGTCCGAGATGTCGACGGAGTTTGCCCGGACCGTGCGTGCGAGGTCCCATGCTGCGACCGCAGCGACGGAACCGGTACTGACCAGGGCGACCGCTGCCACGACTGCGACGAAGTTGGCTGCAGTGCGTACGGCGCTGGGCTTCCTCAGTCGACCGTGACGGGCGATGCCGGAAGCCCGTCGCCGCTCGCGCTGAGCTGCCCTGGTGTCTTCGGCCACGTTGACTCCTTCTTGGGCGGATGCGGCGCGGACGCGTCTCATCGAGGCTATGTGGCGCGCGTCGCGCGACATACGCCGAGACAGGCGTCATCCCCGGACTGGGGCGCGGTCGATACGTGTCCGGGTATCCATCCCTCGTCGGACCCGTCGCCGACGTCGATACCATCATCGAATGACAGAAAACGCGCCTTCCACCGATCCTTTGATCGCACACCCCGAGGGCACTTCAACCGCAGCGGGCGAAGGCGCTTCGACCGGAGGGACGCCGAGTCGTGTATCGAAGGCCACGTGGATCTCGGCTGGCCTAGCGGCCCTCGTCGTGATCGCGCTGGTGATCGTCCTGGTGCGCATGGCCGGGAATGTGTGGGTTGCCGTCACGTTTGCCGGCCTTGCTGGCGTGTGCGCAATCGCGAAGGAGGTCCTGGCGGCGTTCTCTCTCGACAAGGGCTTCAAGGGCAAGACAGAGGGCCTGGAGCAATCGGCCGCGATAGCTTCGCTCTTTGCGGTCGTGTTCGGCGCCCCCGCAGTAGTTGCAACGATCACGGCGCTCATCGCGCCGGCGATGCCCGCAGGGGGCCAGTAGCGTTTCCTCGCGACGAGACGTGCGTCCGGTTTGGGATCCCCTGACGGACGACTCCCTATGTATGGGCCCGTCTGGGCAGATGGCGCGCTGTGGTTAGTCCGCCGGCAGAGTGCCGCTGGCTATGGTGAGCGCATGCGTACGTGGGACTTCTACCTCCCGGGTGAGGACGTGGTGTCCAACGGCTGGGGCGCGGAGGTGACGCAACAGGCCGCGCTTGACGCAGATCTCCTCGAGGGGCTGCTGCGAGGCCCCAACCCCGACCACGGGGATTTGGAGATCGCGGTGTCGCTTGCCCGGGTCGTGCATGACGAGTACGAGGCCTACGGCACCGCTGGGTCACCGCTGACCAATGACGACTCCCGTCTGCTAGTCCGAGCGTTGAAGGCGGTCCTCGCTCGCCTTGGTATAGACACTTTCGATCCGCCGTTCCGTGACTTCGACACGTTCCGCAGGCACTGGCTAGCGAACGATGGGTACGGCAGCTGGCAAGTTAGACGGAACATCCTCCATGACCAATTCGATGCGCTGCACGATTTGCTGTCCGACCGCGAGACGGACTCACTCACCGGCGCGCTGGCCGACCCCATATCGCCGCGGAAGGCCACCGGCTGGCAGCGCGTCGACGACGAGCTGAACGAGATGCGGCGACACTTCCAGACAGCTCGAACGGAACAGGATTACTCGAACGTCGGGAACGACGCGGTGGCCGCGCTCGAGGCGCTCTCCGCGGCCTCCTATGAGCACGCACGCCACGGTGAGCTTGATGCCGACGAGCCCCCGGTCCCCAACACGAAGGCCCGTCTCGGCCGAGTGGTTGAGGTCGAGCTACCGGGGTCCGAAAACGCCGAGCTGCGCAAGGTCGTCCGCGCGGCTATCGAGCTCGCTCAGGCCACGAAGCACCGTAGGAACGGCGATCGGCGTTCCGCAGGCATGGCGGCAGACGCGGTGCTGCTCGTCGTGAATCTGATCCGGCGACTTCGGTGATCTCCCGCCGGGCCGTGGTCTCGACAGCCTCTTGCGAGAGTTTCGAGTCCAGGCGCCCCGGTAGGGTCCCCGACCGGCGGCCGCCGGTCGGGACCACGGCGGCCGCCGGCCGGAATTCACGGACAGTCAGATCCTCGCCGCCGCGCAGCTCATCGCGGCCGATCGGCCGGCGGCACAGGTCCCACGGAATCTAGGCACCTCCCGCACGACGCTCTACCGCCGGCCAGGGGTTATCGAATCCGCAGCGCCTCGATGAGGTCCGGGTACAGCCCAGCGAACTCGCTGGCGTTCCTCTCGCTCGATCGGACGCTGGGGAACGTGATGGTGGGAAGCCCCTCGAACGTGGCCTTCACGACGATCGTGTACCACTTGTTGTCGTTGGTGACGAAGGACGCATAGCCGTTCGTGGACATGGATAGGGCGGTCAGGGCGGTCAGGGCGACGACACGCACCTCGAGTTCGTGGTCCGGCTTGACGTCTACGAACGCGACGTGAGTCTTCGTGACGGCAACGGCCGTGCCCTCCAACTTCGGAGGCTCGGGGTCATTCGAGGTCTCGAACGAGTGCGTGGCGTAGACGACGGGCTTGCCGTCGAGCGCCGTGTCGATGAGCTTCACGAGCTTGTCGAACGTGAGCTTGCGGGGGTCGCTCACGACGCGGTAATGCACGTCGTGCTGACCGGCGAAGAACAGCCGGTCGTAGAGGATTGAGTACGTGGACTTCTCGGGTTCGGGCATGAGCCCGACGGTAGCCCGGCGCCATGAACCGCGCGCCCTCCACATCGGGGGGCGTGCCGGCCGGCACGGCGTCGGTGCGCTACAGGCCGCGAGCGGCTGCGATCTGGTCGGCGATGCCGTCCAGGCCGCGTGCCCGGAGCTCGCGGATGAAGACCGGCCACGGGGGCACATTGCTCCGGTACGGCTTGTCCGCCGGGCCGGTGTAGAGGCCGCCGCCTGGGCCCGTGTGGAGCCCGCCGCCGGGTCCGGTGTGGAGCCCGCCGCCTGGGCCCGTGTGAAGGCCACCGCCGGGTCCGGTGTGGAGCCCGCCGCCTGGACCCGTGTGGAGCCCGCCCCCGGGGCCGGTGTGCATTCCTCCGCCGGGTCCGGTGTGCATGCCTCCGCCCGGGCCGGTGTGCATTCCTCCGCCGGGGCCGGTGTGCATGCCGCCGCCGGGTCCGGTGTGCTCGCCGCCGCCCGGGCCGGTGTAGCGGTCTCGTGGCCATCCTGGGTTCGTCATGTCGTGAACCTACGCCGACCCCACATTCGCCGACACGCCGGGCGCTTGTTGCTCTTAACCCTGACCCCAGGGTTAAGTGGCGGCATGGCTCCCAAGCGCCGCCCTCGTGGCACCCTCGTCGATCCCGTTCCCATCGGGTACGAGGTCGAGCGCGTGTCCAAGGACAAGTTCGACGCGATCGCTGATCGCGCCGGCGTCTCGCGAGCCGTCATGTTCGAGCTGGTCGTCGACCACCTCGAACTCACCGATCAGGGCATCCCCACGTGGATGCCTCCCAAGAGTCGAGAGGGTGAGCTGCCTATCGAGCCCACTTAACGAGCATGGCCCCCCGCTTTCGCGAGGGGCCGAAGCACTGCGCCTGAGACCCCCGATTGTTTGGCGACAACGGGTCTGAGGCGGATCGAGCAGAAGAACCGGCTTACCAGGGCCGGGGCTTCGTCGCGTCCATCTACACATCTATGGAAGCAGGCCCATCATAACCACGTCCGCGGACCTCACAACACCTCCGACACGCAAGACACGTGCGTATTTCCGCAGGTTGGCAAACGCCTCGAGCGAGCCGACGCTGCCCGGGTTGGAGGCGTCGAGCGCGCGCGTCGAGGAGGACGCGCCGATGTCGTGGGCGTTGCCGGTGCCAGCCGGTGCGTACGCGAAGGTGCCGGCGTGGACGTCGCCGGCCGCGTGGATGGCCGCCGTCCGTGCGGACGTGCTCTCGGCCGAGGGCTACGCCGCCCGCCGGCGGATCGACGTCAGCGTCCGGAAGTACCTGGCCGTGGCCGTCGTCGAGCGTCGGGCGGCGGACTTCAAGACCGGTCGCAGCGTCACGACGAGCAACGCGACGGTGGCGTGGCGCGCGTCCAAGCTCATCCGTCAGAACGTGAGCAAGCGGGTCGCGGAGCGCGCTCGGGCGTTGCTCATCGCGCGAGGGTTCTCCGTGACGATCGTCGAGGGCCGTGAGCTCACGGTCGATGAGACGGAGGCGGCGTTCCTCTGGCATGGCGGGTACCAGGTTGCGGCGGCGTCCGTGCGGGCGTTGACGGTGCCTCGCAGGTTCGTGTCTGACCCTTCAACTGGCGGCCTATCTGTCTCTACCCGAGACACCCCATCTAGTCCTGTTCTTAAGTTGGTTACCAAGGGCCGTCGTCCGTCGAAAGCTCGCCCTCCGCAGGCTCCGCCGCAGCGCGCTGCCGCGCGCAGGATGGCCGCTCCGCGGCCTGCATTGACGAATCCAACGTGCAAAGTCCCGAAGGACCGGGCACCTCGCACGCTGGCAACGATTCGTCTCGCGGCTCAGCTCCAGCAGCGCATGCCGTGGCTGGGACGCGGCATTCACCAGGGGCATGTCTGCGACATGCTCGACAGGAATCTCGACACGTCGCGCTATGCGCGATGGGTGCAGCGCGACGGCCGTCGGGTGCTCCTGGTTGATGACCGGGACATCACGTCTCGGATCGAAGCGAAGTTCCGGGATCTGGGGGTTCCGTTCCTCGATGCGCCTGTGCAGCGCGACCCGATCGGATATCTCGCGTGGGGTATTCAGATGGCGATTGATCCGAGCGAGGAGACACGCATGGAGCGATATGACCGCGAGCAGGAAGCCTCCGCCGAGCGCGCCCAGCAGCGCCAGGCGGAGGCCGATCGGGAGGCCGCGCGTCGCGGCGTCGAGGACTCCCCCGAGCACCGTGCGTTCCTGGAGCAGGAACGCGAGCTCCGCGCGGCCGCGTCTCGGCGCCGGCCGGCCCCGGCCGTGCCGGTCGCACTCCCCCACGAGCCGACGCGACGCTCATCCGACGTCGCGGGCTCGGTCGGGATCGACGAGCTCGTCACGGCGGCGCTGCTCGGTGAGGGTCGACACCCGGCGGAGTTCCCCACCGGTGTCCAGGAGCTCCACGGCCGCGTGCTCCGCCTCGCGCGGATGCTTACCGATCGCGGCTGGGAGCTCGACGCGGACGCTGCTCGCGCAGCGGGCGACGTCGTGCTGACGGACGCGGCCGGTGCCGGCCGCATCGCGTTCGCTCCGCCGGTCGAGCTGCCGGCGGATGCCATCTGGCGGACCGGCGCCGACGGCGCCGAGCTCGACGACGACGTGACCGTGCACGAGTACGTCGGTCGAGTCGAGACGTCTGCACGCCTGGCGGCCGTGCAGGAAGGTGCAGCCCCGGCTGACGACGGTTCGTCGCTCCGCAGCGCGGAGCGACGAACCGAGTAGCCCCGTACGCGTGCCCCTTACGCCACCCCCTTACTCATAGTAAGGGGGCTGTACCCGGTTTTGCCCCGTCCCCGCGCTCCACCCCGGCTTCGCCGCTCCCCAACCTCCCACGCACCTCGTTCCTCAGTGTGTGGGAGGTTGGGGAGTAAAGGGTGGAGCGCGGGGACGGGGCAAAACCGGGAAGTGAGAGGATTGAGAGAAGCAAGAGCGTAAGGGGGTTGCGTTGGGCGGGCATGGTGCGTTTCGTAGGTGGTCGGGTTGGGCAGGCGTGGCTTGTCGAGGTGGTGCGGCTGACGAGGGCCAGGAGCGTTCTCGTGGGGTGCCGACGAGCAGGAGCGCCGGTGCGTTGAGCAGCCGGGGTCCGGCGGGCGCATGGCTCCGGGCCGGGCTCTCGAGGCTGTCGGAAGCGATCCGGGGCGATGAGTCGGGCATCGTGCTGCCGCGGCTTCGTTCCGCTGCGCTCCACGAAGCCTTGCCCTCCACAGCGGTGGTCACCTCCTCGTCGAGGACGGAGGTGGGCCCGGATGAGCGTTCGTCTGACTGAGCGAGATGCCCAGGTGTTGGAGTGGTTCTCGATCGTTCGCGTGACGACGATGGACGGGATCCGGTGGGTGCTCGGCGCGTTGAACGAGTCGTCGGGTCCGGTGTCGAGGAACCAGGCGTTCGTGTGGGTGCGGCGGATGCAGGAGCTCGGGATGGTGGAGCGGAGCAGGGTTCCCCCGTTCCGCGGCACGATGCTGTGGGCGACGCCCAAGGCGATCAAGAAGCGGGCTCCGGACCTGTTGCGGCAGACGACGCGGCATGAGCTGATGGTGTCCGTCATCTCGGCGCGGTACCTTCACGCGAATTGGAGCTGGAATCGCGACTTGACCCGTGCGGCGACGTTGCACGAGGCCGATGGGGTCGCGTACAAGTCGGGCGTCACGGATCTTGTCGAGGTGGAGATGACGGGTAAGCGGCGGACCCGGTACTTCGAGATATTCGAGGACTTTTACGACCGGATGAAGGACGATCCGACAATGCGGGTCGTGTACTTGTGCACGAGCGACGCCGGCCGTGTTGTGCGTGACGCGCTCACGAAGGGAGTGGGCGTGGACATAGCTCCGCGCACCCTCGTCGTGGATCTGTTCGGGCGCGATGGAGCCTGGATCGGTGAGGAATACCCGCCCGGGCTGTTCGACGCGACACAGCCGTACGTGTCGGGAAATGCACCTGTGGACGGGATTGGGGCGTGGATGCGATGAGTCCGAAGAACGACAGCGGGAAAAAGCCCGAGACTGACTGGAAAGACGTTCGCAACAAGCTCGTTCGAACTGCGGTGATACTTGTCGGATTCGGCGTCGTCCCGGTCGTCGTGAACGCCTTGACGCCCGCGGTCCTGCCGATGAAAGCGCGCTACTGGACCGTCCCCCGCTGGTGGGTGCGCACCGTCACCGCCTGCACGCTGCTCGTGGCCGCGGTGGTGGCATGGGAGCTGGCGCACGTCTCCGGGTGGGTGGCCGCGCGCCTCGGATCCGACGACGGCCCGGCGCAGTGGCTCGGGCACTACGTCCCCGTCTGGCTCGTCAACGTCGTCGTCGGCGCCCTGCTGATCCCGGCGGGATGGGCGTGGACGCGACGACGGCTCGCTCGTGCGGTGAGCCGGCGACAGATCGACGACGTGACCATGCAGGAGGACATCGAGAAGGCGCGGACGCAGGCCGCCGACCTCGCGGCCGCGTCCCGGATCGGCGTGAAGCTGGACATCGAGTCGCACGAGGTCGTCGGGCTCACCGAGTCCCCCGTCTACGGCCCGCACACGCTCGACAGCGGCCGCGTGGCGGTCGGCACGGTCATCCGGGCGACGGTGCGGTCCGTTCAGGAGCGCATGCGCGACCGCACACGAGTGCGGCAGTGGCAGGAGCGGGGGAACACGTGGGTCACGGTTCCCGAGAAGGCCGGCCAGGTGCGCCTCATCGTGATCGCCGAGTCCGGGCAGGGCAAGACCGTGCTGCTGTTCCAGATCATGCTGGCGCTTCTCCAGCAGAACTTCCGCGTGGTGTTCCTCGACGGCAAGGGCAACCCGCGCGACGCCGCCAAGCTCCGCGCCGCGGCTGAGGCAGCGGGGCACACGACCCACGCGCCGGTCACCTTCAACCTCTTCAACGGCACCAGCGCGGAGATCACAGACCGGATCACCCGGCTGTTCCCGCAGACCGATGGAGACGGGGCGTTCTACCGCAAGCGCGCTCGATCGGCGATGCAGAAGCTCCAGAAGCAGAGCCCGGTGACGTCCCTCGACGACCTCCGCGCGCGAGCGCACAACCCCGGCAAGTACGTAAGCGACCGCTACGACCTCGCCGCGCTCCGGGACACGTCGGGGCCCGTGAAGAACTCCCCGCCCATGGCCCAGGCCGCGCTGCACGATGTCGAGCTCCACTACGAGGACCTCCGACACCTCATCAGCGAGGACGGGTGGTCCTTCGACGAGCTCGCGGCCGACCTCACGACGGTCACGATCACGCCCTCCGACAACGCACAGAAGCAGCTCGCGGATCTGCTGCTGCTCGCTTTCCGCCAGCACATCACACGGCGGGCAGCGAGCGGCGACGAGAGCCCGCTGGTGGTCATCATCGACGAGTTCGCGCAGCTTGGCGGCGTCGACGTCGACCCGGCGGAGTTCGTCGCGTCCATCCAAGAGACCGGCCGCTCGCTCGGGGTCGGTCTCATCGCGGCCACTCAGTCCGTCGCCGGCATGTCCAGCGACGAGATGATGCAGACCCGGCTCATGTCCTCCGGTGCTGGCATCGTCATCGGCCGCACCAACGACCCGGAGGAGGCGGTCAAGTACGCCGGCACGATCATGCGCATGGAAGCCTCCGGCGCGGCGTCCGGGGACCAGCTCGGCACGGCTCGAGCCCAGCACACGTACACGCTGCACCCGCAGACGGTCCGCCAGGCCGCCGATGGCATGTTCTGGCTCGTCCAGAACGGCGCCGTCGTCCCCTTCCGCGCGCTCCCACCCACCGCGGAGCCGACCAACGCCAACCGCCCCACGGAGAAGGACACCGGCGAGCGGACGGAAGAGGTCGACGAGCAGGGCGACGTCAGCGCGACCAGCCCGGTCCTGACGGGGGAAGCCGACGGCTGGGAAACCGCAGCGACGAGCGCCGCACCCGAGCCGAGCAGCGACACGCTCACTCCCCCACCGAGCAGCGCGACGCCGACGCAGGAAGCCGACGGCTGGGAGCACTCCGGTACCGCGGAGGCCGCGCCGGCCGTGCTCGTGGCGGCGTCACCGGAGCCGCCGGCAGGGATCCGGCTCCGCAAGTCCGACCCGCGCTGATCGCATGCCGGCGTCCTCGTCCGCGGGCATGAGCTCGCGGACGAGGCGCCCGTCGTCGGGAGCTCGGGAAGCCGCTTCGCGGCGGGCAGCGACGACCTGGTGAGAAGTGCGGAGCCAGCACCCGGGATCGGCCATCCGTCTCCGAGAGCACCGGTCCAGAGCGCCGATGGATCCCCAGCCCTTCCGCCGTCATTCACCCCCCAATGTCACCGCCCACAATCCAAGCTGTGGGACCAGACCACCGAGCCGGCCGCTTCGGCAACAGTCCCCTGTCCCGCAGACGCACGACCCCAGACCCCGTGATCGAGGTGACCCGCTCCCCATCAGGGCAAGGCGCAGTGCAGCGCAGCGGAACGGAGCCGCGGCAGCCCGACACCCGACCCGGCCACCGCCCGCCGCTCCGAGACCCGACCGAAGTTCTCAGCAAATGTCTACCCCGGGGTTGTCTTGTATGGCAACCCCGGGGTAGAATAGAATCATGAAGCCGCAGAAGTCGAAGGATGTGCGTCGGTTCCTGGAGTCGATTGGGTGGGTGTGCCTCCGCAACGCGAAGGGCAGCCACGAGATCTGGGGCGAGCCCGACGGGTCAGTGAAGCTGTCCGTGCCGTTCGGGCACAAGGAGGTCCAGGCGGGCATCCTGACCCAGCTACAGAACCTCGGCATTGAAGTACCGAAGGAGTGGAAGTGATGACCGCACACACGTACGACGTCGACGTCTGGCGCGAGGGCCGGTGGTGGCTGTTCCGCATCCCCGAGCTCGATACCGTGGGCCAGGCCCGATCGCTCGCGGAGGTCCCCGAGGAGGCCGAGGGCATCATCGAGGCGTGGAACGCCGAGCCGCCCGCTCCCTTCGAGCTCAACGTGACCGTCACTCCCCCGGTCGCCAACCTCTGGGACGTGTGGACGGAAGCAGCGCGCGAGGAAGAGGCCGGGCGCAACGCCCAGGCGCACGCCGCAGCGATGCGCCGCACCGTCGTCAAGCAGCTCCGCGGCGCCGACGTGAGCGTGGCCGACGTCAGCGCCATGCTCGGACTTAGCAAGCAGCGCGTCTACCAGCTCCAAGACGAGAAGACCCCCGCCTAGCGCCAGCCGCACAGCTACCCGGAGTGCAACACCCGCAAAGTTACATTCGTGGATATGCGGGTATGCAGGTGTGTAGCAGCCCGGGTACACGGGAAAGCAGTTACCCACAGATGTAGGTGTGTACATACCCAGGTAGTCGGGTTGCCGGGTATGCTGGCACCTACAAACACGGGAAGCATGGTTCTCAGGAACCATGCTTCCTACACGGGAGGAAAGCCATGCGCATCGTCGCTGTCGTGCAGCAGAAGGGCGGGGTGGGGAAGACCACCATCGCTGTCAACCTCGCAGCCGTCACGGCCGAGCACTCGCGAGTCCTCGTGGTCGACGCCGACCACGTGCAGCACTCAGCGACGGACTGGGCCGAGGCATCGGAAGCCGAAGGCGCGACGGCATGGCCGTTCGACTTCACCGACGACGCGCGACCCGAGGTTCTGTCCCAGCTCCGCGCGGCATCGGACTACGACACGATCATCGTCGACACCCCCGGCAGCCTCGCGCCAAGCGAGATCCAGCGCACCGGCCTCGTGCTGGACTCCGCGGACTTCGTGATCGTCCCCATGGAGCCGCAGCCGTTGAGCGTCACGCCCCTCATGCGGACCATCAAGTCCGTCATCGAGCCCCGCGGTCTCGAATACCGCGTCCTGCTGTCGCGCGTGGGGCGCGAGGAGGCGCAGCAGAAGCGCCGGGACGAGACGATCGCGCGCCTCGACGACATGGGGATCCCAAGGCTCCGCACCGTCATTCGGCAGTACGTCGTCCACTCGGACGCCCCCGCGACAGGCGGCGTCGTGACCACGTACCCGGAGAGTCGGCAGACCGTCCACGCGATCAGCGATTTCTCCTCCCTCGCGCTCGAACTCACGAGCATCTGGGCCAACGGAAGGAACAAGTGATGGCACGAGCGAACATGGATCGCGTCTTCAGCAAGGCCGTGGACGCCGTGCCGGACCCCGGCCTCGCACAGGAGGCCCAGACCACCGCGCCCGAGGCGCAGACACCGGCCGTCGCCCCTGACGCGGAAGCCCAAGGCGCGCCGGCCCGCATCACCTTCGACGTCACGCCCGAGCTCAGACGCGCCTACAAGGCATGGACGGCGGCGCACGGGACGACGATCAAGGATCATCTGACTGCCTACGTCAAGCAGTCCATCGAATCCTGACGTTCTGTCACTGAGCTCGAGCGGCATCACCATGGAACGCACTTAGGTGGGAATGTAGAAATGTAACTCTGTAGTCATCAGGCCGTCGCATACCGCTGCCGGGCCCTGGACGAAGGGCCGGTCTCTATCGAGACCGGCCCTTCGTGCGTGTTGACGATGCGCTAGCGGAGCAGCCATCCGAGGAACGCGGACGCGTCCTCGGCGATGGCGGGACGGTTGGCCGTGTAGTGCACCTTCTTGCCGACGCGCTCGCCCTGGACGTCGGCGGTGATGTAACCGTGCTCCTCCAGCGCGGTGAGTGCGTCGCGAGCGGTGAGGGGTGCGAGTCCTGTCGCCTGCACGAGCTCGGTGCGAGTCGTGCCCGGGTTCTCCAGGACGTGCCGGAGGGCCGTGAGTCGGCCGGCGCTGCTGATCGCGTGATGGATGGCCGTGACGCGTGCCGACATCTCGGGCACTACGCGGCGGGCTGGCATGTGCCCATTCTGCCTGTCCGTCGGGAGTTCAACGGGAGCGGAGGGATCGGAGCGATCGGTCATGGTCCAAAGTTCCTTTGGGTGTTGGTTGAACTAACAGGTACACTCATCCTACGGCGGCGATCCGCGGCCAGGCGAGGGGAGTGGCGATGACCGATGGGCGCAGGCGCGCATTCCTCACCCAGGGAAAGACCTTCCCCGACCGGGGAAAAATAGGCCCGCGGGGGCTACCGCGCCCGAGCGGGCAACCCGGCCAGATGCTCGTGGTAACGCCGGTGTCGGCGGCTGCCCATAGGCTCGCCTCACTGTTCGATCACCAGGCCGGGGAAATGGGGTCAGCATGACGAATCCGATGGCTCGCTTCGTGCTCAAGTTGCTCGGCGTCGACGCGCTGCGGAAGTACCGCGAGCAGGAGGCCACGGGCGCTGCGGCGGTTCAGTCGCGAGAGGCCGGTGGGGAGTCTGTGTGGCTGCGGGCGCCCGAGGTCGGGGCCACACCCGAGGTCGAGGCCGCCGCCGGGGGAGCGGGTGATCTTCCATGGCAGGCGCTCCCGGAGCGTCGTGCCGGCCGGAGCATCTGGCTGTACCGGGCTCTGCTCGTCGTGCTCCTCGGGCTGCCGTGGGCGGTGGGCGTCGCCAAGATGACGCACCCAGCCGAGGCTGCGGCGCCGGTGGCGACGGCACCCTCGGCGCCGTTCCCCGATGCAGCCGCGTCGGCTGTCGGGGAGCGGTTCGCCGTCTCGTATCTGTCCTGGGACCACGACGCCCCCACCGGGCGGTCAAGTGCGCTTGCGCAGGACGTGCCGGGGCTCCAGGACAGCGACAAGTTCGGGTGGGACGGCAACGGCCACCAGGCGGCCGCCAATGCGACCACGATCACCGTCGCGGCGCAGTCGGCGACGGTCGCGACGGTCACCGTCACCGCCGTCGTGACGCCGTACGACGCCGCCAATGTGCCCGCAAAGCAGCGCACCGAGGCTCTGGCCGTGCCTGTTGAGGTTCGCGCGGGGCGCGTGGTGGTGACGGGCCAGCCGGCCTCAGTCGCCGTGCCTCGGCCGGCCGGTTCCTCGGACACCCGTGCGAACCGGGACGAGGACGCCGCACTTGCAAGCAGCACCGCGGGCTACGCGACGTCGTTCTTCACCGCGTACGCCACGCAGGACGACGTGTCGGCCGTCGCGGCTCCGTCTGCGCAGATCCAGGGCCTCAGCGGGATCTACGCCCTCAAGGACGTCCGCTCATGGGTGGTCTACGCGGGATCCGGCGCCACCCGCGACGCCCTCGCGACCGTCGAGTGGAAGTCGGGGGAGTCGACCATCACCCAGAGCTACCGGCTCACCCTCACGCAGGTCACCGCCGGCGACAGTGCGCGCTGGCAGGTCGCCACGCTCGACGCAGCCACCAACTAACGAGAAAGAAGGCCCCTCCCGTGTCGTTCCAGCAGCTTGTCCTCACGATCGTCGGCAACGTCTTCGTCGCAGCCCTCGTCATCCGGCTCTTCATGGCGTGGATGCGCAAGGGCTACGGCGAGATGATCACCGAAATCGTCGTGGCCGTCGTCCTGTTCGGCTTCATCAACTTCCCCGATCAGTCCGTGGCGATCCTCGGATGGCTCTGGAAGCACACCATCGCGGAATGGTTCGCGGACAAGTGATCGGCCGCACGATCACCAAGGCCCTCACCGTCGAAGCCCGACAGCATGAGCTGTTCGGGATCGACCTCGGCGACGGGTTCCGGCGCCGGGAGGCCGGGCTGGGCGTGCTGGTGTTCCTCGCGACGCTCCCGGTCATGTACCTGCTCGTGAGCGTCACCGGTCTCCTCCGGGCCGCCCCGCAGTTCGCCGTACCAGCGATGTTGCTGCCCGGTCTCGTCGTGGTGATGGTCGGGTTCATGCCGTCCGAGGCGAACCCGCGGCGGGTGTACCTCACCGTGGTGGCTCTGACGATCCGGTACCTGCTCGTCGGGCATCTGCCGATCATCTCGCTCGGTGCCCGCGAACCGTCTCGCCTCGAGCGGCTGAGCCTGCGCGACCGCACGCGCCCGGCCATCGCCGTTGCCGTGAATCGCGTGTCGCAGGGAGCCCGGAAGATGCAGGCCGAGCCACGCGATCTGGACTTCACCGGCCCCGTCGAGCCCGACGTGCCCGCAGAGACATTCCGGGTGCGTCAGCTCGGGTACGAGGCAACGGCCGCGCTTCTGGCGGGACCGACGAAGAAGGGAACGCGGCATGGTTAAGGCGATCGACCACACCCGGCGGCTGCTCGGCATGGGCCGCGGACGTTCGGCACCTGCCCCTGTCTACGAGGTCATCGCCGACGGGCTGCTCGTCACGCAAACCGACGCGGCCGCGTGGTTCCAGGTCGCGACGAACAACACCGACCTGTTCAGCAACGGCGAACTCGACCAGGAGGTCGATTCGATCGTCCGCGTCATCGCGCCGCGTCTCGCGGGCAAGGAATGCCACCTCCGGCTCGTGTGGTCGACCAGCTCCGGTGCTCAGTACGAGGAGAGCGTGCAGGGCCTCTACCGTGCCGGCGACTGGAAGCGGTGGGTCCGCGATCGAGCGGAGGCGATTGACGCGGCCGCGATGCCGGATCGGCACGTCTTCCTCGGGGTGGTCCTCGCGGCACGTGCACCGCGCTCGAGCGTCGAGACGACCGCCGGCGCCGCGTTCGGGCTGGGCGAGCGGCGAGTGAGCGACAGCGAGCTCACGGGCTACCTGCACGAGGTGCGCAACCTCGGTCGCCGCCTTCGGTCCGGGAGCCGCCTCACGGTCACTGCGGCCTCGGCCGAGTCCCTGAGCTGGCTGCTGGGACGCTCGCAGTTCCGTCGCGGCGGAGCCATCCCGACGCAGGGCACCATCCAAGGCGCTGCGCTCGCACAGCTCACGCGCGGTCGCACGGTCCCGTACGCGGACCACGTGCGCATCTACGACGGTCACGGCGAGGTGGCGGCGTATCAGGCGATCCTGCCGATCACCGACTTCCCTATCCAGGTCGACGTCGCGCAGGAACAGAGCCAGTGGCTTCGGATGCTCAGCGACATCACGCGCCCGTCGGAGGACGGCGGCGACCTGCCGGTGATCGTGGAGGCATCCGTGCGGTTCACCGTGCTCACGAGCACGGAGGCGCGCAAGAAGATCAAGGGCGCCCACGAGCTCACGAAGGAGCAGCGGCGCAGTGCTGCGCAGGGCATGGCCGGCGACGCGGGATCCGCAATCGAGGAGAGCGAGCTCGTCACCGACGAGCTGCTCCAGGAGATGCGGAATGACCGGGTGTACCTCGTCCAGTCCCACCCGCGACTCATCGTCACGGAGGGCTCCTACGACGACCTGATGAGCTCCATCGACGCGGTGACCGGGTTCTACGCGGATGCCGGCATCGACGTGTCGCCCGGCGAGGAGGAGCAGCGGGACCTGTTCTTGGAGGCTCTGCCCGGTGATCGGGTGCGCGTCGATGACCTCTCCCACATCCAGGACGGGCCGGGGTTCTTCGGCTCGCTGTTCTGGGGTGGCTCGTCGCTGCCACAGGACGGATTCGCGCTCGGCTTCGTCTCGGGCAGCACCCCGTCACCGTTCCGGTTCAACCTCATCTCCTTCGCCGAGAACAAGAAATCGACCACCGTCGCGTTCGTGGGGCGGTCGGGGACGGGGAAGTCGACCGGGGTCGAGATGATGTGTCTCGACGCCGCGTTCGCCGATGCGTGGGTCACGCTCATCGACCCCAAGGGCGACCTGACCGGCATCGTCACGGTGGCGAAGGACTACGGCCTTCCCACCGCTCTGCTCACGCTCGACGGGTCACAGCAGTCCGGAGCGTTGGACCTGTTCCAGTCGTCCCTGTCGCCGGATGAGGCGGCGATCGAGGTCACCAACCAGCTCATCCTGCTCGCGCCGTCCACCCTCCGGGCGTACGCCGACCAGGTGGTGCTCCAGTTCGCGCAGGACATGCTGGCGGACGCTCAGGCCGCCGGTGAGCGGCCCTCGACCTACCGCCTCATCGAGGCGTTGGTGGCGAGCGACAGCGAAGCCGCGCACGCGCTGGGGCTCAACCTCCGGGCGACCGCGCACAGCCCCGTCGGGAAGCTGATCTTGGGCCCGGTCGAGCGGGGCGACGTGAGCGTGCTCCGCACGACGCCGGGTGTGTGGAACATCCAGCTCCCGCAGACGACCAACCCACCCGCCGACCTTCCGGTGACGGAGTGGGACGTCATGCAGCGTCTCGGGGTCGCAATCCAGCGCAGCGTGCTCAACCACTCCCTGCACGTCGCCGGCAACCGGCAGATGACCGGCATGCGGAAGGTGATCGCGATGCCCGAGGTCCATCGGATCCTCGCAATGCGGGACGGGGCGAGCTTCCTGGACCAGTCAGCGCGCGTCGGACGTGCCAACAACACCCACCTGATCCTCGACTCCCAGGATGCGACCGGCATCGCCGGCAACGAGGGGCTCGTCGAGCAGCTCGTGGCCGTGTTCGGCCTCCAGCTCCAGTCGAGCACCCAGCAGGACGCGCTGGCCGCGATGCTGCGGCTTCCGACCGATGAGCAGAACATCGCCGAGACGCGAGCACTCATCGGCTCGTTGAGCGTGTCGCACACGGCCGGCGAGGACATCAAGGGCGACTCGATCGGGTGGATCGACACCGCGGGGTCCGGGCCCGCGCGGGTGCAGTTCGATCTGCCGAACGACCGCATCCGCCGGCTTCTCGACACCAGCCCCGTCTACGCCGCCCGCTCAGCCGAAACGACCGGCGATGACCTCGTCATCGAGGAAGAGGTAATGCAGCCATGACACGACACCTCCGCACCACCGCCGGCGTGCTCGCCGCCGTGGCCCTGCTCTCCGGCTGTGCCGGGGCAGCACCGAGCAACCCCGACAAGGACGCTGTGTCCCAGCTCGCCCTGGACGCCACCTCACCGGCCCCGGGCGACACGGAGGCCGTCGTCGACGCCTGGCAGTGGAGCGACGGCTGGGCCGTCCTCGTTCGTGGTGACGGCAAGAATCCGCAAGGGCCGTACACGAACTGGGAGGCGTACGGATTCGAGCCGGACGGTGGCTCGTGGAAGCAGACCCGATACGAGCTCGTGGATTCATCCAGCACTCCCGACCGCACGCCGCACCGCGCGACCTGCACCGCGCTCGCGAAGACGCAGGAGGAGGCGCAGACATGCGCGGCGCTGGACGACTGACCTCCAGCACGGCTCCGTCGTCCCCTCGTCGGATCCTCCCGTCACGGCGTCGAGTAAAGCTGTTCCTGGTCACCACGCTCGTGCTGTGGGCGCTCGGCTCCGGGGGCGTGCTCGAGTCGAACATGGCGACGGCGGCGCAGATGCACCCGACCGAGGACGCGGCGTGCTTGCAGGATCACTCGTGCCAGCCGACCAAGACGATGCAGCCGGGCGAGCTCATCCCCATCCGGGACATGTCTGCCGGCGGCAACAAGACGCTGTTCGAGTCGTACGACCTGATGCACTGGACGATCGCGCAGGACCAAGAGCAGTTCGTCAACGACGCGCTCAACCGGACGATGAACGGCATCATCAACGCCCTCATGTTCGTGCTCGTCCTCCTCGTCTACATGACGATCGGGCTGGCGTGGTGGTTGTTCGGTGCGACGAGCGTCCCGGGCCTCTCGGACGCCTCGGCCGACCTCATCTCGGGTGCCTCCGGCAGCCTCCTCACGTGGGTGTTCCCAGCGGCTGTGGCCGTCGGCGCGACCGTGGCCTACATCCAGGGGCGGCAGGCGAAGGGATCGTGGTTCGGCCAGATCGCGTGGCTGGTCGCCGCCGGCGCCCTCGCGTTCGGCCTCGTGTTCACGCCCTCGATCTTCACAAATGGCATCACGCACATCCGCGAGACCGGATCCGACATGGTGCTGAACATCTCCAACCAGGCCCTCGACGGGGACATGCAGTACCCGCTGCCGTGGAACAGCGTCGACTACAGCGTCAACACCTCCAAGGACGCGATGATGCGAAAGACCGGGGATGCGATCTGGCGCGACTTCGTGGCCACGCCGTGGTGCCTCACGCAGTTCGGCTCCCTCGAGGCCTGCGCGAAGTACGGCCCCACCATGCTCGCGGCCGACCCGACCAACGACGACCGGAGCAAGGTCATCAAGGGCACCGTCTACCGCACGGAGGGCAACGGCGACAACGACGCCGGCAAGGACTCCGAGACGGGCCAGTGGACCAAGGGAAGCACCTGGTACGTGCAGATCGTCATCGTCCTGCTCGCGCTCGTCGCCGCCGTCGTGTTCTGCGTGCTGCTGATCGTGCTCGGATTCTCCGCCCTCTCCTCCGTCATTCTCACGACGATGCTCCTCATCGCAGGCGTGTTCTTCGCCGCGCTCTGGGTCATCCCCGGCAGAACCCGACTGTGGGGCGTCGCCTGGGCCGAGGCGCTGGTGGGCTCCATCGTCATCACGCTCCTCGCGCTATTGACGTTCTCGATCGTGATCGTGCTCACCGCCGCGCTCTTCATCGCATCCGCGTCGAGCGGATGGTTCGTCTCGCTCGGGACGGTCATCTTCACGCTGTTCGCCGCGTTCGGGTTCCGTAAGCAGCTCCTGGCCATCGTCGGCTCCAACGGGTCGGGGATCGGGCGGACCTTCCTCGCCGGTGCCGCGCTGACGAGCATGGCCACGCGCGGCCTCAGCCGGCTACGAAGCCGTGGATCGTCACCGGGCTCGAACACGTCTCGCCGGCCGACCGCAGGAAACCCGCTCACGCGCGGGATCACGCGAGCTCGCAACACCGCTGGGCGGATTGACCGGGGAATGCAGAAGGGATCCGCCGTGCGCATGCGCGGCCTCCAGCAGCAGCTTCCCCGGGAGGGCGGCGGCAGCACGGGACCCGGCCGCGGTGGCGAGAGCGGCACCAAGCCCTCTCTGCGGCCCGGACCGACGTTCTCCCCGACCGATCGCGGGACACCCACCCGCGAGCTCACGACGCGCGCCTACGCCG
The DNA here is from genome assembly GCF_021922985.1 of Clavibacter michiganensis subsp. tessellarius. Classification (NCBI taxonomy): domain Bacteria; kingdom Bacillati; phylum Actinomycetota; class Actinomycetes; order Micrococcales; family Microbacteriaceae; genus Clavibacter; species Clavibacter tessellarius. The sequence goes on along the minus strand of NZ_CP040790.1, from coordinate 14,200 downwards.
CGCGGACCGGCCGGCAGCCGGCGCAGGCAGCCCGCGCCTCGAGAACGCCCAGCATGCGCGCCGCAGCGGGCGCGCAGCAGCGCGCGGCACAGCAGGCCCGTCGTCCGTCGCTCGCACCGACCCAGCAGCGTCCCGCCCAGCAGCCGCCGGCCGCGGCGCGCATGCCGCGGGTGCCGCGCACGCAGGCGCGGCCGGCGGTCGACCGTCGTCCTCGCCGGGACGGAGGGGTCTGATGCCGGACATCCTCGACGCCGACGCCCCCGAGCCGGTGCAGACGCCTCGGCAGCAGAGGCGTGCGCGTCGGGCGAGCAAGAAGGCCGACCGACGCGCCACCGTCGCCGATCAGCGGAGCCGGGAGCAGCAGCTACGCCGCCGCGCATTCGGCCAGGACCGGAGCCCGTGGGTGCTCGGCATCGGCGGCGTGCTCGTGTTCGGAGGCATCGCCGTCGTCGGCGCGCTCGTTCCCGCCGAGCAGGACGCCCCGAGCTCGGCGCCGGCGCTGCACGCGGCCGCGACGCCCACGAGCGCACCGACCGCCGGCAGCGCAGCACCATCGCCCGCCGCAGCGCCGGTGGCGGAGCCGGCGACCGTCGGCGCGAACTGGGCTGTCGCGTACTTCTCCGGGCAGGACTGGCAGAGCCTCACCGCGCCCGCCGCTCGCGAGGCCCTGGCCGCGCAGCGCGGCCAGTTCTTCGACGGCACCTACCTCACCGGCGACCGGGTGAACGTCGCCGAATGGACCTGGCGCGACGAGTCGACGTCCAGCCCGCAGTGGGAGGGCACCATCGACGTCCTCCTCCAGCCCGGACGCCAGACCCGGCTGTCCGCCACGTTCCGCATGACGATCGACACGACGGGAGCAACCCCGGTCGTGACGCGCGTTGAGACCGTGTTCTACGGGGAGGCATAGTCCCCATGTCCGAGCGATCAACCCTCGAAGACGCCGCCCGCATCGCGGCCGCCGCGCGGGTCGCGGTGGCATGGAAGCTCGGCATCCCGATCGCACTGGTCGCGCTCATCCTCGGCGGGATCATCACGATCCCCGTCATCGTCGTCATCGGCAGCACGAGCGATCACACCGCGACCAGCACACAAGCGTGCAGCACCGGCGGCGCGACCCTCGCGGGCGCAACGTCGACCATCGCCGGGTACTCCGGTGAGCAGCTCACGAACGCCGCGGCGATCATCGACGCCGGCAACGCGATCGGCGTCCCCTCGTACGGCGTGAACGTCGCGGTCATGACCGCGATGGGGGAGTCCGGCCTGCGCGTGCTCAACTACGGCGACGCGGCCGGTCCGGACTCCCGCGGGCTGTTCCAGCAGCGCGATTCCTGGGGCTCCGAGAGCGACCGGTTGGACCCGAGCACGAGCGCGAGGCTGTTCTACGAGCGCCTGGTGAAGGTCCCCGGATGGCAGCAGATGCAGCCGACCGACGCCGCTCACGCCGTGCAGATCAACGCGGATCCGAACTACTACACGCGCTTCTGGACGGCCGCGCAGCAGGTCGTGTCCGGTCTCACCGGCGGCAGCGGCGGCGGCTGCCAGAACGCCTCCACCGGCACGGTCAGCGGCAACGGCCAGCAGCTCGCCGCGGCGATCATGGACGCCACCGCACAGGGCAAGATCACGTGGCTCACGCCGGCGTACCACGACCAGGTGCAGGCCATCGCGGACCCGAGCAACTGGGACGGGGACACCTTCACCGGCTCGTGCGCGATCGACTCGCGGATCCTCCAGGTCATCCTCACCGCACAGCAGACGTTCCTCACGATCGGCGTCAGCGACCTCAACCGCCGATGCACCGACTCCACGCCCGGCGCCGGCGTGTACTCGATGCACTGGCAGGGCAAGGCCGTGGACTTCTACGCCTTCAACGGCCTCGCCACCACCGGCCGCGACCAGAACGCCGTCGCCCTCATCTCCAAGCTCGACGCCATCAGCAACCCGCTCGCCGCCGTCGGACAGAGCAACTGCGGCACGACGCCCAACCTGACCGTCATGCACACGTTCCCCGACACCTGCAACCACCTCCACTACCAGCTCGGGCCCGGCAGCGAGCCGCTGAACCTCACGACCTGATCGACGGAAGGACACCACCATGACCACCACCACCGCACCCGCCCCCGCCCCCGCCCCCGAGGTGACCGTGACCGCCGGCGCCGACGGGACCGGCACCCTCACCATCGACGGCACGCCCCGCGAGCTCCGCGGCGACAGCTTGCAGGGAGTCGTCGGCGCCGCGCTCGACGCGATCGTGCAGGAGCTCGTGAAGCCCGCCGGGCACCCGGTGCTCATCACGGCCAACGACCCCTCGGGCTCCTACCGGCTCCTCGTCGACGTCGACGGCACCGTCTCGCCCGTCCCGGACGAGCCGGCGCCGACCGCCGCACACGCCGAGACCGCGCAGGAGGCCGCCGACGAGGAGCCCCGCCCGGCGGACGCCGGCGCCGTGCTCGACGTCGACCACGACGACGAGCACCTGGCCGAGCTCGGCGCCGACGAGGCGGCGCAGCCTGAGCGGGCACCCCAGACCCGACGCGAAGCGCGGTTGAGCGCCCGGGACTTCGTGCAGTCCCAGCCCACCCCGAAGGCCGCGCCCGCTCGTGAGGGGTGGCGCGGAGGCGCCAACCGGGCCGGGTTCGGCATGCTCCGGCTCGCGCCCGGAACGCTGGAGCTCACCCGCCGCGGGTGGCGGAGCTCGGTCCAGCGGGGCATCGCCGGCCACAAGACCATCGTCGTCGTCGGTGAGAAGGGCGGCGTCAGCAAGACCACGACGACCTACCTGCTCAGCGCCGTCCTCGGGCGCGTCCGCGGCGGCACGATCCTCGCGTGGGACAACAACGAGTACAACGGGTCCCTCGGCGGCCGCGCCTACGAGGCCCACCACGACCACACGGCCCGCGACCTCCTCGGCCACATCGACACCTTCACGGACCAGGCACACCAGGCCGACCTCGTGAACTTCGTCCGCCCGCAGCGCGACAACAAGTTCGACGTCCTCGCCTCCCAGAACGCCGTCGGCAACACCCGCGTCATCGAGGCCGACGAGTTCCGCAAGCTCTACACCGCACTCACCCGCTTCTATCGGCTGATCATCGTCGACACCGGCAACAACTCCGAGGCGAGCACCTGGCGCGCCGCCGTCGAGTCCGCCGACCAGCTCGTGCTCACCTCGCTCGTCAAGGAGGACTCGGCCGTCAAGATCGCCTCCCTCGCCGACAAGCTCGACGCGACCGGCCTCGGCGACAAGCTCGCCAACGCCGTCACCCTCATCAACCACAACTCGCCCATCAACTACCCCGACCTCGAGCAGCGCCTTCACGACCACATGGCGCAGCGCACCCGACAGGTCGTCACGGTCCCGTTCGACAAGGGGCTCGACGCCGGCGCGGGCATCGAATACGACTCCCTCACCGCCGCCTCCAAGGAGGCATGGCTGGCCGCGACCGCCGCGGTGATCGACGGGCTCCGGTAGCGCCGACCATGAACGTCCGCACGCCGGCGTGGCTGGTCCGCTACCTCCACGACCCCATCGCTCTCGCGACAATGCACCGCATCGCCGGCCGCACGGCCGTCGTCGCGGTGCCGGCGTTCGTGGCCAGCGCCGTCGTCGCGAGCTTCTCGCCGTCGCTGTCCTGGATCCCCGAGCTCGTGTTCCTGCTCGGCGCCGCGGCCGTCGTGGTCCGCCTCACGTTGAACGTCCTCCGATGGTGGCGACGAGGCCCGGTGCGATGGGGCATCTTCGCCCCGAAGGCCCGCCGTGCGTACATGCAAGGCGTCTGGCGCACCGTCGCCCGCGACGCGCTCGACCGCGACGTCTGGGCCGTGCGGGTGGTCGCCGTCACCTCTCTCCGAGCTCGCGGGTGCCGCGCCATCGTCGAGCACCCCGACGGGCGCCGCCAAGACGCCTGGTTCTGGCACGTGCGGCCCCGGAAGGGCCACGTCTACCTCGTCCGCGCCACCGGCGCCGCGACCGGGATCCGCGACCAACACCGGGTGATGTACGTCGGCAGCGACACCACCGGCCCCGGAATCATCTACCGCATCCCAGGCGCCGCCTGGCGACAGCGCACCGTCCGAATCGTCCGCTTCCAATGAGACAGCGGCCGCCCACCGCCGCCCTCGTGCAGCAGCTCGGGAGCGACCGCAACGACTTCCACCGCCCCCACTGACCACCGATTGAAAGGATCCTCATGTCCATGTACCAGCCCCGCGTCCGCGGCGGAATGCACCTCCGCGACACCTGGGCCTCACGCCTCGAGCAGCTCGCCCGTGCGTTCGTCGCGCTGTTCGTCGCGACCGTGCTCCTGCCCGTGCCCGTGTTCGTCGCGATCAAGCTCGGCGCCGCCCTCGCCGCCGGCTCCACGTACGACGCCGGCGTGCTCGGCGCGTCGGCCGTGTTCGTGCTCAGCTCCGTCGTCATCGGCATCGCCGTGCGCGCCGGCACCCCGGCCCTCGTCGCCGCCTTCCGGCCGCTGGAGCCGATCTACGACCCGGTGGCCGAGGGCGCCGCCGTGGTCAACAACCCCCGCCAGTTCTACTAACTGCTCGACCGCATCGAAGGGACACGCATCATGGCTCAGCGCACCATCTGGGGGCACCTCGCCGCCCCGCCCGTCGTCCAGGACGCCGGGAGGACCAAGGTCACCAGGTTCCGCGTCATCGAGAACACCGGCGCCTACCGCGCGGGGAAGTGGGTCGAGGACGAGACCCCGACCACGCACCTCGTCGAAGCGTGGTTCGAGGTCGGCGTCACCGCGGCCGCGCTCAACGAAGGAGACGGCGTGATCATCGTCGGCAAGGAGCACACCGAGAAGTGGATGAAGAACGACACGCCCCAGTACAACCGGGTCCTCAAGGCCGAACGGTTCGGCATCGTCCCGAAGGCACCCGCCAAGGAGCCCGAGCCCGCGCCGGAGCCCGAGCCGGTATCCGTGTGGGAGCGCACGGCCGCCGAGCCGCCGCAGTGAGCCGCGAGCGAGCGACGTCGGCCGGAGCCCACGTCCCCAGCATCGCCGAGGCTGCCTCGGCCACCGACGAGAGCCGCCAGCTGAGCTACGCCGCGTACAAGTTCGGGCGCGCGCTCGTCCGTGAGGCAGCCGACGGGGCGCGTCCATTGGTCGAAGTCGCCGCCAACCTCGACGCCGGGCACAGATGGGACGGCGAGTACCTGTCCCTACGGAACGACTTCCTCCTCACGGGCGCAGTCGATGGTGGCCTCAGGCTGCTACGCGCGCGTGGCGTTGAGGCAGCCGAAGTCGATCACGTGCACGACGAGGCCTCGTCGTTCGGAGTGCCGGCAAGTGCACTTGCCGTCGCTTCGAACTGGCTCTCTCGCGCGCTCTCCCAGCGCCAGACCACCACCGAGGCCTCTCTCGATGCTCTGGCGGAGGTTCACATCGGCATCATCCGCAAGGACGCCACCATTCGGTTCCTGGTACTCGCTCTCGCCGGCGTCACGACCCGCGCCCTCGTAGCCCACAGGAGCGCCAGATGACGCGCCGCAGCCGTCGCCTGTTCATCATCGCCGCCATGTTCCTGAGTGCGTGCGGCGTCATCGGCGGTTGGTACGGCACCGGCCTGGGCTTCACGCAGGAGCCGGCCGACGTCGCGACCGCAGCCACCGCCGAGCCGGCCGACGTCGCGACCGCGAGCGGCGCCGTCGGCGACGTCCTCGCCCGGGCCGGCCTCGTGCGCGGAGGCGTGGTCGACGCAGCCGCGGTGCGGTCGCTCGTCGACAAGCTGCCGGCGGACACGCACGCGCGGACGCCGGCCTACGACCGGGCGGCCTACGGGCCGTCCTGGGCCGACACCGACCACAACGGATGCGACCAGCGAAACGACGTCCTGGCCCGCGACCTCACCGCGGTCACCTACACGAAGGCGGATCCCGGCTGCACCGTGGCCACGGGGTACCTGGCCGACGTCTACACAGGCCGCAGCATCGACTTCACCCGCGGGAAGACGACGAGCGCGTCCGTGCAGATCGACCACCTCGTGCCCCTCGGCTGGGCGTGGCAGCACGGCGCCGCCGCATGGACCGGCGACCGCCGCGAGCAGCTCGCGACCGACTTCAACAACCTCCAGGCCGTCGACGGGCCGACGAACGAGGCGAAGTCGGACCAGGGGCCGGCGACCTGGCTCCCGCCGGCTACAGGCTATGACTGCCTGTACGTCACCCGGTTCGCGTACGTGCTGAGCACGTACGAGCTCACGATCGACGACGCAGACCGCGCAGCGATCAACCACACCCTCAGCTCGTGCGGGTGACTACCGGCCTCTCGCCGCGAGCGTCTGGGCAACAGACGCACATCGTGCCCTCAGCGAGACGCTCGCATCGGCATGCCGCAACGAGAGCGCCGGAGGCATCCCGGGACCCTATGCCGCTTTGTTGCAGGCCGCCGCCAGTTGTCGTGCTCACGCCCCCCCTTTGTGGGGCAACTGGGCGCTTCCTCGCTATAAAGCCACGTTCCCAGCTAACCTTCGGTTACAGCAACGTGTGCGCACTGACACCTCGATGACCGAGGGGGCGCGTTCGGGAAATACGGATAGGTAGACGTTGAAAAAAACGCGCAGCATTTTAATGGCAACGCTCGTACTGAGCTTAGTTGCCACCGGTTCCGCCGCAGCTACGCCAGCGCCTTCGGTGAAGCAGCAGCCCACCGTCGGCACGGTCGCTGACGAGACCCCCATGTCGCCCGATGACCCGTCTTTTGATCTTGAGCGCGCAAGCGCTACCCAAAATCAGGTCAACGCTCTCCTGGATGAAGTATCCGCCGAGTATCCCTCTGATTTCACAGGAGCGTGGCGAGACGGTGAAGTGACGACGGTCGCGTTCGCTCGCGAAGTACCCAATGGGGCGCGCGACATCCTCAGTAACGCTGGATATGAAGTTAAGTACCAGACTGGCGTCGGTATGTCCGAGAGCCAGTTGAACGCAGTGGCCATTGATGTGCACAATGCGGCTGTAGAGCGCCTGGGCGAAGGAGTACCTGTCACTTCGGGGCCTTCCGTGAAGGATCGCACCATCTCCGTGCAGGTCTCGAACGAAGTTCTCGATACGAGCGCAACGCCGAGCGCCGAGCCCTCGATCGCAGCCGACGAGCCGCAGGCACCTCTGACGCCTGAGGTCTTGGCCGACGACATCCGCGCGGATGTCGGAGCCGGCGCTCTTGGCGGGTTCGCTCTCGAGGTTCAGGCCACTGAGTCCGACCCCATCACTGACACGGGTTATGGAGAGGCTGGGGGAACGGCTCTTACCCCGGGCTCGAGCGGCCGCACCGTCTGTACTTCCGCATTCGTCGTCAGCTCACGATCCAACGCCGATCTGGGCATCGTCACCGCGGGGCACTGTGAGGGTTCGCTGTGGCAGGCGTACCGGTACCCCTTCGACTTCCGTGCCGAGAGTGCCGGTTCGATCGGCGATGCGGAGTGGAGGCGCAGCCCTCGCATGATGGACGCCTGGTTCCACTACGACTACTCGCTGGGCCGCCCTCAGCAGGGCAATGCCACAGCCCGACCCGGTGACTATGTGTGCGCGTTCGGCCGCACGACCGGTCGAACCTGTGGCACCGTCCAATCTGTTGGTCAACAAGCGACGAGCGACTACGGCACCTCCTACGGGTTGACTACCAGGAATGGCGAGGTCAACCAGGGAGGAGACAGTGGAGGTCCGGTCTATAACAATAACTTGGCTTACGGGATAACAAAGGGCAATAATCCTAGCAATGGCCTCAACTACTTTTCGCCCATCGTCCCGGTCCTTCAGCGATTCAATCTCGATCTCTGCATCGATCCTCCGGGGTGCTCATGAAGCAGGGGTGGGCGATCGGCATCGCCGTAGCCCTGGGATTCGCGCTTTCATCGTGCAGCTCCACGCCCGAAGCTGGTCCTGTGTATTCGGAGCTTAAGACGGATGTAAACGATATGGCGATCGCGGCCGGGACGTTGACTACCGAGGGTGAGTGCTTGACTCTTAGCGATGGAACGATCCCGATCTTCCCCAAGGCGACAACGGAGTGGAAGAGCAGCGTGCTCACCTACTCCGGTGCGGAATACAAAGTCGGCGATGAGATCGAGTTGACCGGAGGAGAAGTCCCTCGTGATGGCGATCTGGGTAAGACTGTGCCGGCGAATTGTGGTGACGGCGCCCTGTTTGCGGCGAATTAAAGTCAGCGCGTGTAGCTGATCACCGAAGCGCCCCCGGCCGGAGTTCGCTCCCGCCGGGGGCGTTTCGCGTCCGCGCATACTGAGTAGATGACCTACGAGTTCGCCCACCGGCCCCGCACGGAGAGCAGCGCCGAGCTCGTGACGGTGGACGCCGCCTCGAGCTGGGCGGCCGTCGAGCAGGTCAAGGCGAAGGTCCCGGCTGGGCACGTCATCCTCTACGTCCGTCCGCTCTCTTAGGCGCCGGCCTCTGACTCGGCGCCGTCGCGCGGCGGCGCGTGCCGTGCCGCGAAAGCGATGAGCCGATCGCTGTTCTGGATCATCCACGCGGCCGCCGAGTTCAGCGACTCCTCACGCCGGAGCCAGATCCGCTGCCCGAGCTCGTTCCGTGCGTCGGCGTAGACCTCGAACGTGAACGGGTCTCCGAGCTCCGCGCGGTGCCGCATCACGTACCCGAGCACGGGCCGGTCCTCGACCTGGATCCGCCAGTAGCCGGCCTCGAGGTGCGCCCACGGGTGCGCGCCGACGTCGCGCACGAGACTGTCGATGCCGTCGAGCTTGCTCTTCACCTTGCTCACCGGGTGCTCTCCTTCATCGATTCGATCGAGTGGGAGCGCCCGGCCGCGCTCATCTACGAGCGTACGGAGGAGGGCAGACAGTCGTTGCGGGTGCCTCAGCGCCCGTGGCGCTTCAGCTAGTCCCTCTTGCCGAAGTAGAACCCAATGGCTCCGGCGGCTAGCGCGGTGAAGGGGGAGAAGGCCGCTGTAAGTCGTCCGAACTGGTCGTCGCTGACGACATCGGTAGCGAGGAAGATCCCGGCCCCGAGGTAGAGCAGCCCGGCCAGACCGAGGGTTGCAAAGGCCAGCGTCCGCTGCGTCTTGGCGTGATGCTGCGGGAGATCGAACTCGCTGAACGGCGTGCCCAGACCACCGGGCGCGGGCGGCTCCTCTTCGCTGAGCACAACGATGGAGCCAGTACCAGAGTCTCCCTCCGGCTGAGGGTCCCCGGGAGCATCTGTCAGCTCGGCACCGGTCGCAGTCGGATCCGGCTCATCGATGCCCGGCGCAGCCCCCGGTTCAGACATCGAACACGGTGTAGAAGACTCCGCCGCAGCCGGCATCGCTCGGAGTCTCGTTCTCGACGAGACACAGAGGAGGCGCGTCCAGCAGCGCCACAGCTGTCGTTGACTCCAGAACCTCGCTCGGTCCCTGAGCGAGGTTCTCAAGCATCAGGTGCAGGCGCGCCACGTTGTGGCGGGTCATGAAGTCCTGGACGTGGGTAAGGTCCAGATCCTCGGGGAACTCCTGCTGGGGCTCCTCGTCGTCGCTGTGGTTCGGGTCCATGGGCGCTGCTCCTGTCTGTGTGTGTCGTACTAGTGGGCTCTCATACCCCTGAGCGTAGCCGATGTCTGCCCCTCGCGTGAGGAAACTTGCTGCATCTCATGCAGATCACGTCTGCACCCCGCACGTGCATGACCCGCTCGGTGCATGTACGATGTGCGCACCAATGACGTGGTTGGTATGTACTACATGCTCAGCGTGTAGTACATTTTTCTCACACCACGAAAACGGTGCTTCCGCAAGGAACGTAGATCGGGGCCCGCTTCCCACCCCCGATTCCAGTGCAAGATGTGGCCTGAGCTAGGGCCTACTCGTTGTGCGCAGCATGGCCCCCCAGAAGGAAAGTGAGCCCTCCATGGCAAAATCTCAACTCGACGCACCTCCTAGCACGAGCACCGGCATCGTTCGCCTCAACGTCAACCTCAATGCTGAGACGGCGCAGGCCCTGCGAGACATCGCGGCCGCCCGCCACATCTCCGTCACCGAGGCTGTTCGACGGGCCATCGCGGTCTACGACTACATCGAAGAGGAGACCCGCAGCGGTCGCCGAGTCCAGACCAGCGACAAGAACCGCGAGAACGTTCGCGAGCTGGTGATGATGGGCTGAGTCCATCATCGTGCACGAGCGCCCTGCGGCTTCCGCAGGGCGCTTTTGCGTTGCCTGACCTGTCACACCACTATATATCGCGTTGGGGGCGGCGTGAAAGCACCATATGTAGTGGGCGTGTCGCGAGAGCGGGGTCCGACCATGCGCCCCGGATCCTCACGAGGACGAGGTGCTGTGGTGTCGGTTGGTGGGATGGATGGCTTCGGCGGCGATGGCCGTGAGGTCGTCGGCGCTGAGGATGTCGCGGCCTATGCGGCGGGCGGCGATGCTGCGGTACTCGGCGAGCATCCGCAGGTAGATCTCCAGGTTCTTCGAGTGCGAGTTGCCTCGAGACGGACCGTTGATGAAGTCCTCTTGCTCAGTCCATCGCCCGTCCTCGACCAGGAATCTGACGTAGTCCGCCATCTTGCTCTCCAGCGAGTCGTTGAGGTCGAAGCCCTGGTAGGTGAGGGTGCGAGCGGTGTGCTCGTCGAGAGGCGCTCCGCGCTCCTCGAGCGTCCTCATGCTGTGTCCAGTGACCCGGAACATGTCCAGGATGTCCATGACGCGATGGGAGTCGCGTCTGCTCAGCTCGGGCGAGATGCCGGCGAACTCGACCCAGTACTCCGTGGTGAAGCCGTCCTCAAGGACCCTGGCGCGCTCGAGCTGATCGTCCCGGGAGCCGATGCCGTCGGTGCTGCTTCCATCCTCGGGCAGGACCCTGGCGAGGATGTGGTGAAGGAGGGCCATCGTGTTGCGCTCCTTCGTGGTCAGCGACTCCGGGGCCAGTTCATCGGGCCGCTCGTCCTTGCGAACGGGTACCACAGCCTCGTTGAGGAGGGTGCGGATGAAGTCGCTGACTGAGACTCCTTCGGCGGAGGCCCGCGCTTGGACGGCATCGCGGATGTCGGTGTCCAGTCGGACGGTGATGGTTGGCATGCTGCTCCCGTAATCGGTAGTGCGTTATGACCATACCGTACTACGTGCGTACGCGCAGAAGATAGAGGTTCGCGCAGGCTCATCCCCGTGCGTCCGCCACATGATAGAGAAGTCGTCCCGTAAGCCTTGGGTTGTGGGACGTCCCGCACGCGGTCGGAGACCGTAGCGGCACCCCGCGCCCGCGAGCGTCCCGCAACCATGGCCCGCAAGGGGATGGGTGGCCGCGCTCGTGGACGAGCGTAAGAGCGTCCACCAACGGGTGGACGAGCTGCCGTTCGATGTTGAGCGGCATCGCCCCGCCGTCGGCTGACCGCGCGGAGCCTCTGTGGCGGCGAGCCAGGCGCTCGCCCTCGCGCCCGAGAAGTCTCTCGAGACGCGGCCAGGAGGGCCGAACGCCGCCCCCCGAAGTGGGGATCTGCCTGTGGGCAACCGCGGTGGACTTTTCCCCACCCTGGGGATAACACGCCCACAACATGTGGGGGTTGGTCAGATGTCTGTCCCCATACATATAGTGGCCCTAGACATGAGACGACCCCGCAAGCTGCGGGCGAGCCGAGCGTTGCGGGGTCGAAGTACCGGTTGGGACGCCAGTTCATCGAACCTACATCGTCGGGCGCGACGGATGCGCCCATGGCTCACACCGTTCTCGGTCGGTAAGGAGCTGGTCATCATGGCCGCATCACCCCTGACGTCCGGAGACCGCACGCCGCGATCCGGGCAGTACGAGATCCGTGGGCCCCGTGGGGGCCACACCGGCGAGGAGCGGACGTCAACGCGGGGCAACCCGCTGCCGCCCACCCCGAAGCCGGGGCAGACGTTCACGCTCGTCGACCCCACGAAGCACTGAGGGCCGACGGGTGCAGACGAAGTACGTGAAGGGCTGGATCTACATCCCCTGCCCTCACTGTCGCCACGAGCACGGGCCGTTCTCGCAGGTCACCACCGGTGACATGCAGTGCGCCCGCTGCAAGACCTGGTTCGAGCTCGTCGCCTAGGTCGCTTCCCGCCGCAGGGTGGTCGGCGCCCCATGTGGGCGCCGGCCGCTCTCGGCAGTGAGCTGCCGCCTAGGCGTGGCGCTCTCCTTGTTCGACTCACCAGGTCGCGCATGACCCCAGTTCGGGGGGCCCTAGCAAGGTTCCATCTGTGCGGGCCCAGGCGTCTGGGAGAATGGTCACAGTGCTCATCGGCCGGTACCCGGCCGCCGATCGGGCCGATGGGCAAAAAAAGTCCCTCCTGCTGGAACAGGAGGGGTAGCTTTTTGCGCTCGTCTCAGTAGGAAGAGCTGACGACGCGTGTGTCGCCGGTTCGAACAACTGGAACTTTACTCCGTGCGCGCATTGCGCGCAACGCGAGCAGGATCCTTGTTGCGCACGTGACGCCCATCGTTGCGGACGCGCTTGTGATCCTGTTCGTGCCACAGAGCAAAGTGCACACCGTCGTTGGTGTCCTGCTTCACCTCCGGGGTACGAATGGTGAGTGTTATGTCGAACACAACGACAAAACCGTCAGGCAAGTGGAAGTCAGTACGAGAGGTTCGGGCAACAGTCCGTGACGTGTGCCTTACGGGGTACTCGGTCATGCGGGCGATCGACTGGATCGTGGAGAACTGGCCCTTCTGACCTGCGGTTTAGCGTGACAGACACCCCCGGACTTTGGTCCGGGGGTGTCCTGCGTTCGGGCCCTGCCGCGCTCGGCTGGCTAGCTGGCTAGTCGCTCGAGCGCGTCTAGCGCGCTAGACGAGTCGAAGACCCCCGCGTGGCATGTCGCCCACCGAACCCGACCGTAACGCTTCGCGTCAGCCTCGCCGACCGTCCCTGAGGTTGCTGCGAAGGAGCTCGCGAAGCTGCGCACGCGCTTCCCTCTCCCGAGTGCTCGCCTCGTCGAAGTTTGCCGCCGTCGCACGCCGTTCCCCCTCGAAGTACCACGAGTCAGCGTTCACGATGAGCTCCTCCACGCCCTCGAGGGCGCTAGCCCAGCGTTCATGCGCCGCGACGATGCCGGGGGATCCGTAGACGGCGATGAGAGCTTCGGCCTCGGCGAGTTCTTCGTGCGAGCGGTCACGCGCCGATCGCCGTGGGGGACCGTAGGGATCGTTGGGCTCGCCCGTCACGGGGTCGCGGGCGCCCATGCCCGGTACGCGCGCCTCTGTGAGATTGAAGATGGCGTCCGCGGCGCCCTGGCTGTTGACGGTGACGATCTGGAGGGCTCGGGCCAGGGCCGTGGCGCTCTCGTGCGCGCGCTGTTGGGTAAGGGCGCTGCGATGGTTGAGGAGCGGCCCGCCGAGCCCCACGAGAATGGCAACGAGTGATGCGCCGACGGCGGCTGTGCCGGGGTCGATCACGTGTCGACTCGCGGCAGCGTCACGGCCGCGTCCTCCTCAGCCGGGTGGCGATCCACTGCGCGGTAGACGGTGGCGCGGCCGATCGAGAACAGGTCGCAGAGCTCGCTGATCGAGTGGTCTCCTGCCCGGTACAGCGCGACGAGGTGCCGTTCGGCGGCGGGGGAGAGCTTGGGCTTGCCGCCCTTGAGCTTGCCCTTCTTGGCGGCGACCTTCATGCCCTCGCGGGTGCGCGCGCGGATGAGGTCGGATTCGAACTCGGCGAACATCGCGAGCATGTTGAACAGGAGCCGCCCGGTCGGGTCGGTCGGGTCGTGAACGGATCCGCCGATGTTGAGCGCGACGCCTTTGGCCGCGAGCTCGTCAGCGATGGTGCGGGCATCGCTGATCGACCGGGCGAGGCGGTCGAGCTTCGTGACCACGAACGTGTCGCCGGCCCAGCACGCCTCGAGCGCCTTCCCGAGTGCGGGGCGGTTCCGGTTCGTGCCGGTGAGGCCGTGGTCGACGTAGATCCGATCCGGTGTGATGCCGAGCGCGGTCAAGGCGTCACGCTGCGCGGTGACGTCCTGTTCGTCGGTCGAGACGCGGGCGTACCCGATGAGCTGTCCAGCCATGCACCAAGTGTCTCAGGTGAGGCCCCCTCACCGGAACACTTGCCGGACTACCTACCTGAGATGCATGGATCCGCGCACGTCTGTGGGCGGTGCCGCTTCATGGCGCGGTTCTGTTGCCGTTCGGTGTCGTCATCCGGTGACGAGGATGCTGGCGGCGGCTTCGACGACGTCGTCGGTGATGGTCTCGAGCTGGTTGATCTTGAGGACGCGCTGGATC
>NZ_CP040789.1 GCF_021922985.1 Clavibacter michiganensis subsp. tessellarius | reverse complement strand
TTCACATCCTCACCAGAGAGGCATTCGAGAACGCCATCGCCGTCGCCATGGCACTCGGAGGGTCGACCAACGTGGTGCTCCACCTGCTGGCGATCGCGCACGAGGCTGAGGTCGAGCTCACCCTCGACGACTTCGACCGGATCGGATCCAAGGTCCCGCCACCTGGCCGACATGAAGCCCTTCGGGCGCTTCGTGATGCGCGACGTAGACCGTCGAGGCCGGTGTCCCCGTCATCATGAAGGCGCTGCTGGACGCCGGCCTGCCTCACGGCGACTGGCCTGACGGTCACAGGCAAGACCGTCGCAGAGAACCTCGCGGAGATCGACCCAACCCGAGCCCGACGGGGAGGTGTTTCCACCGCCTCGACGATCCCCTCCACGCCACCGGCGGACTCACGATCCTCCGAGGGTCGCTTGCGACCGACGGCGCTGTTGTGAAGACAGCCGGCTTCGACGCCACCTCGTTCGAGGGATCCGCGCGAGTCTTCGATCGCGAGCGCGCCGCACTGGACGCGCTAACCGAAGGCCGCATCCGCCCGGGCGACGTCGTCGTGATCCGCTACGAAGGCCCCAAGGGCGGACCAGGCATGCGCGAAATGCTCGCCATCACGGCCGCCATCAAGGGCGCGGGATTGGAAAAGGACGTCCTCCTTCTCACCGACGGGCGGTTCTCCGGCGGCACCACCGGCTTGTGCATCGGCCACGTCGCCCCGGAAGCCGCAGACGGCGGCGTCATCGCGTTCGTGTGCGACGAGGACCGGATCCGCGTCGACATCCCCACCCGACGCGTCGACCTCCTCGTCGACGAGGAAGAGCTGGAGCGACGCCGACAGGGCTGGGTACCTCTGCCTGTTCGGTACACCACGGGGAGTGCTCGCCAAGTACACGCGCCTCGTCGGATCGGCCGCCATCGGAGCGGTCACCGGGTAGGGGGCCAGCAGGACGAGCGCTGCGCGCTCGTCGCTGCTCGCCGCATGACGCACGGGCCGGCCTCCCGGAGGAGGACGGCCCGTGCGTCATTCGCCCCGCTGCGGGGCGCCGGCGGGATCAGACGCCGTAGTACAGCTCGAACTCGAACGGGTGCGGGCGCTGCGCGAGGGGCTTGATCTCCATCTCGCGCTTGTACTCGATCCACGTCTCGATGAGGTCGGGTGTGAACACGTTGCCGGCCGTGAGGAACTCGTGGTCGGCCTCGAGCGCCTCGAGGGCGGCTCCGAGCGACGCGGGCACCTGCGGGATGTTCTTCGCCTCCTCGGGCGGGAGCTCGTAGAGGTCCTTGTCGACGGGCTCGTGCGGCTCGATGCGGTTCTTGATGCCGTCGATGCCGGCCATGAGCTGCGCGGCGAACGCGAGGTACGGGTTGCTCGACGCGTCGGGCGCGCGGAACTCGATGCGCTTCGCCTTCGGGTTCGTGCCCGTGATGGGGATGCGGATCGACGCCGAGCGGTTGCCCGCCGAGTACACGAGGTTGACGGGCGCCTCGAAGCCGGGGACGAGGCGGTGGTACGAGTTCACCGTCGGGTTCGTGAACGCGAGGATGGCGGGCGCGTGCTTGAGGATGCCGCCGATGTACCAGCGCGCGACGTCCGACAGCCCGCCGTAGCCGGCCTCGTCGTAGAACAGCGGCTTGCCGTCGTTCCAGAGCGACTGGTGCGTGTGCATGCCCGAGCCGTTGTCGCCGAACAGCGGCTTCGGCATGAACGTGGCCGTCTTGCCCCACTGCTCGGCCGTGTTCTTGACGATGTACTTGAACTTCAGGATGTCGTCCGCCGCGTGCACCATGGTGTCGAAGCGGTAGTTGATCTCGGCCTGGCCGCCCGTGCCCACCTCGTGGTGCGCGCGCTCGAGGATGAGGCCGGCGTCGATCAGCTTGAGGCTGATGTCGTCGCGGAGGTCGGCCTGCTTGTCGACCGGGCTGACGGGGAAGTAGCCGCCCTTGTAGGGCGTCTTGTTGCCCAGGTTGCCGCCCTCCTCCTCGCGGCCCGAGTTCCAGGCGCCCTCCTCGGAGTCGACCGAGTAGAAGCTCGTGTGCTGGTTCACCTCGTAGCGGACGTCGTCGAAGATGTAGAACTCGGCCTCGGGCGCGAAGAACGCGGTGTCGGCGATGCCGGACGCGGCGAGGAACTTCTCGGCCTTCTTGGCCACCTGGCGCGGGTCGCGGGCGTAGATCTCGCCGTTGCGGGGGTTGTAGATGTCGAACACCATGATGAGGGTGCGCTCGATGCGGAACGGGTCGATGTAGGCCGTCGTCACGTCGGGGATGAGCTGCATGTCCGACTCGTGGATGCTCGCGAAGCCGCGGATGGACGACCCGTCGAAGGCGATCCCCTCCGTGAAGAACTTCACGTCGACCGTGGATGCGGGGATCGTGAGGTGCTGCTGGACGCCGGGAAGGTCAGTGAACCGGACGTCGAGGAACGTGACGTCCGTGTTCGTGATGAAGTCCAGGACTTGGCTGGGGTCAGTGAACACGCTGGCTGCTTTCTGCGTCGATGCGCAGGTGATCGCCTCAGGACCGATGGCACCGCAAGCGACCACCCGTACGGGTGGGATAGGAACCATCAGCAAGCGGTGCGGTTCGGACGGGTCGTCCTGGCGGGATCCATCGCCGCCGCGAGTGTAGCCCGCGCCGCACATCGAATCGTGTGCCACCCCTCGGCCCGTGGGACAGCGAAGGGTCCGGGAACGCCAGCGTCGGTGCGGGCTACCCGATGACGGGGCGATCCGCCGGCCACTCGTAGAGGAGGGTCCGCCGTCGGATGGCCAGGGCCGACGCTAGCCCGATCGGACCGACGCGGCCGGCGAACATGAGAGCGGCGAGGACGTACTTCCCGACCGTTGCTGCCCCAGAGGCTCATCCACCCGTTGGTGCCGGACGTGCGCTTGGGCAGCAGCATTCGGTTAGGCACCGCAGCGGCACGCGCGCGCGCTCACGCGGCAGCTTGACGGCGGGGAAGTAGGCCGCGGGCTAAGGGTGTCGCTGGCACTCCACCGCAGCCCGGGCCGCCATCGATTGATCAAGATCAGACGCCACTAAGCGGCGAAAGTCACAGCGCACGTCGCGCGACGCCGCGCTGGTCCGGGGAGGGATCCCTCGGCGGACGCTGGCAGACCCGCTAGCCATCGGCCAAGATCGGGTCATGGCCGACGCCCCCAGCCCTGCAGAAGCTAAGCGCCGCTCACGGCGAGGCTTCCGCGTGATCGGGACCGCGATCCTCGCGTTCAGCGTGCAGGGGTTCATCCTGGCGTCGGCCATCCGAGAGCAGAACGCGACCCTTGGCATCATCTGGGCCGTTGTGATCGTCATGTTCATCGGACTCTTCATGTTCGAGCGCTCCCGCGAGCGAACGCGCCGTGGGCGCGAAGCCCTCGGCAAGAACTGACGGGGCAGCGACGCCGGTCGTGACCCGCCACCGAGCACCGCGCCGCCCACGGATGCGTCCTTCAAGGGATCCCTTGCCGGACGCTGCGAGCGTGCGTCGTACGGGCCCCCTGTGGCGACCGGTCAGCGCTCGAAGCTCGCGGCGCACTCGGCCCTGGCCCTCCGCATCCGAGCGTCCGTCGTGACGTGGGCCGAATTGATGCTGCGCTCGTCCTCGAGCTCACTCCTCGCGTGGTCGGCGTTCATCTCGTCCTGGTCCTTCGCGATCAGCTCGAGCGCGGCGCGCGGCCGGTCGACACGGAACACGACGGCCCAACGGACCCCCGCAGAGCGGTCCTCCGCGAGGCGGAGGATCTGCTCATCGTCCGGGTACCGCATGCCGCTCCCCACAGCCGAGGCGCGGACCTCCCAGTTGCGATCCGTGACGAGTCGCTCCATCTGCTCCCGCGTGATGCGCGGATTCGCAGCGCACGCGGCGCGCACTCGCCGGTCGCCATCGCTCATGAGCGTCTCGAACACGTCGAGGTGGTTCGTCGTCTCGGCCATCCGAGAGCGGATCTCGGTGGAGGCGTTCTCCATGAGCGCGCATTGCACGTCGCGTGCGAGGGATCGCTCGTCGTGATCCAAGAACGTGCCAGCCAGTGCGAGGCGGAGCCACCTGTCGGCCGACCGGGCGACCGCCATCTGCAGGGCCGGCCGCTCGGCCAGATTCGAGGCGGCGGCCCAGCGCACCGAACCGACACGGTCGTCGAGCAGGTTCGAGATGGTCTCGTCATCGGCCGCGGGATTTGACGCGACCGCATAACGCACCGACAGCGACCGGTGCGAGCTGAGGGATCGCAAGACAGCGCCGTCGCGTGTCTCCGTGGCCCCTAGCGCGATGGCTTGGACAGTGGGCATGAGTGGATGATCCCACGGGGATGCGAGGTCGGGTCCGCCGTCGCGGCATCTAGTAGCTCATGGGCTGAGGCGCCCACGAACGTGACCGCACCGTGCCATGAGGTTCGGCAACGGGCCCCTGCGGGACGGGCTCATGTTCGGCCGCGGCGGACCGCTGTCCGCTCATGTCAGCCGTTCGAGCAGGTCTCCGTGGCAGCGGCCTGACCCGTGACGTTGTCCGGCAGCGCCGCCGGGGGAGCGGTTGTCCCGCCGGATGAGGGCGCGGCTACGTCCGCGGGGGGACCCGTGGCGGGATCGGTGGGCTCGGCGAGGACGACGCCTTGGCCGGTGCTGTCGGGGGCGAGCGTGAAGTCCGCGTCGGTGGCGATGAGCTGCATCATCTGGTCACCGGTCGCCACGTCCTGCGCGACGCGGCCGCTCTCGAGGTAGGTGGTGGGGTACTGGACGAAGACGAACTTGTCGAGCGGGATGTCCTTGACGGTGAGGGCGAGGGACGTGATGGCGGCGGGGTTGTTCAGCGAGGTGGAGAGGCTCATGTTGTCGACGGCGGCGCGTGCGATGCCGTAGAGCTTGGCGGGGTTGGTGAGTGTGTCGGTGCTGGTGATGGTGCGTAGCAGTGCGCTGAGGAACACCTGCTGGTTGCTGATCCGGGAGAGGTCGCTGTTGTCGCCGATACCGTGGCGGACGCGGAGGAACTGGACCGCGTTCTCGCCCTGGAGGAGCTGTGGGCCGGCGGCGAGGTCGAGGTTGGTGCGCCAGTCCTTGATCGGATTGGCGAGGCAGACGGTGACGCCGCCGACGGCGTTGGACATCTCGATGACGCCGTTGAACTGCACCGAGCCGCCGTAGGGGATGTCGAGGCCCGTGATGCTCTCGACGGTGCGCACGACGCACGGCAAGCCGCCGGTTTCCAGGGCGGTGTTGATCTGCACGCCGCTCGCCGTCGACTCCTCGGTCGTGCCGTCAGCGCTCTGGCATGCGGGACGGTCGATGAGCATGTCCCGTGGGAAGGAGACGACGGTCGCGCGGGTGTGGTCCTCGCTGATGTGGAGCAGCATCGTGACGTCGTTCAGCTCCGCCGTACCGACGTCCTTCGTCGCTCCGTAGCCGTCGCCCTGGTCACGACGCGAGTCGTTCCCGACGAGCAACACGTTCGCACCGCCGTCGATTGCACCCATGGAGGGCGGAAGGGCGTCCCCGTCCGAGATGTCGACGGAGTTTGCCCGGACCGTGCGTGCGAGGTCCCATGCTGCGACCGCAGCGACGGAACCGGTACTGACCAGGGCGACCGCTGCCACGACTGCGACGAAGTTGGCTGCAGTGCGTACGGCGCTGGGCTTCCTCAGTCGACCGTGACGGGCGATGCCGGAAGCCCGTCGCCGCTCGCGCTGAGCTGCCCTGGTGTCTTCGGCCACGTTGACTCCTTCTTGGGCGGATGCGGCGCGGACGCGTCTCATCGAGGCTATGTGGCGCGCGTCGCGCGACATACGCCGAGACAGGCGTCATCCCCGGACTGGGGCGCGGTCGATACGTGTCCGGGTATCCATCCCTCGTCGGACCCGTCGCCGACGTCGATACCATCATCGAATGACAGAAAACGCGCCTTCCACCGATCCTTTGATCGCACACCCCGAGGGCACTTCAACCGCAGCGGGCGAAGGCGCTTCGACCGGAGGGACGCCGAGTCGTGTATCGAAGGCCACGTGGATCTCGGCTGGCCTAGCGGCCCTCGTCGTGATCGCGCTGGTGATCGTCCTGGTGCGCATGGCCGGGAATGTGTGGGTTGCCGTCACGTTTGCCGGCCTTGCTGGCGTGTGCGCAATCGCGAAGGAGGTCCTGGCGGCGTTCTCTCTCGACAAGGGCTTCAAGGGCAAGACAGAGGGCCTGGAGCAATCGGCCGCGATAGCTTCGCTCTTTGCGGTCGTGTTCGGCGCCCCCGCAGTAGTTGCAACGATCACGGCGCTCATCGCGCCGGCGATGCCCGCAGGGGGCCAGTAGCGTTTCCTCGCGACGAGACGTGCGTCCGGTTTGGGATCCCCTGACGGACGACTCCCTATGTATGGGCCCGTCTGGGCAGATGGCGCGCTGTGGTTAGTCCGCCGGCAGAGTGCCGCTGGCTATGGTGAGCGCATGCGTACGTGGGACTTCTACCTCCCGGGTGAGGACGTGGTGTCCAACGGCTGGGGCGCGGAGGTGACGCAACAGGCCGCGCTTGACGCAGATCTCCTCGAGGGGCTGCTGCGAGGCCCCAACCCCGACCACGGGGATTTGGAGATCGCGGTGTCGCTTGCCCGGGTCGTGCATGACGAGTACGAGGCCTACGGCACCGCTGGGTCACCGCTGACCAATGACGACTCCCGTCTGCTAGTCCGAGCGTTGAAGGCGGTCCTCGCTCGCCTTGGTATAGACACTTTCGATCCGCCGTTCCGTGACTTCGACACGTTCCGCAGGCACTGGCTAGCGAACGATGGGTACGGCAGCTGGCAAGTTAGACGGAACATCCTCCATGACCAATTCGATGCGCTGCACGATTTGCTGTCCGACCGCGAGACGGACTCACTCACCGGCGCGCTGGCCGACCCCATATCGCCGCGGAAGGCCACCGGCTGGCAGCGCGTCGACGACGAGCTGAACGAGATGCGGCGACACTTCCAGACAGCTCGAACGGAACAGGATTACTCGAACGTCGGGAACGACGCGGTGGCCGCGCTCGAGGCGCTCTCCGCGGCCTCCTATGAGCACGCACGCCACGGTGAGCTTGATGCCGACGAGCCCCCGGTCCCCAACACGAAGGCCCGTCTCGGCCGAGTGGTTGAGGTCGAGCTACCGGGGTCCGAAAACGCCGAGCTGCGCAAGGTCGTCCGCGCGGCTATCGAGCTCGCTCAGGCCACGAAGCACCGTAGGAACGGCGATCGGCGTTCCGCAGGCATGGCGGCAGACGCGGTGCTGCTCGTCGTGAATCTGATCCGGCGACTTCGGTGATCTCCCGCCGGGCCGTGGTCTCGACAGCCTCTTGCGAGAGTTTCGAGTCCAGGCGCCCCGGTAGGGTCCCCGACCGGCGGCCGCCGGTCGGGACCACGGCGGCCGCCGGCCGGAATTCACGGACAGTCAGATCCTCGCCGCCGCGCAGCTCATCGCGGCCGATCGGCCGGCGGCACAGGTCCCACGGAATCTAGGCACCTCCCGCACGACGCTCTACCGCCGGCCAGGGGTTATCGAATCCGCAGCGCCTCGATGAGGTCCGGGTACAGCCCAGCGAACTCGCTGGCGTTCCTCTCGCTCGATCGGACGCTGGGGAACGTGATGGTGGGAAGCCCCTCGAACGTGGCCTTCACGACGATCGTGTACCACTTGTTGTCGTTGGTGACGAAGGACGCATAGCCGTTCGTGGACATGGATAGGGCGGTCAGGGCGGTCAGGGCGACGACACGCACCTCGAGTTCGTGGTCCGGCTTGACGTCTACGAACGCGACGTGAGTCTTCGTGACGGCAACGGCCGTGCCCTCCAACTTCGGAGGCTCGGGGTCATTCGAGGTCTCGAACGAGTGCGTGGCGTAGACGACGGGCTTGCCGTCGAGCGCCGTGTCGATGAGCTTCACGAGCTTGTCGAACGTGAGCTTGCGGGGGTCGCTCACGACGCGGTAATGCACGTCGTGCTGACCGGCGAAGAACAGCCGGTCGTAGAGGATTGAGTACGTGGACTTCTCGGGTTCGGGCATGAGCCCGACGGTAGCCCGGCGCCATGAACCGCGCGCCCTCCACATCGGGGGGCGTGCCGGCCGGCACGGCGTCGGTGCGCTACAGGCCGCGAGCGGCTGCGATCTGGTCGGCGATGCCGTCCAGGCCGCGTGCCCGGAGCTCGCGGATGAAGACCGGCCACGGGGGCACATTGCTCCGGTACGGCTTGTCCGCCGGGCCGGTGTAGAGGCCGCCGCCTGGGCCCGTGTGGAGCCCGCCGCCGGGTCCGGTGTGGAGCCCGCCGCCTGGGCCCGTGTGAAGGCCACCGCCGGGTCCGGTGTGGAGCCCGCCGCCTGGACCCGTGTGGAGCCCGCCCCCGGGGCCGGTGTGCATTCCTCCGCCGGGTCCGGTGTGCATGCCTCCGCCCGGGCCGGTGTGCATTCCTCCGCCGGGGCCGGTGTGCATGCCGCCGCCGGGTCCGGTGTGCTCGCCGCCGCCCGGGCCGGTGTAGCGGTCTCGTGGCCATCCTGGGTTCGTCATGTCGTGAACCTACGCCGACCCCACATTCGCCGACACGCCGGGCGCTTGTTGCTCTTAACCCTGACCCCAGGGTTAAGTGGCGGCATGGCTCCCAAGCGCCGCCCTCGTGGCACCCTCGTCGATCCCGTTCCCATCGGGTACGAGGTCGAGCGCGTGTCCAAGGACAAGTTCGACGCGATCGCTGATCGCGCCGGCGTCTCGCGAGCCGTCATGTTCGAGCTGGTCGTCGACCACCTCGAACTCACCGATCAGGGCATCCCCACGTGGATGCCTCCCAAGAGTCGAGAGGGTGAGCTGCCTATCGAGCCCACTTAACGAGCATGGCCCCCCGCTTTCGCGAGGGGCCGAAGCACTGCGCCTGAGACCCCCGATTGTTTGGCGACAACGGGTCTGAGGCGGATCGAGCAGAAGAACCGGCTTACCAGGGCCGGGGCTTCGTCGCGTCCATCTACACATCTATGGAAGCAGGCCCATCATAACCACGTCCGCGGACCTCACAACACCTCCGACACGCAAGACACGTGCGTATTTCCGCAGGTTGGCAAACGCCTCGAGCGAGCCGACGCTGCCCGGGTTGGAGGCGTCGAGCGCGCGCGTCGAGGAGGACGCGCCGATGTCGTGGGCGTTGCCGGTGCCAGCCGGTGCGTACGCGAAGGTGCCGGCGTGGACGTCGCCGGCCGCGTGGATGGCCGCCGTCCGTGCGGACGTGCTCTCGGCCGAGGGCTACGCCGCCCGCCGGCGGATCGACGTCAGCGTCCGGAAGTACCTGGCCGTGGCCGTCGTCGAGCGTCGGGCGGCGGACTTCAAGACCGGTCGCAGCGTCACGACGAGCAACGCGACGGTGGCGTGGCGCGCGTCCAAGCTCATCCGTCAGAACGTGAGCAAGCGGGTCGCGGAGCGCGCTCGGGCGTTGCTCATCGCGCGAGGGTTCTCCGTGACGATCGTCGAGGGCCGTGAGCTCACGGTCGATGAGACGGAGGCGGCGTTCCTCTGGCATGGCGGGTACCAGGTTGCGGCGGCGTCCGTGCGGGCGTTGACGGTGCCTCGCAGGTTCGTGTCTGACCCTTCAACTGGCGGCCTATCTGTCTCTACCCGAGACACCCCATCTAGTCCTGTTCTTAAGTTGGTTACCAAGGGCCGTCGTCCGTCGAAAGCTCGCCCTCCGCAGGCTCCGCCGCAGCGCGCTGCCGCGCGCAGGATGGCCGCTCCGCGGCCTGCATTGACGAATCCAACGTGCAAAGTCCCGAAGGACCGGGCACCTCGCACGCTGGCAACGATTCGTCTCGCGGCTCAGCTCCAGCAGCGCATGCCGTGGCTGGGACGCGGCATTCACCAGGGGCATGTCTGCGACATGCTCGACAGGAATCTCGACACGTCGCGCTATGCGCGATGGGTGCAGCGCGACGGCCGTCGGGTGCTCCTGGTTGATGACCGGGACATCACGTCTCGGATCGAAGCGAAGTTCCGGGATCTGGGGGTTCCGTTCCTCGATGCGCCTGTGCAGCGCGACCCGATCGGATATCTCGCGTGGGGTATTCAGATGGCGATTGATCCGAGCGAGGAGACACGCATGGAGCGATATGACCGCGAGCAGGAAGCCTCCGCCGAGCGCGCCCAGCAGCGCCAGGCGGAGGCCGATCGGGAGGCCGCGCGTCGCGGCGTCGAGGACTCCCCCGAGCACCGTGCGTTCCTGGAGCAGGAACGCGAGCTCCGCGCGGCCGCGTCTCGGCGCCGGCCGGCCCCGGCCGTGCCGGTCGCACTCCCCCACGAGCCGACGCGACGCTCATCCGACGTCGCGGGCTCGGTCGGGATCGACGAGCTCGTCACGGCGGCGCTGCTCGGTGAGGGTCGACACCCGGCGGAGTTCCCCACCGGTGTCCAGGAGCTCCACGGCCGCGTGCTCCGCCTCGCGCGGATGCTTACCGATCGCGGCTGGGAGCTCGACGCGGACGCTGCTCGCGCAGCGGGCGACGTCGTGCTGACGGACGCGGCCGGTGCCGGCCGCATCGCGTTCGCTCCGCCGGTCGAGCTGCCGGCGGATGCCATCTGGCGGACCGGCGCCGACGGCGCCGAGCTCGACGACGACGTGACCGTGCACGAGTACGTCGGTCGAGTCGAGACGTCTGCACGCCTGGCGGCCGTGCAGGAAGGTGCAGCCCCGGCTGACGACGGTTCGTCGCTCCGCAGCGCGGAGCGACGAACCGAGTAGCCCCGTACGCGTGCCCCTTACGCCACCCCCTTACTCATAGTAAGGGGGCTGTACCCGGTTTTGCCCCGTCCCCGCGCTCCACCCCGGCTTCGCCGCTCCCCAACCTCCCACACACTGAGGAACGAGGTGCGTGGGAGGTTGGGGAGCGGCGAAGCCGGGGTGGAGCGCGGGGACGGGGCAAAACCGGGTACAGCCCCCTTACTATGAGTAAGGGGGTGGCGTAAGGGGCACGCGTACGGGGCTACTCGGTTCGTCGCTCCGCGCTGCGGAGCGACGAACCGTCGTCAGCCGGGGCTGCACCTTCCTGCACGGCCGCCAGGCGTGCAGACGTCTCGACTCGACCGACGTACTCGTGCACGGTCACGTCGTCGTCGAGCTCGGCGCCGTCGGCGCCGGTCCGCCAGATGGCATCCGCCGGCAGCTCGACCGGCGGAGCGAACGCGATGCGGCCGGCACCGGCCGCGTCCGTCAGCACGACGTCGCCCGCTGCGCGAGCAGCGTCCGCGTCGAGCTCCCAGCCGCGATCGGTAAGCATCCGCGCGAGGCGGAGCACGCGGCCGTGGAGCTCCTGGACACCGGTGGGGAACTCCGCCGGGTGTCGACCCTCACCGAGCAGCGCCGCCGTGACGAGCTCGTCGATCCCGACCGAGCCCGCGACGTCGGATGAGCGTCGCGTCGGCTCGTGGGGGAGTGCGACCGGCACGGCCGGGGCCGGCCGGCGCCGAGACGCGGCCGCGCGGAGCTCGCGTTCCTGCTCCAGGAACGCACGGTGCTCGGGGGAGTCCTCGACGCCGCGACGCGCGGCCTCCCGATCGGCCTCCGCCTGGCGCTGCTGGGCGCGCTCGGCGGAGGCTTCCTGCTCGCGGTCATATCGCTCCATGCGTGTCTCCTCGCTCGGATCAATCGCCATCTGAATACCCCACGCGAGATATCCGATCGGGTCGCGCTGCACAGGCGCATCGAGGAACGGAACCCCCAGATCCCGGAACTTCGCTTCGATCCGAGACGTGATGTCCCGGTCATCAACCAGGAGCACCCGACGGCCGTCGCGCTGCACCCATCGCGCATAGCGCGACGTGTCGAGATTCCTGTCGAGCATGTCGCAGACATGCCCCTGGTGAATGCCGCGTCCCAGCCACGGCATGCGCTGCTGGAGCTGAGCCGCGAGACGAATCGTTGCCAGCGTGCGAGGTGCCCGGTCCTTCGGGACTTTGCACGTTGGATTCGTCAATGCAGGCCGCGGAGCGGCCATCCTGCGCGCGGCAGCGCGCTGCGGCGGAGCCTGCGGAGGGCGAGCTTTCGACGGACGACGGCCCTTGGTAACCAACTTAAGAACAGGACTAGATGGGGTGTCTCGGGTAGAGACAGATAGGCCGCCAGTTGAAGGGTCAGACACGAACCTGCGAGGCACCGTCAACGCCCGCACGGACGCCGCCGCAACCTGGTACCCGCCATGCCAGAGGAACGCCGCCTCCGTCTCATCGACCGTGAGCTCACGGCCCTCGACGATCGTCACGGAGAACCCTCGCGCGATGAGCAACGCCCGAGCGCGCTCCGCGACCCGCTTGCTCACGTTCTGACGGATGAGCTTGGACGCGCGCCACGCCACCGTCGCGTTGCTCGTCGTGACGCTGCGACCGGTCTTGAAGTCCGCCGCCCGACGCTCGACGACGGCCACGGCCAGGTACTTCCGGACGCTGACGTCGATCCGCCGGCGGGCGGCGTAGCCCTCGGCCGAGAGCACGTCCGCACGGACGGCGGCCATCCACGCGGCCGGCGACGTCCACGCCGGCACCTTCGCGTACGCACCGGCTGGCACCGGCAACGCCCACGACATCGGCGCGTCCTCCTCGACGCGCGCGCTCGACGCCTCCAACCCGGGCAGCGTCGGCTCGCTCGAGGCGTTTGCCAACCTGCGGAAATACGCACGTGTCTTGCGTGTCGGAGGTGTTGTGAG
The DNA here is from genome assembly GCF_021922985.1 of Clavibacter michiganensis subsp. tessellarius. Taxonomy (NCBI): domain Bacteria; kingdom Bacillati; phylum Actinomycetota; class Actinomycetes; order Micrococcales; family Microbacteriaceae; genus Clavibacter; species Clavibacter tessellarius. The sequence goes on along the minus strand of NZ_CP040789.1, from coordinate 16,874 downwards.
GTCCGCGGACGTGGTTATGATGGGCCTGCTTCCATAGATGTGTAGATGGACGCGACGAAGCCCCGGCCCTGGTAAGCCGGTTCTTCTGCTCGATCCGCCTCAGACCCGTTGTCGCCAAACAATCGGGGGTCTCAGGCGCAGTGCTTCGGCCCCTCGCGAAAGCGGGGGGCCATGCTCGTTAAGTGGGCTCGATAGGCAGCTCACCCTCTCGACTCTTGGGAGGCATCCACGTGGGGATGCCCTGATCGGTGAGTTCGAGGTGGTCGACGACCAGCTCGAACATGACGGCTCGCGAGACGCCGGCGCGATCAGCGATCGCGTCGAACTTGTCCTTGGACACGCGCTCGACCTCGTACCCGATGGGAACGGGATCGACGAGGGTGCCACGAGGGCGGCGCTTGGGAGCCATGCCGCCACTTAACCCTGGGGTCAGGGTTAAGAGCAACAAGCGCCCGGCGTGTCGGCGAATGTGGGGTCGGCGTAGGTTCACGACATGACGAACCCAGGATGGCCACGAGACCGCTACACCGGCCCGGGCGGCGGCGAGCACACCGGACCCGGCGGCGGCATGCACACCGGCCCCGGCGGAGGAATGCACACCGGCCCGGGCGGAGGCATGCACACCGGACCCGGCGGAGGAATGCACACCGGCCCCGGGGGCGGGCTCCACACGGGTCCAGGCGGCGGGCTCCACACCGGACCCGGCGGTGGCCTTCACACGGGCCCAGGCGGCGGGCTCCACACCGGACCCGGCGGCGGGCTCCACACGGGCCCAGGCGGCGGCCTCTACACCGGCCCGGCGGACAAGCCGTACCGGAGCAATGTGCCCCCGTGGCCGGTCTTCATCCGCGAGCTCCGGGCACGCGGCCTGGACGGCATCGCCGACCAGATCGCAGCCGCTCGCGGCCTGTAGCGCACCGACGCCGTGCCGGCCGGCACGCCCCCCGATGTGGAGGGCGCGCGGTTCATGGCGCCGGGCTACCGTCGGGCTCATGCCCGAACCCGAGAAGTCCACGTACTCAATCCTCTACGACCGGCTGTTCTTCGCCGGTCAGCACGACGTGCATTACCGCGTCGTGAGCGACCCCCGCAAGCTCACGTTCGACAAGCTCGTGAAGCTCATCGACACGGCGCTCGACGGCAAGCCCGTCGTCTACGCCACGCACTCGTTCGAGACCTCGAATGACCCCGAGCCTCCGAAGTTGGAGGGCACGGCCGTTGCCGTCACGAAGACTCACGTCGCGTTCGTAGACGTCAAGCCGGACCACGAACTCGAGGTGCGTGTCGTCGCCCTGACCGCCCTGACCGCCCTATCCATGTCCACGAACGGCTATGCGTCCTTCGTCACCAACGACAACAAGTGGTACACGATCGTCGTGAAGGCCACGTTCGAGGGGCTTCCCACCATCACGTTCCCCAGCGTCCGATCGAGCGAGAGGAACGCCAGCGAGTTCGCTGGGCTGTACCCGGACCTCATCGAGGCGCTGCGGATTCGATAACCCCTGGCCGGCGGTAGAGCGTCGTGCGGGAGGTGCCTAGATTCCGTGGGACCTGTGCCGCCGGCCGATCGGCCGCGATGAGCTGCGCGGCGGCGAGGATCTGACTGTCCGTGAATTCCGGCCGGCGGCCGCCGTGGTCCCGACCGGCGGCCGCCGGTCGGGGACCCTACCGGGGCGCCTGGACTCGAAACTCTCGCAAGAGGCTGTCGAGACCACGGCCCGGCGGGAGATCACCGAAGTCGCCGGATCAGATTCACGACGAGCAGCACCGCGTCTGCCGCCATGCCTGCGGAACGCCGATCGCCGTTCCTACGGTGCTTCGTGGCCTGAGCGAGCTCGATAGCCGCGCGGACGACCTTGCGCAGCTCGGCGTTTTCGGACCCCGGTAGCTCGACCTCAACCACTCGGCCGAGACGGGCCTTCGTGTTGGGGACCGGGGGCTCGTCGGCATCAAGCTCACCGTGGCGTGCGTGCTCATAGGAGGCCGCGGAGAGCGCCTCGAGCGCGGCCACCGCGTCGTTCCCGACGTTCGAGTAATCCTGTTCCGTTCGAGCTGTCTGGAAGTGTCGCCGCATCTCGTTCAGCTCGTCGTCGACGCGCTGCCAGCCGGTGGCCTTCCGCGGCGATATGGGGTCGGCCAGCGCGCCGGTGAGTGAGTCCGTCTCGCGGTCGGACAGCAAATCGTGCAGCGCATCGAATTGGTCATGGAGGATGTTCCGTCTAACTTGCCAGCTGCCGTACCCATCGTTCGCTAGCCAGTGCCTGCGGAACGTGTCGAAGTCACGGAACGGCGGATCGAAAGTGTCTATACCAAGGCGAGCGAGGACCGCCTTCAACGCTCGGACTAGCAGACGGGAGTCGTCATTGGTCAGCGGTGACCCAGCGGTGCCGTAGGCCTCGTACTCGTCATGCACGACCCGGGCAAGCGACACCGCGATCTCCAAATCCCCGTGGTCGGGGTTGGGGCCTCGCAGCAGCCCCTCGAGGAGATCTGCGTCAAGCGCGGCCTGTTGCGTCACCTCCGCGCCCCAGCCGTTGGACACCACGTCCTCACCCGGGAGGTAGAAGTCCCACGTACGCATGCGCTCACCATAGCCAGCGGCACTCTGCCGGCGGACTAACCACAGCGCGCCATCTGCCCAGACGGGCCCATACATAGGGAGTCGTCCGTCAGGGGATCCCAAACCGGACGCACGTCTCGTCGCGAGGAAACGCTACTGGCCCCCTGCGGGCATCGCCGGCGCGATGAGCGCCGTGATCGTTGCAACTACTGCGGGGGCGCCGAACACGACCGCAAAGAGCGAAGCTATCGCGGCCGATTGCTCCAGGCCCTCTGTCTTGCCCTTGAAGCCCTTGTCGAGAGAGAACGCCGCCAGGACCTCCTTCGCGATTGCGCACACGCCAGCAAGGCCGGCAAACGTGACGGCAACCCACACATTCCCGGCCATGCGCACCAGGACGATCACCAGCGCGATCACGACGAGGGCCGCTAGGCCAGCCGAGATCCACGTGGCCTTCGATACACGACTCGGCGTCCCTCCGGTCGAAGCGCCTTCGCCCGCTGCGGTTGAAGTGCCCTCGGGGTGTGCGATCAAAGGATCGGTGGAAGGCGCGTTTTCTGTCATTCGATGATGGTATCGACGTCGGCGACGGGTCCGACGAGGGATGGATACCCGGACACGTATCGACCGCGCCCCAGTCCGGGGATGACGCCTGTCTCGGCGTATGTCGCGCGACGCGCGCCACATAGCCTCGATGAGACGCGTCCGCGCCGCATCCGCCCAAGAAGGAGTCAACGTGGCCGAAGACACCAGGGCAGCTCAGCGCGAGCGGCGACGGGCTTCCGGCATCGCCCGTCACGGTCGACTGAGGAAGCCCAGCGCCGTACGCACTGCAGCCAACTTCGTCGCAGTCGTGGCAGCGGTCGCCCTGGTCAGTACCGGTTCCGTCGCTGCGGTCGCAGCATGGGACCTCGCACGCACGGTCCGGGCAAACTCCGTCGACATCTCGGACGGGGACGCCCTTCCGCCCTCCATGGGTGCAATCGACGGCGGTGCGAACGTGTTGCTCGTCGGGAACGACTCGCGTCGTGACCAGGGCGACGGCTACGGAGCGACGAAGGACGTCGGTACGGCGGAGCTGAACGACGTCACGATGCTGCTCCACATCAGCGAGGACCACACCCGCGCGACCGTCGTCTCCTTCCCACGGGACATGCTCATCGACCGTCCCGCATGCCAGAGCGCTGACGGCACGACCGAGGAGTCGACGGCGAGCGGCGTGCAGATCAACACCGCCCTGGAAACCGGCGGCTTGCCGTGCGTCGTGCGCACCGTCGAGAGCATCACGGGCCTCGACATCCCCTACGGCGGCTCGGTGCAGTTCAACGGCGTCATCGAGATGTCCAACGCCGTCGGCGGCGTCACCGTCTGCCTCGCCAATCCGATCAAGGACTGGCGCACCAACCTCGACCTCGCCGCCGGCCCACAGCTCCTCCAGGGCGAGAACGCGGTCCAGTTCCTCCGCGTCCGCCACGGTATCGGCGACAACAGCGACCTCTCCCGGATCAGCAACCAGCAGGTGTTCCTCAGCGCACTGCTACGCACCATCACCAGCACCGACACACTCACCAACCCCGCCAAGCTCTACGGCATCGCACGCGCCGCCGTCGACAACATGAGCCTCTCCACCTCGCTGAACAACCCCGCCGCCATCACGTCCCTCGCCCTCACCGTCAAGGACATCCCGCTCGACAAGTTCGTCTTCGTCCAGTACCCCACCACCTACCTCGAGAGCGGCCGCGTCGCGCAGGACGTGGCGACCGGTGACCAGATGATGCAGCTCATCGCCACCGACGCGGACTTCACGCTCGCCCCCGACAGCACCGGCCAAGGCGTCGTCCTCGCCGAGCCCACCGATCCCGCCACGGGTCCCCCCGCGGACGTAGCCGCGCCCTCATCCGGCGGGACAACCGCTCCCCCGGCGGCGCTGCCGGACAACGTCACGGGTCAGGCCGCTGCCACGGAGACCTGCTCGAACGGCTGACATGAGCGGACAGCGGTCCGCCGCGGCCGAACATGAGCCCGTCCCGCAGGGGCCCGTTGCCGAACCTCATGGCACGGTGCGGTCACGTTCGTGGGCGCCTCAGCCCATGAGCTACTAGATGCCGCGACGGCGGACCCGACCTCGCATCCCCGTGGGATCATCCACTCATGCCCACTGTCCAAGCCATCGCGCTAGGGGCCACGGAGACACGCGACGGCGCTGTCTTGCGATCCCTCAGCTCGCACCGGTCGCTGTCGGTGCGTTATGCGGTCGCGTCAAATCCCGCGGCCGATGACGAGACCATCTCGAACCTGCTCGACGACCGTGTCGGTTCGGTGCGCTGGGCCGCCGCCTCGAATCTGGCCGAGCGGCCGGCCCTGCAGATGGCGGTCGCCCGGTCGGCCGACAGGTGGCTCCGCCTCGCACTGGCTGGCACGTTCTTGGATCACGACGAGCGATCCCTCGCACGCGACGTGCAATGCGCGCTCATGGAGAACGCCTCCACCGAGATCCGCTCTCGGATGGCCGAGACGACGAACCACCTCGACGTGTTCGAGACGCTCATGAGCGATGGCGACCGGCGAGTGCGCGCCGCGTGCGCTGCGAATCCGCGCATCACGCGGGAGCAGATGGAGCGACTCGTCACGGATCGCAACTGGGAGGTCCGCGCCTCGGCTGTGGGGAGCGGCATGCGGTACCCGGACGATGAGCAGATCCTCCGCCTCGCGGAGGACCGCTCTGCGGGGGTCCGTTGGGCCGTCGTGTTCCGTGTCGACCGGCCGCGCGCCGCGCTCGAGCTGATCGCGAAGGACCAGGACGAGATGAACGCCGACCACGCGAGGAGTGAGCTCGAGGACGAGCGCAGCATCAATTCGGCCCACGTCACGACGGACGCTCGGATGCGGAGGGCCAGGGCCGAGTGCGCCGCGAGCTTCGAGCGCTGACCGGTCGCCACAGGGGGCCCGTACGACGCACGCTCGCAGCGTCCGGCAAGGGATCCCTTGAAGGACGCATCCGTGGGCGGCGCGGTGCTCGGTGGCGGGTCACGACCGGCGTCGCTGCCCCGTCAGTTCTTGCCGAGGGCTTCGCGCCCACGGCGCGTTCGCTCGCGGGAGCGCTCGAACATGAAGAGTCCGATGAACATGACGATCACAACGGCCCAGATGATGCCAAGGGTCGCGTTCTGCTCTCGGATGGCCGACGCCAGGATGAACCCCTGCACGCTGAACGCGAGGATCGCGGTCCCGATCACGCGGAAGCCTCGCCGTGAGCGGCGCTTAGCTTCTGCAGGGCTGGGGGCGTCGGCCATGACCCGATCTTGGCCGATGGCTAGCGGGTCTGCCAGCGTCCGCCGAGGGATCCCTCCCCGGACCAGCGCGGCGTCGCGCGACGTGCGCTGTGACTTTCGCCGCTTAGTGGCGTCTGATCTTGATCAATCGATGGCGGCCCGGGCTGCGGTGGAGTGCCAGCGACACCCTTAGCCCGCGGCCTACTTCCCCGCCGTCAAGCTGCCGCGTGAGCGCGCGCGCGTGCCGCTGCGGTGCCTAACCGAATGCTGCTGCCCAAGCGCACGTCCGGCACCAACGGGTGGATGAGCCTCTGGGGCAGCAACGGTCGGGAAGTACGTCCTCGCCGCTCTCATGTTCGCCGGCCGCGTCGGTCCGATCGGGCTAGCGTCGGCCCTGGCCATCCGACGGCGGACCCTCCTCTACGAGTGGCCGGCGGATCGCCCCGTCATCGGGTAGCCCGCACCGACGCTGGCGTTCCCGGACCCTTCGCTGTCCCACGGGCCGAGGGGTGGCACACGATTCGATGTGCGGCGCGGGCTACACTCGCGGCGGCGATGGATCCCGCCAGGACGACCCGTCCGAACCGCACCGCTTGCTGATGGTTCCTATCCCACCCGTACGGGTGGTCGCTTGCGGTGCCATCGGTCCTGAGGCGATCACCTGCGCATCGACGCAGAAAGCAGCCAGCGTGTTCACTGACCCCAGCCAAGTCCTGGACTTCATCACGAACACGGACGTCACGTTCCTCGACGTCCGGTTCACTGACCTTCCCGGCGTCCAGCAGCACCTCACGATCCCCGCATCCACGGTCGACGTGAAGTTCTTCACGGAGGGGATCGCCTTCGACGGGTCGTCCATCCGCGGCTTCGCGAGCATCCACGAGTCGGACATGCAGCTCATCCCCGACGTGACGACGGCCTACATCGACCCGTTCCGCATCGAGCGCACCCTCATCATGGTGTTCGACATCTACAACCCCCGCAACGGCGAGATCTACGCCCGCGACCCGCGCCAGGTGGCCAAGAAGGCCGAGAAGTTCCTCGCCGCGTCCGGCATCGCCGACACCGCGTTCTTCGCGCCCGAGGCCGAGTTCTACATCTTCGACGACGTCCGCTACGAGGTGAACCAGCACACGAGCTTCTACTCGGTCGACTCCGAGGAGGGCGCCTGGAACTCGGGCCGCGAGGAGGAGGGCGGCAACCTGGGCAACAAGACGCCCTACAAGGGCGGCTACTTCCCCGTCAGCCCGGTCGACAAGCAGGCCGACCTCCGCGACGACATCAGCCTCAAGCTGATCGACGCCGGCCTCATCCTCGAGCGCGCGCACCACGAGGTGGGCACGGGCGGCCAGGCCGAGATCAACTACCGCTTCGACACCATGGTGCACGCGGCGGACGACATCCTGAAGTTCAAGTACATCGTCAAGAACACGGCCGAGCAGTGGGGCAAGACGGCCACGTTCATGCCGAAGCCGCTGTTCGGCGACAACGGCTCGGGCATGCACACGCACCAGTCGCTCTGGAACGACGGCAAGCCGCTGTTCTACGACGAGGCCGGCTACGGCGGGCTGTCGGACGTCGCGCGCTGGTACATCGGCGGCATCCTCAAGCACGCGCCCGCCATCCTCGCGTTCACGAACCCGACGGTGAACTCGTACCACCGCCTCGTCCCCGGCTTCGAGGCGCCCGTCAACCTCGTGTACTCGGCGGGCAACCGCTCGGCGTCGATCCGCATCCCCATCACGGGCACGAACCCGAAGGCGAAGCGCATCGAGTTCCGCGCGCCCGACGCGTCGAGCAACCCGTACCTCGCGTTCGCCGCGCAGCTCATGGCCGGCATCGACGGCATCAAGAACCGCATCGAGCCGCACGAGCCCGTCGACAAGGACCTCTACGAGCTCCCGCCCGAGGAGGCGAAGAACATCCCGCAGGTGCCCGCGTCGCTCGGAGCCGCCCTCGAGGCGCTCGAGGCCGACCACGAGTTCCTCACGGCCGGCAACGTGTTCACACCCGACCTCATCGAGACGTGGATCGAGTACAAGCGCGAGATGGAGATCAAGCCCCTCGCGCAGCGCCCGCACCCGTTCGAGTTCGAGCTGTACTACGGCGTCTGATCCCGCCGGCGCCCCGCAGCGGGGCGAATGACGCACGGGCCGTCCTCCTCCGGGAGGCCGGCCCGTGCGTCATGCGGCGAGCAGCGACGAGCGCGCAGCGCTCGTCCTGCTGGCCCCCTACCCGGTGACCGCTCCGATGGCGGCCGATCCGACGAGGCGCGTGTACTTGGCGAGCACTCCCCGTGTGTACCGAACAGGCAGAGGTACCCAGCCCTGTCGGCGTCGCTCCAGCTCTTCCTCGTCGACGAGGAGGTCGACGCGTCGGGTGGGGATGTCGACGCGGATCCGGTCCTCGTCGCACACGAACGCGATGACGCCGCCGTCTGCGGCTTCCGGGGCGACGTGGCCGATGCACAAGCCGGTGGTGCCGCCGGAGAACCGCCCGTCGGTGAGAAGGAGGACGTCCTTTCCCAATCCCGCGCCCTTGATGGCGGCCGTGATGGCGAGCATTTCGCGCATGCCTGGTCCGCCCTTGGGGCCTTCGTAGCGGATCACGACGACGTCGCCCGGGCGGATGCGGCCTTCGGTTAGCGCGTCCAGTGCGGCGCGCTCGCGATCGAAGACTCGCGCGGATCCCTCGAACGAGGTGGCGTCGAAGCCGGCTGTCTTCACAACAGCGCCGTCGGTCGCAAGCGACCCTCGGAGGATCGTGAGTCCGCCGGTGGCGTGGAGGGGATCGTCGAGGCGGTGGAACACCTCCCCGTCGGGCTCGGGTGGGTCGATCTCCGCGAGGTTCTCTGCGACGGTCTTGCCTGTGACCGTCAGGCAGTCGCCGTGGAGCAGGCCGGCGTCCAGCAGCGCCTTCATGATGACGGGGACACCGCCTCGACGGTCTACGTCGCGCATCACGAAGCGCCCGAAGGGCTTCATGTCGGCCAGGTGCGGGACCTTGGATCCGATCCGGTCGAAGTCGTCGAGGGTGAGCTCGACCTCAGCCTCGTGCGCGATCGCCAGCAGGTGGAGCACCACGTTGGTCGACCCTCCGAGTGCCATGGCGACGGCGATGGCGTTCTCGAATGCCTCTCTGGTGAGGATGTGACGTGCGGTGATCCCCATCCGGATCATCTCCACGACCGCTTCACCTGATCGGTGCGCGTACTGGTCGCGACGGCGGTCGGCGCTCGGTGGCGCCGCGGATCCGGGTAGCGACATGCCCAGCGCCTCGGCCATGCAGGCCATGGTGTTCGCGGTGAACATGCCCCCGCATGCGCCTTCCCCGGGGACGGACGCGCACTCGATCTTCTTCAGCTCTTCCTCGGTCATGGTTCCGGCAGCACAGGCGCCGACGCCTTCGAACGCGTCGACGATGGTGACCTCCCTGCCCGTCCCGTCGGCGTGCTGCACGTATCCGGGTAGGACGGATCCTGCGTAGAGGAACACGCTCGCGAGGTCGAGTCGCGCGGCTGCCATGAGCATCCCTGGGAGGGACTTGTCGCATCCGGCGAGCAGGACGGTGCCGTCCAACCGCTCAGCGCTGACGACGACCTCGACGCTGTCGGCGATCACCTCCCGAGACACGAGGGAGAAGTGCATGCCCTCATGGCCCATCGAGATCCCGTCCGAGACGGAGATCGTGCCGAACTGCAGCGGGTAGCCGCCACCTCGATGGACACCCTCCTTCGCTCCCTGGGCGAGACGGTCCAGGGACAGGTTGCACGGCGTGATCTCGTTCCACGACGAGGCGATGCCGATCTGCGGCTTGTCCCAGTCCTCGTCGCCCATGCCGACGGCCCGCAGCATGCCGCGGGACGGCGTCGCCTCGATCCCGTGCGTCACAGCCCAGCTCCGTGGCTTCATGTCGGTTGCTCCAGTCATCGCACCCTCTTTCGTCGCGTGTTCTCGTGGCCGTGCACGCACGTGCCGTGTGACGCTCGTCGTGCTTGCTGACGGGTCATGCCAGCCCGTACGGCAGGTCGTGTGCGGTCTCTTCGATCTCGGTGAGCCGGTTGTACTTCGCCACGCGCTCGCCTCGTGCGGGGGCTCCGGACTTGATCTGCCCAGTGCCGGTTCCGACGACGAGGTCCGCGATGAACGCGTCCGTGGTCTCTCCGGAGCGGTGCGAGACCATGCTGCGCATACCCAGCTCGCGGGCCGTGCGAATCGCGTCCAAGGTCTGCGACACGGTGCCGATCTGGTTGGGCTTGATCAGGGCGGCGTTGGACAGGCCATCCCGGCCCCCGTCGCGAATGCGCTGGGGGTCTGTGACGTAGAGGTCGTCGCCGACGATCTGCAGACGAGAGCCCAGAGCGGTGTTCATGGCCTTCCACCCGGCATGGTCGTCCTCCGAGAAGCCGTCCTCGATGCTGCGGATCGGGTAGGTGCCGACGAGGCGCTCGTAGTACGCGACGAGGCCGTCACGGTCCAGGTGCTGATCGACGATCCGGTACGTGCCGTCGCCGAGCGCGAACTCGTTCGCTGCGGGGTCGAGTGCGATAGCCATCGCGTTCACGCCCGCGTCGTGTCCGGAAATGCGGATGGCGTCGACCAGTAGATCCAGGGCCTCCTCCGGGGATGTGATCGCCGGTGCGAAACCGCCCTCGTCGCCGAGTCCGACCGCGCCGAAGCGTTCCCGCACGATGCCAGAGAGGGCGTGGTAGACGTCCGACCCCACGCGGACGGCGTCGACCATGCTGGTCGCGGAGACGGGCGCGATCATGAACTCCTGGAAGTCGAGCGCGTTCGCAGCGTGAGCGCCGCCGTTGAGGACGTTGAAGTGCGGTACGGGGAGGCGCGGCGTGCTGCCGGTGACGTCAGCGATCCACCGCCACAGCGGCAGTCCAGCGGCGGCGGCGAACGCGCGCGACATGGCGATGGAGGTCGCGACCACGGTGTTCGCTCCCAACCGCGAGTACCCGGCGGTGCCGTCGAGTGCGGCCAGGGCGGCGTCGAGCTCGGTGATCGACACCCAGCTCCTGCCGGTGATCAGCGGGGCGACCTCCGCGGCCGTCATGAGCAGGGCCTGGGAGACGTCGCGGCCAGCGTAGGCGTCGCCGCCGTCGCGGAGCTCGACGGCTTCGTGTGCACCGGTCGATGCTCCCGCCGGGGCGTCACCGGTGACGGTGGTCCCGTCGGTGAGCGTGAGGTGCACGCGGACCGTCGGGTAGCCGCGGGAGTCGAGGATGCGGGACGCGCGGAGGTCCGTGATGGTGACCGGGTGCAGGGTGCGGGTGACGTACTCGCCTGTGTGCCGTGATGCGTGGTGCGTGTTGCTGATGTACTCGTTCATGGGATCGCTTCTCATTCGGGGTAGGTCGTGCGCGGGAGCCGACGGTCGGCCGGCTGAGGGGTCAGCGGTGGCGGGGAAAGCGCTGCTGGGCTGTGCGGATGAGGGCCTCCGCGTCAGTGACAGAGGTCCACCCGGCGGTGGTCACGTGCTTGCCGTGCTCGGTCTCCTTGTAGTGGGAGAAGAAGTGCTCGATCTCCTGCAGGGTCGTGTCCGGGACGTCGGCGATGTCGTGGATGTCCGCGAAGCGGGGGTCACCGTAGGGGACGGTGAGGATCTTGTCGTCGCCGCCGTTCTCGTCGACCATGCGGAGCATTCCGACAGGACGCACGTCGATGACGACACCGGGGAAGGTCGGGCGGGGCAGGAGCACGAGCGCGTCCAGAGGATCACCGTCGTCGCCGAGGGTGTCATCGATGCTGCCGTAGTCCTGCGGGAACACCATGCTGGTGAACACGGCTCGGTCCAGGCGGATCCGCCCGGTCGCGTGATCGATCTCGTACTTGTTGCCGCTGCCGCGGGGGATCTCGATGGTGATGTCGAAGTGCATGTCGTCTCCTGTGTCGGGTCGGGGAGTCAGAGGTGTGTGCCGAGAGCGATGCCGGCGATCGCGGAGGCGACGGAGGTGATGAGCATTCCGAAGCCGTAGCCGGCTGCTGTGAGCACCCGCCCGGTGCGGGCGAGGCGGATCGTCTCGTAGCTGGCGGTGCTGAAGGTGGTGTATCCGCCCATGAGGCCGGTGCCGAGGACCGCGACGGCTGTGGCGCCGAGATGGGTCGCTGCGCCGGTGAGTAGGCCGAGTAGCAATGAGCCGGTGATGTTGATCGTCAGTGTCCCCACCGGGAGCCGGTACTGGCGAGTTCGGTTGATCGCTCCGTCGAGGAAGAACCGCAAGGCGGCGCCGACGCCTCCGGCCACGGCGACCACGATCGGGATGAGTACGTTCATGAGTGCGCTCCTCTGGGCCGGAGCGCACGCGCGGTGACGAGACCGATGGTGGTGGCCAGGGCGCCGGTCACGACCGTGAGCAACGCATACCCGGCGCCGACGAGCGCATGGTCGTCGAGGATCAGGGCGGCCGTGCTGGACGCGAGGGCGCTGTAGGTCGTGAACCCGCCGAGCGCTCCGGTCCCCATGAGCAGCCGGGTGGTGCGGCGGCGGCCTTCGTCAGGGCCTCGATGTGCGAGATGCTCCAGCAGCAGCCCGAGTAGGAGCGCACCGGTGACGTTGATCCAGAAGATCGCCCAGGACACCCCGTCGGCGGCAGGGAAGACGTAGCTGATGGTCTCTCGCGCTCCGGTGCCGACCGTGCCGCCGAGCGCGACGAGTCCGAGGTACCGCCAGCGCAGGTGCACCGGTTGCGGTGAGGTCGTGGGGTCATCGACGTCGACGTCGGGGTCATCAGGCAACTGCCCACCCGTTGCGGCGTCGTGCGATCGCGTGGTCATGTTCCCCCCTCGGCAGCGACGGCCGCTGCTGCTTCCTGTGCGTCCGGATCGATGTACTCGCCACCCCGTGGACCGAAACCCGTCGCCGCATCGAAGCGGTACATGAGGGGCTGCGCGGTGGGGAGATTCAACTGGGCGAGCTCACCATCGGTCAGCTCGTCGACGCAGGCGCAGACCGCGCGAAGGGAGTTCCCATGTGCGATCAGCACCACTGTCCGACCCAGGCGCAGTTCGGGCAAGACCTGCGCGACGAGGAAAGGCTGCACGCGCAAGATGACGTCCGCCAGCGCCTCGGTCCGCCGCACCGCTGCCCACGGCAGATTCCGCAGAGCCGGCGTACGCCGAAGACGCATCCAGGCTGTCACCGACATCCGCGGGGGTCGGCCGGTGCGGGTCCGACGCACCGCGAAGAACCGCTCCTCGCCCAGGACCGTCCGCGCATGCGCTTTGGTCATCCCGGTCAGCGCACCGTAGTTGCGCTCATTCAGCTCCCACCGCTGCTCGGTCCGCACGTCCAGGCCCAGCACATCCGTCACGACCTCCGCCGTGTGGATCGAGCGCTGCAGCGTGGAGGTGAGGACCAGATCCGGCCGGATCCCCTGTCTCGCCATCGCAGATCCGGCGCGGCGCGCTTCCGCCACGCCTTGCCGCGTCAACGGGACGTCCTGCAAGCCCGTGAAGATCCCGGCCGCGTTCGCAGTGCTCTCCCCGTGGCGCAGAAGCACCAGCAGGCCCATCAGAGATCCTGCTGAGGCGGTGACGCGTGAAATCCGATCGGGTCGGTCGGGATCACGAGCACCGGACGGTGCTGGTGGTGCACCAGCTGCGCGGCGACGGATCCCGAGAAGAACTCGGCGATGCGACGCGCTCCACTTCGGCTACCGATGACCAGCATCGACGCATCCCGCTGCTCCGCAGCCCTGATGAGCGCCCGGGCTGGGTCGCCGACTCCGGCCAGGAGCTCCACGGTTACTCCCGCTCGCGCGGCCACGGCCCGCACTTCCTCTTCCTCTGAGGCGGACAGCGTCCTCGGGGCGGAGTCGTCGGTGTCGGAGTCCAACGGCTCGAGCATCTCGGACCCGTCGTCCCGAGTCCCGGTATCCACGAACGCAGGATCGACGCTCACGCACACTAGAGACGAACCAAGGCGTGCGGCGTACGACGCGGCGACCTCAACGACCCCAGATACGTATCCCGGTTGCAGACCGACCACGATGGGGCCGGTACCGACAGGCTCGGACATCGCTCTCCCTATCTCGGGCGCGCCTAGCGCGACCAGCTGAGATAGGGACTGTTGTCGACGAGCGTCGAAGTTGGATCCGGCAAGCCCCTCTGCCGGGTCGTGAGACCCCTCAAGTATGCACCTCTCACCCTGCGCATGCGCTCTTCACGATCCATCTCGAAAAGCAATAGCTTTTCGAGACACCATGATCTGCGCCTCCGAGCCGCGTCGACTGAGCCTGTTCACTGGGGGCCGGACGTCTCGTCAAGTCGTCTCACCGCAAAGTGTCTCGAAGAGCCCCACCGTGGGTATTTCTGAGGCAGACTGCTCGGGTGAGGCTTCTGGGATACACGCGGGTGAGCACGACGAGTCAGGATGCGCAGCTCCAGCTCGACGCGCTGGTGAAGGACGGCGTGCAGAAGCGGGACGTGTTCGCCGACGTCACCTCCGGCAGCCGGGCCGCGATCGATCGGCCGGGGATGAAGAAGCTGCTCGAGTACGCCGAGGACGGCGACACCATCGTCGTCTGGCGCATCGACCGTCTAGGCCGCTCGATGCTCGACGTCCTCAGCACCGTGAAGATGCTGCGCGAACGGGGCGTGCAGATCCGCTCCATCTCCGACGGCATCGATCCGGCGACGACCTCGGGCCGGCTGATGCTGGGCATGCTCGCGAGCCTGGCCGAGTACGAGCGCGAGCTCATCGTCGAGCGCGTCAACGCCGGCATCGCCGTCGCGCGCGACAACGGGACCCGCTTCGGCCGCCCCTTGTCGGATCCGGCCGTCATCGCCGACAAGCTCCAGATCGCGACCGATGCGCGAGCCCGTGGCCGGACCGCGGAGGACGCGGCCCGTCTCGTCGGGTGGAGCCGCGCGACGTTGTACCGGCACCAGTCGAACGCTGCGCGCGAGAGCGCCGCGATGTAGGTGCCGGGGTGGACGGGCTCGAGCGGTGGCGCGTTCTTCGACTGCATGTCGAAGACCAGATCCCGCTCGCAGCTCTCGCCCGGACCACCGGGATCAGCGCGCGGACCCTGCAGCGCTGGCACCACCTCTACTGCGCCGGCGGCATCACTGCCCTCGACTCCAGGTCCCGGATCGACGCGGGCCGGCGGCGGACAGCGGCCGCGACGGTCACGTTCATCGAACGGCTCGCGCTGACCAAGCCCCGTCCGAGCATCGCGACCCTGCACCGCCTCGCCGCCACGGACGCGCAGCAGCGCGGGGACCCGGTCCCGAGCTACTCCACGGTGCGGGAGATCGTGCAGGCGCTCGACCCCGCGCTGGTGACGCTGGCCCTGGAGGGGCCGGCGTCGTATCGGGATCGGCACGAGCTCGTGTATCGGCGCCGGGCGGAGCGCCCCAACCAGACGTGGCAGGCCGACCACACCGAGCTCGACGTCCTCATCGTCGGCGCCGGCGGGAAGCCCGACCGCCCCTGGCTGACCGTGATCATGGACGACTACTCCCGTGCCATCTGCGGATACACCGTCTTCACCGGCGCCCCATCGGCGATGAACACCGCACTCGCACTCCGGCAAGCGATCTGGAGGAAGCCGGATCCCGGCTGGGCGATGTGCGGGATCCCCGACATCCTCCACGTCGACCACGGCACCGACTTCACCAGCCGACACCTCGAGCACACGGCCGCGGAGCTGCGGATCCGGATCATCCACTCCGCTGTCGGCCGCCCCCAGGGCCGCGGGAAGATCGAGCGGTTCTTCGGCACCATCACCACCGAACTGCTCCCGCTCCTTCCCGGACACCTCAGCCCCGGGAACCGACGCCCGGACCCGGTGCTCGACCTAGCCGGCCTCGACACGGCCGTCGGGTCGTTCATCGCCACCTACAACGACCGCCCGCACAAGGAGCTCGGGACCACACCGCGAACAACCTGGGCCGGTGACGGCTGGCTGCCTCGGATGCCGGAGAGCCTCGTGGAGCTCGACGGGCTCTTGCTGACTGTGCCGAAGAGCCGCACCGTGCAGCGCGACGGGATCCACTTCCAGGGCCAGCGGTACCTCGCCCCGACCCTTGCTCCGTTCGTCGGCCGGACCGTGACGATCCGGTACGACCCGCGTGACATCTCCGAGATCCGCGTCTACGACCACGACACCTTCATCTGCGTCGCCGTCGACGAGGCCCACCCGAACCTGCGGATGAGCCTCCGCGACGTCGAGACCGCACGCCGCGCCCGCCGCCGGCAGCTGCGCCGGGACCTCAACGACCGGATCCCAACTACAGCCAGCCGTGCCGAGCTCCCCGCGACACCGCCGCCGCCTCGGCGGCCGCGCCTGCGCACCTATGAAGAGGACGGATGATGCCCGACACGTTCATCACCACGAAAGAGCACCGGCGGTTCGTCGAGTTCGCGAACGCCGTCCGGAAGGAGCAGACCATCGGGATCTGCCACGGCGATGCCGGCGTCGGGAAGACCAACTCCGCCCGCCGGTACGCGCACTGGGATGCGCTCGAGCCGTACGCCCAGGAGTGGGGTCGGCGCGGCGCGGACGACCCGAAGCTCGATGCGGCCGCGAACCGCTCCCGGGCGGTGTTCTACACGCCCGAAGTCCTGCCCCGGCCGAAGGACCTCATGCGGGAGCTGGACCGCTGGACGGTCGACCTCGGCATCAGGATCGAGGATCACCAGCGCACGATCGGGAAGATCACCGGCACCGCCGGCGATGCGCGCCGGTGGGTCGAGCTGCTGATCATCGACGAAGCGGAACGGCTCACGCCCACCGCCCTCGAGCTCCTCCGCGATCGGCACGACCGTGAGCACCTCGCGATCATCCTCATCGGCATGCCCGGAATCGACCAGCGCTTCCGTCACTACCCGCAGCTCTACAGTCGCCTCGGCTTCGCCCACCGCTACCGCGCCCTCGGCCAAGACGAGCTCCTGTTCGTTCTCGACCGCCACTGGAAGCGCCTCGGCCACACCCTGAACCCTGACGACTTCACCGACGCGCAAGCCATCGCCGCGATCCAACGCATCACCCGCGGCAACTTCCGACTCCTCGAACGGCTCTTCCCGCA
>NZ_CP040788.1:3000000-3254008 GCF_021922985.1 Clavibacter michiganensis subsp. tessellarius | reverse complement strand
GGCCCGGGCGGAGCAGCGCCGGGTCGAGCACGTCGGGCCGGTTGGTGGCCGCGATGAGGATGACGTTGGTCTTGACGTCGAAGCCGTCCATCTCCACCAGCAGCTGGTTGAGGGTCTGCTCGCGCTCGTCGTTGCCGCCGCCGACGCCGGCGCCGCGGTGGCGGCCGACCGCATCGATCTCGTCGACGAAGATGATGGCCGGCGCGTTCTGCTTGGCCTGCTCGAAGAGGTCGCGCACGCGGCTCGCGCCGACGCCCACGAACATCTCGACGAAGTCGGATCCGGAGATGGAGTAGAAGGGCACGCCCGCCTCGCCGGCGACGGCGCGCGCGAGCAGGGTCTTGCCGGTGCCGGGAGGGCCGTACAGCAGCACGCCCTTGGGGATGCGGGCGCCGACGGCCTGGAACTTCGCGGGCTCCTTGAGGAAGTCCTTGATCTCCTCGAGCTCCTCGATGGCCTCGTCCGACCCGGCGACGTCGGCGAACGTCACCTTCGGCGAGTCCTTGGAGGCGAGCTTCGCCTTCGACTTGCCGAACTGCATGACGCGGTTGCCGCCGCCCTGCATGCCGGAGAACATGATCCAGATGAAGAAGCCGATGAGCAGCAGCGGCAGCAGGATGCTGAACGCCGACAGCAGCCAGCTCGGCTGCGGCACCTGGTCGTCGAAGCCCTCGGACGGGTTCGCCGACGTGATGGCCGACACGATCTCCGTGCCGCGCTGCGCGACGTAGTTGAACTGCACCATGGTGCCGTTCTCGCCGTCCGGGTTCGCGAGGGTGAGGTCGACCCGCTGCTCGCCGTCGATGATCTTTGCGGAGGCGACCTTGCCGTCCTGGATCAGCTCGAGGCCGTGCTGCGTGGTGATGGTGCGGTAGCCGGATCCGGTGATGAGGCTGAAGCCCACCGAGACCACGACGATGGCGAGGACCACGATGAGGATCGGGCTGCGGAGGAGTTTCTTGAAGTTCATGAGTCTCGGGCGCGGGCCCGGCACCTTTCTGCCCGTGCCGCGCCGTACGGCGACGAGATGTTCCGAGGATACAAGCGGCTGTCTGGGCGTGGCCGCGGTGTTCGCCGCCAGCCGAACGGGCGG
Organism: Clavibacter michiganensis subsp. tessellarius; assembly: GCF_021922985.1. NCBI lineage: Bacteria > Bacillati > Actinomycetota > Actinomycetes > Micrococcales > Microbacteriaceae > Clavibacter > Clavibacter tessellarius. The sequence goes on along the minus strand of NZ_CP040788.1, from coordinate 3,252,915 downwards.
GAGCCCGGAGCGGGATATGAGGAGCGGGGCGCCTCAGCTGTAGACGTGCGGCGCGAGGATCGCGACGTCGCGGAGGTTGCGGTAGCGCTCCGCGTAGTCGAGGCCGTAGCCGATGACGAAGTCGTCGGGGATCTCGAAGCCCACGTAGCGCACGTCGACCGCGATCTTCGCGGCCTCCGGCTTGCGCAGGAGAGCGCAGACCTCGACGCTCGCGGCGCCGCGCGAGCGGAGGTTCGCGAGGAGCCAGGAGAGGGTGAGGCCGGAGTCGATGATGTCCTCGACGATGAGCACGTGGCGGCCCGAGAGGTCGGCGTCGAGGTCCTTGAGGATGCGGACGACGCCGCTCGACTTGGTGCCGGAGCCGTACGAGCTCACGGCCATCCAGTCCATGTGGATCGGCAGCTCGAGCTCTCGCGCGAGGTCGGCCATGACCATGACCGCGCCCTTCAGCACGCCGACGAGGAGCAGCTCCTCCCCCGCGTGGTCGCGCTCGATCTCACGGCACATCTCGCCGATGCGGCCGTGGATCTCCTCCTCGGTGTGCAGGACCCGGGTCAGGTCGTCGGCGATGTCGGTGGATCTCATGTCACTCTTCCGTCGTCCTGGCGCTGAGGACGATGAGCCCGTCCCTGCGTAGAACCCTAACGCCCGGGAGGTCGACCGGTCCCTGCCCGTGCCAGTCGGTGACGAGCCGCGCGACCTCCAGCACGTGCGTCCGGGAGAGGTGCGCCGCGAACTCCTCGCGGGCGGCGAGGCGGATCAGCCGGTGCCGGAGCGCGGGCGGCGCGGCCGCGAGCGAGGCGACCTCGAGCGAGATGCCGGCCTCGGCGTGGTCGGCGATCTCCTCGACCATCTCGGCGGCGAAGCGCTCGAGCGCGTCGTCGTCCTCGCGCAGCTGGTCGGCCGTGCGGGCGAGCGCCTCCGCGATCCCCGGGCCGAGCTCGCGCTCGAGTACGGGCAGCACGTCGTGGCGGACGCGCGCGCGGGCGTAGGCGGGGTCGGCGTTGTGCGGGTCCCGCCACGGGTCGAGGCCCTGGTCGTCGCACGCGGCGCGCGTCGTGGCCGCGCGGATCCCGAGCAGCGGCCGCAGGAGGAGGGCGCCGGTCGTGCCGGCGGGGGCGGACGCCGCCATGCCGTGCAGGCTCGCGGCGCCGGATCCCCGGGCGAGGCCGAGCAGCACGGTCTCCGCCTGGTCGTCGAGGGTGTGGGCGAGGAGCAGCGCGCGGGATCCGGTCTCCCGGAGCGCGTCGTCGAACGCGGCGTACCGGGCGGCGCGGGCGGCGGCCTCGGGGCCGTCGGCGCCCGGATCCACCCGCACGCGCGTGACGAGGACGGGGTCGAGGCCGAGGTCGCGCGCGGCGTCGGCGGCGCGCGCCGCCACCTCGGCGGACCCGTCCTGCAGGCCGTGGTCGACCACGATCGCGCCCACCGCGACGCCCGCGCGCGGCCCCTCGAAGGCGGCCGCGGCGGCGAGGGCCAGCGAGTCGGCGCCGCCCGAGAGCGCCACGAGGACGGGACCGGACGCGGTGGCGTCGAGCCCGGCGAGGGCCCCGCGGACCGCCCGCCGGAGGTCCGCGACGGCGGGCGTGAGACGGGGGCGCTCGGAGGGCATCCACTAACGTTATGGCAGCATCCCGCCCACGTCAGAACCACGAGGAGCACGCGCATGGCCAGCTACGACGTCGTCGTCGAAATCCCCAAGGGGTCCCGCAACAAGTACGAGGTCGACCACGAGACGGGTCGCGTGTACCTCGACCGGGTGCTCTTCACGTCGTTCGTCTACCCCACCGACTACGGCTACTTCGAGAACACGCTCGGCCTCGACGGCGACCCCGTCGACGTGCTCGTGCTCCTCGAGTACCCGGTCTTCCCCGGCGTCGGCGTCGCCATCCGCCCCGTGGGCGTGTTCAACATGAGCGACGAGGCCGGCATCGACTCCAAGGTCATCGGCGTCCCCGCGAAGGACCCGCGCTGGTCCCACATCCAGGACATCACGGACGTGCCCGAGCAGACCCGCAAGGAGATCGAGCACTTCTTCGAGCACTACAAGGACCTCGAGCCCGGCAAGTGGGTCAAGACGGAGGGCTGGGGCGACGCGGCCGAGGCCGAGCGCATCGTGCAGGCCGGCTTCGAGAAGCTGCAGGCCGAGGGCGACGGCCACGGCGGGGAGCCGGAGGAGGACGCCTGATCCCCGTCACCCGCTGACACGACGACGCCCGCCTCCCCCGCAGCAGATGCGGAGGGGCGGGCGTCGTCCTGCGTGGGGCGCGCGTCCGGATCAGCCGGGTCGGCCGACGTACGGCATGATGTCGCTGCCGCCCCAGAGGCCCTGGATCTTGACCACGTCGCCGGGCTTCGGCGCCGCGATGATCGTGTTCCCGCCGAGCGAGATGGCGTCGTGGTAGAAGCTCCCGCCGCTGGCCCAGAAGATGATGTCCCCGGCCTGGCGCTGCGAGAACGGCACGAGCCTCCCCTGCGCCTGCATCGTGTTGTACTGCGAGCTCACAGAGTGGCCGCCGACGTTGATGCCCGCCGCGCGGTACGACATCATCACGAGGCCCGAGCAGTCCCAGCCGTTGCCCTCGCCGCCGAGGACGTAGGCCTCGCCGAGCTGCGCCTTCGCGAAGGCGATGGCGACCTGCGCCGCGTTCCCGGACGGCGCGGGGGCCGGGGCGGGTGCGGGGGCCGGCTGCGGAGCGGGACGCGCCGGCTGGGGCGCGGGCTGGGCCGGCGCGGGAGCCGGCTGCGCGGGAGCGGGAGCCGGGGCGCTGGATCCGCCGCCGCCGCCCGAGGATCCCCCGCCGCCGCTCGACGAGCCGCCGCCGGACGAGGATCCGCCGCCCGACGAGGATCCGCCGCCCGCCGCCGCCCCGCCACCGCCGCCTGCGCCGCCGGAGCTCGCCGGCGCCGCCGCGGGCACGACCGGCTGCGTGAGGCTCTGCACGTACTGCGCCTCGACCTCCGAGGTGGAGTCCTTGAGGAGCGCCAGCTGCGCGATGAGCTGGTCGCTGTTGCGCGTCTGCTCCGCCACGGCGGAGGCGGCGGTCGCCGCGGCCGCGTTGGCGGAGGCGAGCGACTTCTGCGCCTCGTCCGCGAGACGGCCGAGCTCGTCCTTGGCGACCTGCGCCTGGTCGCTGAGGGACGCGGCGCTGTTGCGGTCCGCGAGCGCCTGCTGGTACACGCTCTGGGTGCTCTCGGAGAGCTTCGACATGGTGCCGAGCGAGCGGAGCAGCTCGTCCGCGTCGTCGCCGTCGGAGGTGAACAGGTTCGCCGTGAGGTCCTGGCCCCCGGCCCGGGCGAGGTGGCTCGCGAGGAGCCCCGCGCGCATCCGGCTGGTGAGGGCCGCGGCCTGCGCCTCGTCGGCCTTCTTCTCCAGGCGCGCCAGCTTGTCGGCCTGCGCGTCGCGCGCGGCCTGCGCCTGGGCGTACTCCTCGCCCGCGATCATGGCCGCCCGGTTCGCCTGGTCGGCGGTCACCTGCAGCCCGGTCGCGAGCTCGGTGACGCGGTCGATGGCGGCCTGCGTCTCGGCCTCGTTCGCCTTCGCCGCCTGCACGTCGGCCCACGAGGGGTAGTCGGTGGCGGCGAACGCCGTCTGCGCGGCGACGCCGCTGGAGACGGCGATCACGCCCACGGCGATCGTGGAGATGACGACCGTGGTCGGGCGGAGGTGGTTCATGTCGTTCCTCATGTCAATGCGTGCTCGTGATGGAGACGCCCTGGCCGTGCATGAACGCCACCGGGTCGACGGCGTTCCCGTTGATGCGGATCTCGAAGTGGAGGTGGCAGCCGGTGGAGCCGCCCGTGGTGCCCGTGCGGGCGATGGGCTGGCCCGCGACGACCTGCTGGCCGTTCCGCACGAGCGTGCCGCCGTCCATGATGTGCCCGTAGGCGGAGGACACGCCGTTGCCGTGGTCGATGCGGATGTAGTTGCCGTATCCGCCGTTCCAGCCGGCGAAGGAGACGGTGCCGGAGTGGGCGGCGTACTGGGTCGCGCCGCAGGTGCCGCCGCGGACGAGGTCCTCGCCGGCGTGGAAGATCATCCGCTTGTAGATGGGGTGGAACCTGTTGCCGAAGTAGCCGCTCGTGTTCGCGCCCGGGAGGGGCGCCGTCCAGCCCGTGCCGCTGATGGTGCCGGGCGAGACGTCGCCGCCCGCGCCGCCCTGGCTGGCCGCGAGGGCGTCGGCGTCGGCCTGGCGCTTGCGGACGCCCGCCTGGTAGTCGTCCTCGGTGGCCTCGCGGTTCTCGGTGATGACGGAGAGCTTCGCGTCGGCGTCGGCCTTCTGCGCGCTCTGGTCCGCGAGCGCCTGCTCGAGGTCGGACTGCGCCTGCGCGGCCTCCTCGAGGAGCTGCTCGGCCTTGGCGTTCAGCGCGTCGAGCTCCTTGAGCGCGACCTGCGCCTGGTCGCTGAGGGACTTGGCGGCGTTCCGGTCCTGGATCGCGATGGCGTAGATCTGGTCGGACTTCTCGGCGACCTTGCTCATGGTGCCGAGCTTGTCGAGCAGGTCGTCGGTGCCGTCGCCCTCGCTGAGGAGCAGGGTGCCGGAGAGGTTCTGGCCGCCGGAGCGCATCAGCTGCTTGGCGAGGCCCGCGGCCTGCTCCTGCGACTTCGTGGCCTTCGCGTCGGCCGCGTCGACCTTCTCCTGGAGCTGCACGGTCTCGGCGTGCTTGTCGTCCGCGTCCTGCTGGGCCTTGTCGTGCTCGTCGCCGCGCTGCACCACGAGGGCCTGCGCGTCGGCGACGCGCTGCTGGAGCGACGCGATCTCGTCGTTGATGCTCTGGACGAGCCGCTGCTGCGCCTGCTCGTCGCCGCGGGCCTTCTGCACGTCGTCCCACGAGGCGAAGGTGTCGGCGTGGGCGGGGGCCGCGATGGATCCGGTGAGGAGGACCGCCAGGACGGCGACGACGGCCTGGATGCCGTGCCGCGTGCGGGAGCGCGGGGCGCGCGAGCGGCGCGCGCTCCGGTGGAGGTCCTGGTTCATGTGCTCCCGATCATCGTGTCGCCCGGCAGGCCGGCTGCGCCTCCCCGCGGGGCGGGCGGGGTGTGCCGGATCACATCCGTCACACCCGCACCTGCTCTCACAGTAGTCAGGGGGACGCACGGCTCACAGCGGCCGGACGCGGGGATCCGCACGGGGAACCCCTCCCCGGGAGGGTCGACCGAAGGCTAACCCGACGGGAGGTTCGCGCCGCGGCAGCGCGCTGGCCGTGTCGCGAACCTGGCAGCGGCTCGGGAGACGGCCGCGCGGACGACTCATCGGGCCTCGACGCGGGCCGGCCGACGACCGGCGACACGCCGTCGGATCCGCATGCCCGCGCGGTCGAGCACCGCCCGCGCCCGGCCGATTTGAGTCCTCGCCCGGAGTGCGGTTATGCTGACGTGTCGGTTGCTGCGAGACCTGGTCCGCCAGGGCGAGCGGCCCCATCGTTTAGTGGCCTAGGACGGCGCCCTTTCACGGCGTTAACACGGGTTCGAATCCCGTTGGGGTCACCAGGCAATGTGATCGACATGCAAGGCCCTGTAGCGCAGCTGGTTAGCGTGCCGCCCTGTCACGGCGGAGGTCGCGGGTTCAAGTCCCGTCAGGGTCGCCACGGATGGTGAGCCCTCTCCTCGGAGAGGGCTTCTCTCCGATGTGGGCGTCTTCTCGCAAGCCGCCCGCTCGCCTGGGTAGCTCAGTTGGTAGAGCGTTCGACTGAAAATCGAAAGGTCCGCGGATCGACGCCGCGTCCAGGCACCACCCGCCGGTCCCCGTCTCGACGTGAGGGCCGGCGTCCTCTTCCCCTGCCGTCGTGCCGCGGGTGCAGTCAGGCGTCTGCGGCCAGCGCCGCGGTGAACTCCGCGAGCACCGCGTCCGAGAACAGGACGAAGCGCACGAGGCCGATCCCGTCGGCGGCGCCGTCCGAGACGGCCGCGCGCACCGCGGCGACCGCCACGCGCGCCGCGTCGTCGAGCGGCCAGCCGTAGACGCCCGCCGAGACGGCCGGGAACGCGACGCTGCCGACGCCGAGGGACGCGGCCACCTCGATCGACCGGCGGTAGGCGCTCGCGAGCACCGCCGCGCGGTCCTCGGATCGGGACCACACCGGGCCGACCGTGTGGATCACGTGCCGCGCGGGCAGCCGGAAGCCCGGCGTCGCGACGGCGTCTCCCGCGGGCAGGCCGTCGGGGAGCTCGTCGGCGCGGATCCGGCGACAGGCGGCGAGGAGCTCGGGGCCGGCCGCGCGGTGGATCGCGCCGTCCACTCCCCCGCCGCCGAGGAGCGAGGAGTTGGCCGCGTTCACGATCGCGTCCACGTCCTGCCGGGTGATGTCGCCGCGCACGGCCTCGATCCGGGTCATGGACCCAGCCTGGCCCGCCGCGGCCGGAGAGGGCGGGAACCCGCGCGGACGACGCTGTCCGGCGGGCGGCGACCGGAACCGTTCGGGTTGGCTCCGGGCACATCAGTGCCATTCGGAACCCAGGGGCGGGTCGGATTGCGCCGGTCCCCGTCATCCGGCGCGGACGGCTCCCGGCGGATCGTCATGTCCGGGGGCGGCCGGAGGCGACAGACGCGGGATCAGCGCGGGGATACTGGAGGGGTCGGTGCTCCTCCTGCCGGCGTCGACAGGAGTCCCATGGCCACGCCCGCATCCCGCCCCGCACCCGAGCGCATCGACGGCTACATCGCGCTCCGCAGCTACGCCGCCATCGGGGACGGGCGCACCGTCGCGCTCATCGCGGAGGACGGCGACATCGACTGGCTGCCCCTGCCCGACCTGCACACGCCGCCCGCGTTCGCGGCGATCCTCGACGCGCCCCACGGCGGGCGCATCACCCTGCGGCCCGACGAGGACTTCGAGGTGAGCCGCGAGTACGTCTCCGGCACCAACGTGCTGACGACCACCTTCACCACGGCGTCCGGCAGCGTGCGCGTGACCGACGCGCTCGTCACGGGCGTCGCCGGGCGTCTGCCGTGGTCGGAGCTCGGGCGGCGGATCGAGGGGCTCACGGGCGAGGTCGCGATGAGCTGGCTCGTGGCGCCCGGGACCGCGCTCGCCACCTCGTCGCCGTGGGTGCAGTCCACCCACAACGGGCACGTCATCCGCGTCGACGGCGTGACGCTCGCCGTGGTCGGCCTCGACCACGGCCCGGCCGAGCCCGGCACGCAGTCGCTCTCCGGCGCGTTCACCACGACAGAGGGGTCGCGCCACGTCATCACGCTCGTGGGGACCGAGCGGGAGCCCGTGCGGATCCCGAACCCCGAGATCGTGGACGAGGGCATCGACCGCACCATCCGCAACTGGGAGCAGTGGAGCACCGAGTTCCGGTACGAGGGCGAGTGGTCCGACCAGGTGCAGCGGAGCGCGCTGGCGCTGAAGCTGCTCGTGCACGCGCCCACCGGGTCCATCGCCGCGGCCGCCACGACTTCGCTGCCCGAGCGCATGGGCGGCGGCAAGAACTGGGACTACCGCTTCGCCTGGGTGCGCGACCTCGCGTACACGGTGAACGCGCTCGTGAAGTTCGGCCTCCGCGAGGAGACGCACGCGGCGGTGTCGTGGATGCTCCGCACGATCCGCGACAACGGCCCCGAGCTGCACGTCTTCTACTCGCTCGAGGGCGGCGTGCCCGAGGGCAGCTCGAACCCCGAGGTGCCGGGCTGGCGCGGCGTCGGCCCCGTGGTCGACGGCAACGACGCGCAGGCGCAGCTGCAGCTCGGCGTGTTCGGCGACCTGTTCGACGTCGTGCGCACCTACGTGCGCGACGGCAACGTGCTCGACGCCGACACCGGCCGCCTGCTCGCGACCTTCGCCGACCGCGCCTGCGACATGTGGCAGAAGCGGGACGCCGGCATGTGGGAGCTCGAGGACGAGCAGCACTACACGACCTCGAAGCTCGGCTGCTGGCAGGCGCTCGACTGCGCGGTCGAGCTGGCCGAGCTCGGCCAGATCCCCGGCGTGCCCGACCGGTGGCGGGCCGAGCGCGACCGGATCCGCGCGTGGGTCGAGGAGGAGTGCTGGGACGAGGGCCGCGGCGCCTACGTGATGCACCCGGGCAGCCAGCGGCTCGACGCGAGCATCCTCCTGCACTCGATCTCCGGCTTCGACCGCGGCGAGCGCATGTCCTCGACGCTCGACGCCCTCCGCTCCGAGCTCGGCCGCGGCCCGCTCCTCTACCGCTACTCCGGCATGCCCGAGGAGGAGGGCACGTTCACGGCGTGCGCCTTCTGGATGGCGGGCGCGCTCGCGTGCGTCGGGCGCATCGACGAGGCCCGCGAGCTCATGGACCAGCTCGTCGAGCTGGGCAACGACGTGGGCCTCTACTCGGAGATGATCGATGCCGACGACGACGCGTTCCTCGGCAACCTGCCGCAGGGGCTCAGCCACCTGGCGCTCGTGAGCGCCGCGCTGACGATCGAGGAGCTCTCGGGCGGGAAGCCGCGCTCGACGCGGACGCCGCGCGCGAAGCGGTAGCGGCGGTCGGGCGTCGGCGCCCGCGGGACCGGCGGCCGCAGGACCGGCGGCCGCGGGACCGGCGCCCGCGGGACCGGCGCGCGCGTCAGGCGCGCGAGCGCATCGGCCCCGCGAACTCCGTGCGGACGCCGCGGGAGAAGAGCACCGAGTCGGGCGCGCGGTCGACGATGCCGGGGAGGCCGGCGGCCGCGACCAGCTCGTCGTCGAGGTCCACCAGCTCGGCGCGCTCCAGGGTCCACGCGTCGTGCGTGTTCGGCCAGTAGCGCGTGACGCCGCCGCGGGCCACGTGCATGCCCCAGCGCGCGGTGAGGAAGTCGGCGAGCGGATCGCCCTCCACCTCCTCGCCGAGCGGGCGGACGGAGAGGCGCGACGACGGGCGGGTGCCCGTGTGCCGGCGCGACGTGTAGGTGACGACGCCGTCGCGCTCCTCGTGGGTCATCGACGCCCACATGTACGGCAGGCCGAGGCCGACGCGCGCGCCGATCACCGGCAGGAGCTTCGCGGCCTCGAGCGAGCGGAAGACCACGCCGCGGCGACCGTCGTCGCCCACGCTGTAGAGGCGCACGTTGAGCTCGGCGAAGGTGCCGGCCCACGGCACGGCGGGCAGCGGCGGGAACGCGCTGCGGGAGAGCACGAACGGGATGAGGCCGACCCAGCTGGATCCGTCGTGGACGTCGGGGCGCGTGCCGGGCGGGAGGAGCGGGGCGACGAGCGCGGGATCCACGCGCCAGTGGACGAAGGCGAGGTCGCTCCACAGCTGCCGGATGACCGCGCGGCCGGGGAGGTCGGGGGCGGCGGCGGAGACCGGGTCCGCGGGGCGCCTCACGAGGCGCCGCCCGGGCGGCCGGCCTGGCGGATCACGTCGATGAGGCCGCGGCGCATCTCCTCGGAGCGCGCGATGCCGGGGACGACGTCGCGCTCGAGGTCCTGCGCGCGGGCCCACGCCTCGGCGCCGGCCTCGGTGCGGGCGACGACGTGGCGGCGGCGGTCGTGCGGATCCTGCGCGCGCGACACGAGGCCCTCCCGCTCCAGGCGCTCGAGCGTGCGCGACATGGTCTGCGTCTCGACGTGCGCGGAGCGGGCGAGCTGGATCTGGCTGAGCGGCCCGTCGCGCAGAAGGTGCAGCGCGATGAGGCCGGCGTGCGTGACGCCGAGCGTGGTGAGCGCCTCGGCCCACGCGTGCTCGACCGCGCGAGCGGCCGTGGACAGCAGCCGGCCCGTGGGCCAGCTCGCGAGCTCGTCCTCGGCGGACATCCCTCCGGCCATGGGCGACACCTCCTGCTACAGTGATCGTCAGCAGGCTTACCATTCGCCTGCTGACATTCCATCGTAGAGGAGCAGGCCGCATGGGCACCGTGAAGGACATCGTCCGGCAGATCGTCGTCATCTCGAGCATGGCGTTCGCCGTCATCGGCTCGGCGTTCGGCTCGGGCGCGTTCAGCGACGAGAGCATCCAGACCGCGTCGAGCGGCGCGCTCAGCGCGAGCTACACGCCGGTCGCCCCGGCCGGCCCGGCCTTCTCCATCTGGAGCCTCGTCTACCTCGGCCTCGTCGCGTACACGGTCTGGCAGGCGCTCCCCGCCCAGCGCGCCGACGAGCGCCAGCGCCGGGTCGGCTACCCGGTCGCGGTGACGCTCGTGCTCAACGCCGTCTGGATCCTCACGGCGCAGGCCGGGTTCCTCGTGCTGAGCGGCGTGGTCATCGTGGCGCTGCTCGCGACGCTGATGTGGGTCTTCCGCGCGCTGATGACGTCGCGCCCGCGCACCGCGGTCGAGGGCGTCGTGCTCGACGGGACCCTCGGCCTCTACCTCGGCTGGGTGAGCGTGGCGTCGATCGCGAACATCGCGTCGATCCTCACCGCCTCGGGCCTGCAGCCCGGCACGACCGGACGCGACGCGTGGGCCGTGGCCCTGCTGCTGGTCGCGGGCGCCGTGGGCGTCGTGCTCGCGCTCCGCGACGGCGGGCGCCTCGCGCCGTCGGCCGCGATCGCGTGGGGCCTGGCGTGGGTGGCCGTCGGACGCCTGACGGGCGAGCTGATCTCGGTCCCCGCCGCGATCGCGGCGCTCGTCGCCGCCGCGGCCGTCGTGGTCGTGACCCTCGTGGCGCGCACCCGCGCCGGGTGGACCGGTCGGGTCGCGGGGCGGCCCGCCGTCGCCGTGGCGGGGGGCGCCGCGCGCTAGGCGCCCGCTCCGCCCGCGCCCGCCGCCGCGCCCGCGTCCCGGTACGCGGCGTCGGCCGCGTGCTTCGCGGCCACGAGGCGCCCGATGCGGCGGTCGGTGTCCGCGTCCGGCCGCGTCAGCTCGGGGTGCTCGGCCCGCCACGCGACGATGCCGCGGACGGCGAGGTGGAACGGGATCCGCGGCTGGAACGCGGGGACGAGCCGCCGGATCCTCGTGGTGTCGAACACCGCGCTGTGCGAGAGGTCGCCGACGACGAGCTCCGACCAGCCCCAGTCCGGCTCGACGACCGGGAACTGCTCCGCCGGCACGTGCACGATGCGCGCCTCGACGCCGAGGGCGTCGGCGACGAGGTGGTGGATCCGGTCCCACGTCATGACGTCGTCGCTCGTGATGTGCAGCGCCTCCCCCATCGCGCGCTCGTCGCCGAGGATCCCGACGAGGCCGACCGCGAAGTCGTCGGCGTGCGTGAGCGTCCAGAGCGAGGTGCCGTCGCCCGGGACCACGACCTCCTCGCCGCGCGCGATGCGGTCGACGACGGTCCAGTCGCCCGCGAGCGGCGGGCTCGCCTCGTCGTAGGTGTGCGAGGGGCGCACGATCACGACGGGGAAGCCGCTCGTGGAGTGGTGCAGGAGGAACGCGTCCTCCATCGCGATCTTGTCGCGCGCGTAGGCGAGGAACGGGTTCGCGCGCAGGGTCGACTCGGTGATGGGGGTCTGCAGCGCGGGCTTGCGGTAGATCGACGCCGAGCTGATGGCGACGAACTGGCGGGTGCGGCCGGCGAACACGTCGACGCGGCGGTCGGCGCCCGCGGCGTCGAAGGACAGGAAGTCGACGACGGCGTCGAACGACCGGTCGCCGAGCGCCTGGCGGAGGGCATCCGGATCCGCGACGTCGGCGACGAGCGGCGTGACGCCCTCGGGGAGCCCTCGCCCCTTCGCGTCGCCGCCGCGCGTGACGACCGTCACGTCGTGGCCCGCGGCGACGGAGGCGCGGACGCACGCGGCGCTGATGGTGCCCGTCCCGCCGAGGTAGAGCACGGACAGGAAGGCGGCGCCTGGGGTCATGGGGTCCTCGTCGTCGGGGAAGGGGCGCGGGCCGGACACCCGCGTCGTGTCTGGCACGCTACGCCCGCGCCGGCTCCTCCCCCGGGGCGATCCGCGGGGAAAGCTTGCGGACATCGGCAGCGGCGTGGACGGCCCGACCGGCGCCCGCGTAGGTTCCTCGCGACCGCACCGACGCGCCGCCCGTCGCCCGCGCCGTCCCCGTCGCGCGCTCGTCGCGGCGGCCGGACGGGCCGGCGACGCGGCGGCGCCTCCCGAGAGGACCCCATGCCCGAGACGCCCGCCGATCGCCGGCCCGCCGCCATCCCCGAGGCCCGCCGGGCGGAGGCCGTGATCACCGTCCGCGGCGCCGACGGGCAGCCGCTCGCGCACGCGGACGTCGAGGTGGAGCAGGCCTCGCAGGACCTCGCGTTCGGCAACATCGGCTTCGACCTCATCCCGCTCGCGAACGGCGAGACGGATCCCGGGGAGGCCGGCGTCGAGACGTTCGGCGGCGCCCGGCTGGAGGGCCTCGAGCGGCTCGCGGAGCAGTGGCTCGCGCTGTTCGACACCGCGACGCTCCCCTTCTACTGGGGCCGGTTCGAGCCGGTGCGCGGGAGGCCCGACACCGCGCGGCTGCTCGCGACGGCGCGGTGGCTCCGCGAGCGCGGCGTCGCCGTGAAGGGGCACCCGCTCGTCTGGCACACCGTGACCGCGCCGTGGCTGCTCGACCTGCCGCTCGACGAGGTGGAGCGCGTGCAGCGGGAGCGCATCCGGCGCGACGTCGGCGACTTCGCCGGCGTGATCGACACCTGGGACGCCATCAACGAGGCCGTGATCATGCCCGTGTTCGACCGCGAGGACAACGGCATCACGCGGCTCGCCGCAGAACGCGGCCGCCTCGCCATGGTGCGGATGGCGTTCGAGGAGGCGCGGGCCGCGAACCCGGACGCGACGCTCGTGCTCAACGACTTCGACCTCTCGCCCGCCTACGAGCGGCTGATCGAGGAGGTGCTGGACGCCGGGATCCGGGTGGATGCCATCGGGCTGCAGACCCACATGCACCAGGGCTACCGCGGCGAGGAGGAGGTGCTCGGCATCGTCGACCGGTTCGCGCGGTTCGGGCTGCCGATCCACATGACCGAGACCACGCTGCTGTCGGGCGACCCGATGCCGCCGGAGATCACCGACCTCAACGACTTCCGCGTCGCGAGCTGGCCGTCGACGCCCGCGGGCGAGGAGCGGCAGGCCGAGGAGGTCGAGCGGCACTACCGCTCGCTCGTCGGGCACCCGGCCGTCGCGGCGATCACCTACTGGGGCCTCACCGACGACGGCATGTGGCTGGGCGCGCCCGGCGGCCTGGTGCGGGCGGACGGCACGCCGAAGCCGTCGTACGAGGCGCTCCGCCGGCTCATCCGCGAGGAGTGGCGGCTCGCGCCGACCACGCTGCGGACGGACGCCGAGGGGCGCGTGCGCGTCACGGCGTTCGCGGGCGGCGTGCGGGTCGCGCACGCGGGGCGCGCGGCCGTGGTGGCCGTCGCGGCCGGGACGTCCGAGGTGGTGGCGACGCTCGGCTAGGCGGACGTGGAAGCGCGCGCGTCGGCGGGGGTCGCGGATCCGGTGCCGGCCTCGCCGCCGTCGCGTGCGCCCTGGTCCGTCGCCACGGGGGCGGGTGCGGGCGAGGGCGCGGGGGCGGACGCGGACGCCGCGACCCCGCTCCCCCGGCGGGCGCGCGGCAGCACGCGGGCCAGGTCGAGCACGCCGCGCACGTCGCGGCGCACCGCGGGCACGAGCGCGACGACGAGCGCGTACAGCACCGCGGTCGTGCCGATGCCCGCGAGGAGCTGCAGCACGTCGGATCCGGTGTCCACGAGGGCCAGGAGCGCGCCCGTCGCGACGCTGACGCCGCCGACCACGCCGATGATCCGCAGCGCGCCCATGTAGAGCCGCCGCGTGGGGATCGGGGCCTTGCGCGACAGCCACCACAGCGAGATGGGCCAGCAGATGGCCGGCGCCGCGGCGTACCCGGCCGCGATGCCGACGATGCCGAAGGAGGAGCCGACGAGGATCGTCGTCACCTTCACCGCGGCGCTCAGCAGCGAGAAGCGGAAGAGGTCGCCCGTGAGGCCGCGCGAGACGTAGACCCAGTAGCCGACGAAGGCGAGGGTGTCGAAGATCCCGGCGATGGCGAGGAGGCGGAGGATCGGCGCGACGCTGTCCCACTGCGGCCCGAGGAACACCGCGGTGATCGGCACGGCCGTGGCCGCGACGAGGCCGAGGCCCGCGCCGAGCGTGTAGCCGAGGGCGAGCTGGCCGCGCGCGACGTAGTCGGCGAAGCGGCGCTGCTCGTCGGCGAGGCGCGAGAGCACGGGGATCGCGACCGTGGTGAGGGGGCTGCGGATCTGCGCGAGCGGCGTCATGAGGAGCTGGAACGCGCGGTTGTAGATGCCGAGCGAGCCGGCGCCGAAGCGGAGGCCCACGAGGAACGTGTCGATGTTGTTGCTCACGTAGCCGACCATCTGGCTGGAGACCATGTTCCAGCCGAAGCGGAGGAGCGGGCCCATGGGCTCGCCGCGGCTCGGGAGGCGCGGGATCCAGCGGGCGAAGCCGACCGCGAGCGCCAGCAGGACGAGCGTCTGCGTGAGCTGCTGCGCGACGAGCGCCCAGTAGCCCCAGCCGAGGAGCGCGCCGCCGATCGCGACGAGGAGGGCGACCGCGGGCGCGGTGACGTCGGCCGTCGCGAGCGCGCGGAACCGGAGGCTGCGGGTGAGGCTCGCGCGGTACTGCGTGGCGAGGCCGTTGAAGACGAAGGTGAGGCTGAGGGCGTGCGCGATGGGGATCAGCTCGTCGTGGCCGAAGACCGCCGCGAGCGGCCAGGCGGCGCAGAAGACGAGGGCGGCGAGCACGAGGCCGATGCCGGCGTTGATCCACCAGAGGTTGTCGCGCTGGCCGCGGCTGAGGTCGCGCGCCTGGATGGCCGCGTTGGAGAGGCCGAAGTCGCGGAAGATCTCGCCGACCCCGATGATGGCGAGCACCATCGCGAGCAGGCCGTAGTCGGTGGGCGTCAGCAGCCGCGCGAGGACGACGACGGACGCGACCTGGATGAGGATGCGGATCAGCTGCGCGCCGATCGTGACGATCGCGCCCCGGGCCGCGCGGGCGCCGAGGCCCTGGGTGGCGGCGGGCGGCGTCTCGGGCGCGGGAGCGGACGCGGTGGCCGCGGAGGCGACGGCGGACGCGACCGCGGGCGCGGAGGGGTCGCCGGGCAGGGCGGAGGGCATGGGGCTCCATCGTCGGGTCGAGGAGGGGTGGCGATCGGGTCGGCCGCGGGTGACGGCCGGATCACCGCGAGCTCGGGTCGGGTGGTGGGCGCCGCCGGGTATGCGGGCCCTGTCCGATGCTATCCGCGGGGGCGCGGGGGTCCAGCCCCCGAACGGGGCGGGCGGGTCCGCCGCGCTCTCCCGGGCGGCGGGCGCGCAGGACCGGGCGGGCGCGCGCTCGACCGGCGGGCGTCCGCCGCGCTCGACCGGGCGGCGGGTCAGCCGCGCTCGACGCCCCGGCGGATCCGGAGCGCGCGGCGGTACGCGGACGCGTGCGCCGTGCCCGCGCGGTCCCAGTCGCGGCCGGCGAGGTCGGGCGACGCCGCGCGCGCCGCGGTGCGCACGGCCTCGGTCGCGCGGAGCAGCTCCTCGGGGGTGAGGTCGCCGTCGAACAGGTGGATCCAGCCCGGGCCGACCTCCTCCGAGAGCGCGCGGTTCACGGCGTTGTCCGGCACGAGCACGGGGCGGTCGAGCGAGAGGGCGGCGAGCGCGCCGCCCGAGTTGTGCATGAACCGGTAGGGCAGCACGACGAGCTCGGAGGACGTGACGATGTCGACGAGCTCGGCGTCGGACTGGAACCGGAGGTCGAGGTCGATGCGGTCGTCGCCCGCGGCGAGCGCGCGGATCGTGTCGGCGAGCTCCTGGGTCGACGGGTTGCCGCCGATGCGCAGCGACAGGTCGGCGCCCGCGTCGCCCGCGCCGCGGAAGGCCGCGACGAGCTGCTCGACGCCCTTGTACCGGCGGACGAGGCCGACGTAGCCGAGCCGCCCGGGCACCGCGTCGGCGCGCGGCTCGTCGCGGAACCAGTCGCGGTAGTGGCCGTGCGGGATCGTCGCGTGCGGCTGGTCGGCGGGGATCTCCGTGACCGGGTTGACGCGGATCCGCATCGTGGTCGCCCGCTCCATGAGCGCGAGCAGCAGCGACTCGCGGCGGCTGATGCCCTGCGGCCGCTCGAGGTTGTGCACGGTGCGCACGATCGGGATCCGCCGGACCGCGAGCTTCGCCAGGAGCGCGACCGTGAGCGCCTGGCGCACCGCCTTCTTCAGCGGGCTGTGGCCGTCGACGAGGATCTCGGGCCAGTGCACGTGGAACACGTCGTAGCGGCCGAGGAGCGCGGTGCGCCAGCTGAAGTGCAGCGGGCGGACGCCGGGGGTGGCGGCGAGCGCGCGGCCGAGCATCACGATGTACGGGTTCGTCGTGGGGCGCGGCGCCTGCGAGGACTGGAGGACGACGAGGTCGCGGCCGGGCGGGCGGGAGGGGACGGTCATGGCGCTCCAAGGCGGGATGGCCGGCGGCGGGTCGTCGGGTGCGCCCACGTGGTCATCGGTCGGGGAAATAGACTATGCCACCACCCGCCCGCACCCGAGGGCGGTCCCGCCGGCGCGACCCCTGCCCGGCGGCACCCGCCGCACCCGCCCGATCGATCGGATGCCCATGCCCCGCCCCGCCCTCCTCGCCGTCGTGGTCGTCAACTACGGATCCGCGGACCTCGTGCGCGAGAACGTGCTGCCGCTGATCGAGCGGCTCGACGACGCGCTGCTCGTGGTCGTCGACAACCGCACCGACGACGCCGAGCGGGAGCGCGTGCGGGAGCTCGCCGCGAACCCGTCGACCCGCGTGCACGGCGTCTACCCGGACGGCAACACGGGCTTCGGCACGGGCATGAACATCGGCGTGGACGCCGCCCGCGCGCTCGGCGCGCGCGAGTTCCTGCTGCTCAACCCCGACGCGACCATCGAGCCCGACCAGCTGGCCGTGCTGCGCGGCGCCGTCGCGGCGGACCCCCTCGCGCTCGTGGCCCCGCTCATCCTCCGGCCGGACGGCAGCACCTGGTTCCGGGGATCCGACCTGTACCTCGCCGACGGGCGGATCCGCTCGGCCGCCCGCCGCGCCCAGCACCCCGGCCTCGCGGTCGAGCCGTGGCTGACGGGCGCGTGCCTGCTCGTGACCTACGAGCTGTGGACCCGCGTCGGCGGCTTCTCCGACGACTACTTCCTCTACTGGGAGGACGTTGACCTCTCGCGCAAGGTCGTGGAGGCCGGCGGGCGCCTGCGCGTCGTGGAGGAGGCCGTGGCCGTGCACGCCGAGGGCGGTACGCAGAGCGCCGGCCACGCGAGCGCGGGGCAGGCCAAGTCGGGCACGTACTACTACCACAACGTCCGGAACCGGCTCCTCTACGGGGCGCGCCACCTCGACGCCGCGGCGCTCCGCCGGTGGCGGCTCCTCACCCCCGTGATCGCGTACGAGGTGCTGCTGCAGGGCGGGCGCCGGCAGTTCGCGCACCCCGTCGCGCCCGTCTCGGCGGCCGTGCGCGGGATCGTCGACGGGTACCGGCTCTCCGGCGGCTGGCGCGCGGTGCCGTCGCCCGCGCCGACGGCAGCTCGGGCCGGATCCGGATCCGGTTCCGGATCCGGCGCTGCGACCGCGCCCGTGTCGCCGTCCGCGTCCGCCGCGGCGGCGTCCGCGCCCGCCTCCTCGCTCGTCGTCGCGATCCTCACCTACCGCCGGCCCGACGACATCCGCGCCGTGCTCCCCCTCGTCGCCGCGCAGGCGGCCGACCTCCGCGAGGCCGCCGAGGCCGACCCCGCGCTCCCCCGCGCGGTGCGGATCGTCGTGGTCGACAACGACCCCGCGGGCGGCGCCGGCGCCGCGGTCGAGGACGCCGCCGCCGCCTCCCCCGTGCCGATCGCCTACGTGCACGAGCCGACGCCCGGCATCTCCGCGGCCCGCAACCGCGCGCTCGACGCGGCCGGCGACGACGACCTGCTGGTGTTCCTCGACGACGACGAGCGGCCGGATCCGGGGTGGCTCGCCGCCCTCGTCCGCGCGCGCCAGGCGACGGGCAGCGCGGGCGTCGCCGGTCCGGTGCGCAGCGAGTACGAGGTCGAGCCCGACGAGTGGGTGCGGGCGGGCGGGTTCTTCGTGCGCCGCCGCCCCGCGACCGGCACCCGCCTCGAGGTCGCCGCGACCAACAACCTCCTGCTCGACCTCCGGGCCGTGCGCGCCGCGGGCCTCCGCTTCGACGTGGACCTCGGCACGCAGGGCGGCGAGGACACGCTCTTCACGCGCCAGCTCGTCGCCTCCGGCGGGCTCCTCACCTGGTGCGCCGAGGCGGGCGTCGTCGACGTCGTGCCGCGCGCCCGCACCACGCGCCGCTGGGTCGTGCTGCGCGCGTTCAGCAGCGGCAACTCGTGGAGCCTGACCTCGGTGGCGCTCGCGCCGGCGTCGCCCGCCGCCCGCGCGCGGATCCGGGCGGAGGCCACCGCGCGCGGCCTCGTGCGCGCGCTCGGCGGCACCGGCCGGATCGCGGTGGGCGCGGTCACGGGCAGCGTCGCGCACCGCGCCAAGGGCACCCGCACGCTCGCGCGCGGGGCCGGCATGGTCGCGGGCGCGTTCGGCTGGTCGTACCAGGAGTACGCGCGGCGCGACTGACGCGGATCCGCCGGTGCCTCCGCCACCCTGCGCGGCGCAGCACGCCACTGACCGGGCTCCCCTGGACGGGGGGCTCGCCGGCGCGCGCCCGCGGACGTACGATGCGAGGGCAGAAGACCCGGAATCCTGCGCCTGGCGACCACCCATCGCCCGCCCGCACCGCGCCGCCGACCCGCCCTGGTCGTCGGGCCCGTCTTCCGCCGTACCCGACGAGCGAAGAAGGCCATGCCCGCACCCGAGAGCACCCCGTCCGACCTGCGTCCCCGGCGCGCGCGTCGCCGCAGCCGCCGCACCACCATCGCCGTGATCGGCGCCGCCTCCGTCCTCGCGGTCGCGGCGGTCGTCGGCACGGTCGTGGTGAACGGATCCGGATCCGACTCCCCCGCGGCCGCCGCCGACACGAAGGACTGGGCGGACCTCGCCCCCGCCCCCGGAGCCACCGAGACCCCGGCTCCGCTCCCCGACGGCGACACCGCGGCCCTCGGCCAGGAGGTGGCGACCACCGTCGGCCTCGACGAGACCGCGACGTTCCCCGGCTCGATCCAGGCGCGCATCGTCTCCGTCACGCCGACCAGCACCGACGGCGGCCGCGTGGGCGAGCTGAGCGGCGACGCGGTCGACGTGCGCCTCGAGCTCGTGAACGTCACGGGCGAGGCCGTCGCGGTCGACTCCGTGGCCGTCAACCTCTTCTACGGCGCCGACCGCACGCCCGCGACGCCCGCCGACTCCGACACCGTGATCCGCGGCTCGCTCGAGCCCGGCGCCTCCGCGACGGGCGACTACGTCTTCAGCGTCCCGGCCGCGTCGGCCGACGCGATCAGCGTGGTCGTGGCGCGCGACGCCGGCTCGCCGGTGGTCGTCTTCCAGTAGCGGCGATGCTGCGGTGAGTCGAAAGGCCCGCCGCAAGGCACTCCATGGCCGCTACTGCCTTGTGCCCCAGACTCTGGCGACCACCCGCCTGCGCGCTGCGTCGCCCTCGGCTGAGAGCACATTGGCGCTTACTGCGGCTATGCCCCACTTCAACGAACCCCAACCAGAAACTACGAATTAGCACACTGCTGATACGTTCGACTACAGGCGATAATATTTTTCGGCCCCGTATGCCGACTTCCAATCAGTATTCTTGGGATGCTTAGAGAGCCATTGAGCCAAGGCGCTCAGAACATCGTTCAGCTCTTCAAGCAGAGCCACTTGGCGATGAACAAAAGTCTTGTCAGTGATATTACGACGTAGAGCGTGGGCTGGCTTCTGCCTGGCCTGACGGACCCTTCTCAGCGGCTCCATCAGACCCTTTACCATGTCCGCCTCTATTCGCTTTCCTTCCAGAAACGCGGCAAAGCGACTTAGGCTACCCAGGTTCTGATCATTATCACCCTTCCGGCGCACGCCAACAGCGTCCATAGCTTGATGGCGGATATTTTCGGAAAGGAGCTTGTCTAGTTGGACAATAAACTCGTCCCATTCTCTTTGCGATGGGCGCAAGAGCCACCCAAAGTCTTGCGGCTGTTCGGTGTGTTTGAATAGCTCCTCGCCGAACGCTCGCACCCAGAGCGTATTCAGATTATTCAACTGCAGGAAAAAATACTCGAACGGGCCGACACCATCTGCCCAATCTCCCATCTGCGTCATCCACCATGCAGGATGCGGCTCAAGGCCGGCGTCCGACACCAGATATGACTTCCAGCGCTGTTGGTGCTCTGGAGTTAGCTTCGCAAGGTCACCATAAAAAGCGGCGACTCGGCGAACAATGGGCGTCTCAATGTCCTCCCGATCGTAGCCAGAGAGATCGTAAGCAAATCCAAGATGGCTTAGTGAAACTTTGTCGCGATCGAGCTCAGTTTCGTCGAGGTAGGCATCGTCACCGATACCCATGTCAACGCCGAAGTCCCAGTATCGGAAATGGTAGCGGGGGTCGTTTCGATACGGCTCGAGTACATCGAAGCTAAAGTACGCAAGCTCAAGCGTTCCGCGCCCCTTTGCCATTGCCGTACTGAAGGGATGACCAGTTAGGCGGCTGGGGACCCGGACTCCTTTGAGTGCTGATGGCGTCGGATACAAAACCACGCCATACCCCTCGCCCGAAAGCTCTTGTATCGACTCGATCTGTGATTCAACAGTACGCTTTGATGGCCACGGACGTATATGCGGATTGGGATAGTCAACCCCGTCAACCATGACCTGGAGCTTCCCATCAGCGACTAGGTGTTGAGCCGATTCCATGAGCGCCGGATCCACGTCCGTGTGCAGGTGGAGCCCGTTGAAATCGCCGGACTTTAAGTACCGATCTACGACGGCTTTCATCAGCCCGTCGGGTGTGGGGTTGGCCATACGGCTATTAAACCATGCCTGAGCACGCGTCGGCTATAGTCAATGCGCGCTCTTGCACTCGCTGGCAAGCGCGGCCGGGTGCTTCCACTTGATCGAATCGACTAAGGAGAACTCGCCGGAAGCAAGACAAGAGGCAGTATCGATTGTCTCGTTTGCGGCGTCGGGTCGCGCTCATGGACAGACCAAAAGGGCGACCACTCGAAGATTTATGTCTAGGACCACCCGGTGCTCGGGTACGTGACGCGGGTCGATCAGAGCTCGGCGACGCCTTCACCTTCGACGTCCACGGCGACGCCGCTGCGCTCAGTAACCGACCGCGACGATACCGAGAGGAACCGCTAGATCAGCGGCCGCGTACTGGATCCGAAACAGCAATGGGCGTCTTCGACTGTGAGGCCGGACGCGCTCGCCACGTACGCCACTCTGGTGATGCACAGTCAGTCAAAACCGGCGGCCAGCGAAGGCCGCACCACCGGTCCCTGATCCGCCTTGCTCTTGTCTGTTCGGTCGTCGACGGCCTGGCGGTTTTGGAAGTCGGTCGCAAGCTGCTCGCGGCGTTCGCCGATCCAGGGGTCCTCGCCACGCTGCCAAGTCCATCCGAGCCAAGCGAGTTGGTCGATCTGCACGGCCTCCCTCGTGGCATTCCTAAGAAGGAGCGAGGACGGGGAGAAGCTTGCTTATGCACGCACCATTTTCGACACGAGGCGCGCGGCCGGATGATCCGGCCGCGCCTCTCTTCATCTCCCCGTGGATCAGCGCGCGGGCGTCCGCCGCCGCCCCGCCCGCCCCGCCTGCTCCGTCTCCACCCGGTAGTACGCCCGCTTGTCCTTCGTGGGCCGCACCTTGTTGAGCACGACGCCGAGCACGGATCCGCCCGACTTCTCGACCGCGTCGAGCGCCTCGGACAGCTGGCCGCGGTGCACGCGCGTCTGGTCGGCGACGACGATCGCGCCGTCCGTCATGCGCGCGACGAACGCGGCGTCCGCGACGGCGATGAGCGGCGCGGTGTCGATCACGATGACGTCGTAGGCCTCGCGCGCCCGGGCGACGAGCTCCTCCATGCGCGTGGACGCGAGGAGCTCGCTCGGGTTCGGCGGGATCTCGCCGGAGGTCAGCACGTCGAGGGTGCCGTCGCCCCAGGGCTGCACGACCTCCTCGAGCAGCGCCTGGCCGACGAGCACGGTCGTGAGGCCCGCGTCGCCCTCGAGGCCGAGGTACTGCGCGACGACCGGGCGGCGGAGGTCGGCGTCGACGAGCAGGACGCGGCGCCCGCCCTCGCTGAGCGACAGCGCGAGGTTCGCGGCGACCGTCGACTTGCCCTCGCCGGGGATCGACGACGTCACGACGATGCTGGATGCGCGATCGCCGAGGAGCACGAAGCGGAGGTTGGCCTTCAGCTGGCGGAAGCCCTCGGCCGCGGTCGACAGGGGACGGAGCGCCATGGCGAGGCCCGTGACGCCGCGCTCGCGCTCGAGCGCGCCGAGCAGCGGCGCCGACGTGAGGTGCGCGACGGTCTCGGCCGAGCGCACTCGGGTGTCGAGCAGGCGCACCAGCGCGATCCCGAGGAGCCCGGCGAGGAGCCCGAGGAGGAGGCCCGCGAGCGTGTTCGTGCGGCCGTTCGGCGCGGACTGCGACAGGGGCTCGGGCGCCTCCTGGATCACGCGGACGGAGACGGTGGGCGAGCCCTCGGCGCCCTTGGGCGCGTACGCCTCGGCCGTGTCGCGCAGGCTCGTGGCGACGGCGTTCGCGATCTCGGCCGCGTCGGCGGGCGACTCCTCGGTGACGCTGATCTCCATGATCACCGTGTTCTGCGGCGTCGTGACGCTCACGGCGCGCGCGAGCTCCTGCGGGGTGCGGTCGAGGCCGAGGCGCGTGATCACGGGCTCGAGCACCGCGGGCGACTCCGCGAGCTCGCCGAAGGACAGCATCTGGCTCTGCGTGTAGGTGGCGCCCTGGTTGAGGTCGCTCGCGCTGGATCCGCTGCTCAGCGAGAAGTAGAGCCGGGACTGCGCGGTGTACACGGGCGTCGCGAGCTGGGACAGGCCGAACGCGATCCCGCCGCCGACGAGGGTCGCGGCGACGACGACGTACCAGAGGCGGCGGAGCAGGGCGGTGAACTCGTGGAGCGTCATCGGGGGGTTCTCTCGGGTAGAGGCGGGAGGGCGGTGGTGCGGGCGGGCTGGAGGCCGGGGCCGGCGGCGGCCGGGGCGTCGGCGGGATCGGGGTGGGCGTGGTCGTGGGCCGCGGGCGCCTCGAGGCGCGCGGGCGCGGGATCCGGCGGCGACGCGCCCGCCTCCCGCGCGTCGCGGCGGAGTATCTGGCTGGTCGCCGCCACCCCCGCGAGGAACCACACGAGGGTCGCGTACTGGGTGATGAGCGCGACCGACGCGAGCGCCGGGATCTGCGCGACGAGCGCGATGGTCGCCGCGGTGGCGCGGCCGCGCAGCACGAGCCCGACGCCCACGGCGAGGGCGACGAGCACGGCGGCCGCGACGAGCAGCCCGAAGGTGAGGCCCGTGAGCACGAGCTGGCTGTCGATGGAGCGGAACGGGCCGTAGAAGACGCGGCCGTCGCTGCCGCGGTGGGCGTCGGGGGTGGTGCCGAGGATCCCCATGCCGGGCACGAGGCTGTAGAGGTCGCCGCGGTAGTCGGAGCTGTTGCTCGCCTCGGTGCCGGCGTCGTCGAAGACGCTCTGCACGAAGGGCGCGACCGCGGCGGCGACCACGACGACGCCCGCGGTGACGGTCGCGCGCACCCGGAGCGAGATGGCGTCGCGGAGGAACACGATGGAGAGGGCGAGCCCGAGGACGGCGCCCAGCATGCCGACGCGGCTGAAGGTGAGGACCGCGGCGAGCATCATCACGGCCGTCATGCCGAGGCGCACCGGGAGCCGGAAGCGCGACGCGAGGGTCAGCGGGATCGCGATGGCGAGGGCGGATCCGAGCGCGATCGAGTGCCCGTAGGCGCCCTCCGCGCGGATGATGCCGCCGCGGCCCTGCAGCGTCGCCCACGTCTCGCGGAGGCCCGCGTTCCCGGGCAGCAGCACGAACAGGTTCCAGCCGGAGACGAACTCCACCACCGCGAGCACGGCGACGACCGTGGAGACCACGGCGACGAGCGCGTGCAGCGACGCCATCCCGATCCGGTGCGCGGCGAGCCGGCCGAGCAGGTAGCCCGGCAGCGCGTAGGTGAGGAACGTGACGAGGGTGGACATGCCGACGCCCGCGCCGCCGCCGACGACGACGCCCGCGAATCCGGCCGCCGTCATCAGCACCACGAGCGCGTCGAGCGGCGAGACGCGGAAGCCCGGCACGGGGACGATCGCGAGGATCACGAGGACCGCCGCGATGGTCGACGGCGGCAGGTAGTAGCCGCCGACCTGCACGCCCGACCACACGGGCACGAGGGAGAGCACGACGAGCCACACCGCGACGGCCGTGCGCGGCAGCCGCCGGAGCACGAGGAGCAGGAGCGCGCCGCCCACGAGCGCGATGCCGAGCACGAGCAGGGTCTGGACGCCGGATCCGGCGAGGAGGGCGCTCATCGCGCGCCGCCCCCGGGGAGCGCGCGCGGGCGTGATCGAGCCATGTCTCCCCCTCCTTCATTCCCCCGGCCGTGGAACGGCCCTTCGATCATGTCAGTGCGACGCCCCGGCGGGCGGGTCCGGGGACCCGCCCGCCGGGGCGTCGTCGTCGTGCCCGGGTCAGCGGGCCGTGCCGTCCGTCACCAGCAGGTCGTCGAGCGAGAAGGCGACGGGCGCCGTCGCCGAGCTCGACACGTACGTCTGGATCCCGAACGTGCCCGCGGTCTGCAGGGCGGCCAGGGTCCCGGTCGTCGTCGACTGCCACGCGATCGGCTCGGCCTGGCCGACGGGCCACACCTTCGCGTTCATCGTGGTGGGCGACGTGCCCGTCACCTGCACGCGGACCCGCAGCTGCTGCCCGGCCGTGTACGTGAGGTTCGGGACGACCACCGACTTCAGGTTGGTGCCGTTCTCGGACTGCACGATCATGACCTGGCCGGTCGACCGCACCCAGACCTGCGTCTGGTAGTACGACGATCCGACCTGGCGCGAGTTGATCCGCACGTACGCGCCGCCGCCCGTGGGCACCCTGTCGAGCGCGAAGGAGACCTGCGCGTCCGATGCGGTGGTGCTCACGGCGTCGAGGCTCGCGGTGCGGGTCTCGCCGGCAGGGCTGGCGACCTGCGCCTTCCCGTCCTGCACCTTGAGGATCGACGCGTTGCCGGTGATGCGCCAGGCGCCTCCGGTCTCCGCCGTGCCCCAGCCGTTGGCGGCAATGCGGGTGAAGGTGTCCTGCGCGAGGATCCCGGCGGCGGGCGGCGTGACGACCGGGGCGGTCACCGTGACGGTGCCGTCCTTCTTCGCCGACGCCAGTCCCTTGTCGTCCGTGACCGTGAGCGACACCGTGTAGGTGCCCGCGGCGGCGTAGGCGTGGGTCGCGGTGCGGCCCGTGCCGGTCGTGCCGTCCCCGAACGCCCAGGCGTACGAGGCGACCGTGCCGTCCGCGTCGGTCGACGTGGATGCGTCGAACGAGGCGGTCAGGTCCTTGGCCGTCGACGTGAACGCCGCCGTCGGGGCCTGGTTGGCCGGCGTGACGACCGGCGCGGTCACCGTGACCGTGCCGTCCTTCTTCGCCGAGACCAGGCCCTTGTCGTCCGTCACCGTGAGCGACGCCGTGTACGTGCCGGCCGCGGCGTACGCGTGGTCCACCGTCTTGCCGGTGCCGGTCGTGCCGTCCCCGAACGCCCAGGCGTACGAGGCGACCGTGCCGTCCGCGTCCGTGGACGTGGATCCGTCGAACGAGGCCGTCAGGTCCTTGGCCGTCGACGTGAACGCCGCCGTCGGGGCCTGGTTGGCCGGCGTGACGACCGGCGCGGTCACCGTGACCGTGCCGTCCTTCTTCGCCGACACGAGGCCCTTGTCGTCCGTCACCGTGAGCGACGCCGTGTACGTGCCGGCCTTCGCGTAGGCGTGGTCGACCGTGCGGCCGGTGCCCGTCGCGCCGTCCCCGAACGCCCAGGCGTACGAGGCGACCGTGCCGTCCGCGTCGGTCGACGTGGATCCGTCGAACGAGGCCGTCAGGTCCTTGGCCGTCGACGTGAACGCCGCCGTCGGGGCCTGGTTCGCCGGCGCGGGCGCCTGGCCGTCGCGGGCGACGACGAGGTCGTCGAACCGCGTCGTGACGGGAGCCGTCGCCGACCCCGAGAGGTAGGTCTGGATCCCGACGGAGCCGGCGGCCTGCAGCGCGGCGGTCGAGCTGGTGACGCTCGTCTGCCACGCGGAGGGCTCGGCCTGGCCGGCGATCCACACCTTCGCCTTGACGGTGGTCGGCGAGGTGCCGGTCGTCAGGACGCGGACGCGGAGCTGCTGGCCGGCCTGGTACGTGGTGCCGGGGAGGATGTACGACCCGAGGGTCGTCGCCCCCTCCGACTGCACCAGCTGGATCTGCCCGGTCGCCTTGATCCAGACCTGCGTCTGGTAGAAGGCCGAGCCCACCTGGCGGGAGTTGACCCGGGCGTAGGACCCGCCGCCGGTCGGGACCGCGTCGAGCGAGAACACCGCCGTGACGTCCGACGACGTGGTCGAGACCGCGTCGAGGCTCATCGTGCGGGTCTCGCCCTTGGGCGACACCACCTGGCCCGTGCCGTCCTGCACCCGGACGATGTTCGTGCCGCCGGTGACGCGCCAGGCGCCGCCGAGGTCCGCCGTGCCCCAGCCCGACTGGACCGTGCGGCCGAAGGAGTCCTGCGCGAGCACGTTCAACGCGGGCGCCGTGACGGTGACCTGCGAGGTCGTCGTCGTGGCGAGGCCCTTGTCGTCCGTGACCGTGAGCGACACCGCGAAGGCGCCGGCGGCCGCGTAGGCGTGGGTCGTGGTGCGGCCCGTGCCGGTGGTCCCGTCCCCGAACGCCCAGGCGTAGGACGCCACGGTGCCGTCGGGGTCGCTCGACGTGGAGGCGTCGAGCGAGGCGACGAGGTTCGCCACGCTGCTCGTGAACGCGGCGACGGGCGCCTGGTTCACGGGCGGGGCGGTGACCGTGACGCTCGCGGTCGTGCGACCGGTCGCGCCCGTGTCGTCCGTCACCGTCAGCGCGACCGTGTAGGTGCCGGCCTTCGCGTAGGGGTGGGCGATGGAGGCGCCGGTGCCGGTCGTCCCGTCGCCGAACTCCCACGCCCAGGACGCGATGGTGCCGTCCGGGTCGCTGGAGGCGCGGCCGTCGAGGTTCGCGACCAGGTCGGTCGTGGTCGAGGCGATGACCGCGACGGGCTCCCGGTTGACCGGGGGCGCCGTGACCTGCACCTGCGTGGACGCGGTGCCGGTGAGGCCCCTGTCGTCCGTGACCGTGAGGGTCACCGTGTAGGCGCCGCCCGCGGCGTAGGCGTGCGTCGGCGTCGGGCCGGTGCCCGTGCTGCCGTCGCCGAAGTCCCACGCGTAGGAGGCGACGGTGCCGTCGGCGTCCGTCGAGGCGGATCCGTCGAGCTTGGCCGTGAGGTCGGTCGCGGTGGCCGTCACGACGGCGGTCGGCGCGATGTTGGCGGGGGCCGCCTTCACGGTCACCTGCTGCTGCGCGCGGTTCGTCGTGCCGCGGTCGTCCGTCACCGTGAGCGTCACCGCGTAGGTGCCGGCCTCGGCGTAGGTGTGCGACTGCTGCGCGCCGGACGCCTGGACGCCGTCGCCGAAGTCCCAGTCGTAGGCGGTGAGCGTGCCGTCGGCGTCCGTCGAGCCGGTCGCGTCGAACGCGGCCGTCAGGAAGTCCGCCGTCTGCGCGAACTGGGCCTTCGGGGCCTGGTTCGGCACGCGGCCGGTCGTCCCGAGCGAGTAGTGCGTCGCGATGGTGCTGGCCGCGAGCACGGTCGGGTACACCGCGACCTCGTCCATCCGGCCCTCGAAGGTGCCGCTGGAGGAGCCCCAGGTGTTGTCGCCGCCGATGCGCCAGTAGCCGTCGTAGGCCTGCGCCTGCGTCTGGCCGTTCTGGCCGACGAGGTCGCCGTCCACGTAGAGCTTCAGGCCGTCGGATCCCTGCGACGCGACCATGTGGTGCCACTGGCCGTCGTTGTAGGGGCGCTCGGAGCCCGCGAGGTTGGTCTGACCCGTCCAGGTGCCGAACTGCAGGCGTCCGTCGTCCTGCATGTAGACGTGGCGGTCGTAGCTGCCGGAGAAGTTGAAGGGATCCGCGTTGTCGCCGAACCCGATCAGCTTGCCGCCGCGCGTGGTGGTGGTCTGGAACCACATCTCGAGCGAGTACGAGGTGGGGTTCGAGATCCGCTGCTGGCTCACCGCGATGCTGTCGGAGAACGCCGCCGCCTGGCCGACGGGGCCGGTGAGGGCGCCCGCCTGGCCGAAGCGCACGTTGCGTCCGACGTTCGCGCCGACGTCGTTCTGGCCGGCGTCCTTCAGCGTGGACGAGCCGTCGGCGTCGTCGAGGCGCCAGTAGGAGGACGGGTCGGCGGCGTACACGGCCTTGCCGTAGGCGTCCCCGGGGGCGGGCGGGATGGGCGAGGTGCGGCCGGAGGCGACGAGGTGGTCGACCACGTCCGCGCGGGTGAGCGCGGTCGGGTAGATCGACACCTGGCCGATGTCGCCGGCGAGGTACGCGCTCCGGGGCTGGTTCGGCCAGCCGCCGAGGTTGTCGCCGCCGACGCGCCAGAAGCCCTGGTAGTCCTGGCCGCGGGTGGTGTCCGCGCGCTGGCCGGCGAGCTTGCCGTCGACGAACAGCCTCATGCCCTCGGCGCCCATGGTGGCGACGATCTGGTGCCACTTCCCGTCGTTGAACCCGGGGGCCGAGCTCATCGTCTGGGTCGCGCCGGTGTAGACGCCGAAGAGCACGCGCCCGTCGTTGTCGAGGTACACCATCCGGTCGTAGTTGTTCGACGTGCCGGTGCTGCTGCCGCCGAAGCCGACGACCTTGCCGCCGTCGGTCGAGGTCGTCCTGACCCACGACTCCACGCTGAACGTGTCGGGCGCCTGCACCGCCTGGGGCGTGACCGCGAAGGACCCGTCCTGGCCGGAGAACGTCGTGGCGGTGGATCCGTCGATCGGGCCCGCGGCGCCGCGCGTCGCCTTGTCGACCCGGAGGTCCTCGAACGCGACGTGGTCGAGGCCCGCGGTGCCGTCCTTCTCGTCGAGCGGGTAGTACGCGGTCGCGCCGTCGTCCTTCACGCTCGTGGCGTACGCGTCGCTGCCGGACTGGTCGGTGATGACCACGGGCGCGGCGCCGTTGCGGTCGACGGAGTTGCCCGCCGAGTCGGTGACGACGACCTTGTAGGTGTGCGAGCTGCCGGGCACGAGGCCCTTGTCGATGAAGCCCATCGACGGCCGCTGCCAGAACGTGGAGTCCTGCGTGACCTGGTAGACGGGCGTGGACGTCTTGCCGTCGCGGATCACCTTGTAGGTGAGGCGCGTCGAGTCGCGGTCGAAGGTGGCCTGCCAGGAGACGCGGGCCTCGCCCTTCGTGTACGAGATCGGCTTGGGGACGAGCTGGTCGTTGCCGTTCGGGCCGACCTTGTTCGGGGCGTCCTTGGCCATCGCGTAGCGGACGAGGCCCTGCTGCGCGGTGGTGTTCACGAACGGGAACTCGCCGCCGACGACGATGTAGTCCTCGTTGCCGTTGACGCTCCAGGCCGCCTGGCCCTGCCCGGTGAAGGAGCCGGTCACGTACTTGGGGAACCAGTTGAGCAGCGACGGGGACGGCGTGCCGGCCCAGTTGTGGTACCCGTACGGGTCGGCCGTGGCCGTGCCCGTCGCGGTCTTGGAGAACGCGAGGCTGTGCTGGAAGGTCCAGGGCTCGGTCTGCGGGAAGCCGCCGATGTTGCCGCAGTAGTGCGGGTGGCCGGCGACGTACGCGACCTTGCTGGTCGCGAAGACGGAGTAGGTGTCGCCGTGGCAGTCCTCGACCCAGCTGACGACGCCCGTGTTCGGGTCGGCCGAGAAGGCGCCCTCGAGGTTGCCGCCGGCGCCGAACGTGTAGCCGGATCCATAGACCCGGTCGTCGGTCGCGTACAGGCTCGTGATGGACGACTCGACGCCGGCGTTCTTGACCTTCTGGTTCGCCGCCCACGGGAGGGATGCGCCCGAGGCGGGATCCACCGCGCCGAGCCCGTAGGTCGGCGTGCCGCTGAGCTGCGTGAAGCGGCCGCCGACGACGAGCTTGGACGCGTCCTTCGTGAGCGTGAGCGCGTCCACGACGGTGTCCGCATCCGCGACGAAGGCCGTGTTCTGGCCGTTCGCCGCGGACACCGCGGCCAGGTACTTCCGAGCGGCGCCGTTGACGCTCTGGAAGGTGCCGCCGAGGTACACGGTGTCGTTCGAGGCGCTCACCGTGCGGGTCTGGCTGCCCATGATCGGGCGGAACGTGGGGATGACCTTGCCGGTCGCGGTGCTGAACGCCGCGGCGCGGTAGTAGCCCTGGCCGTCGATGTCGGTGAAGTCGCCGACCACGTAGATGCGCGAGCCGTCGGGCGAGGCCGTCACCGACAGCGCCTGCGCGTTGAGCTTCGGCGCGAACGACGTGATGAGCGCGCCCGTGCGGATGTCGTAGGCGAGCAGGTTGCTGCGCGGCGTGAGGTTCGTGCCGGCCGCGGCGCCCGCGGGGCGCGCGTTCTGGAACTTGCCGGCCACGTAGACCGTGTTGCCGACGACGACCTGCGACCAGGCGACGCCGTCGATCTGGGTCGTGGGCAGCGGGTCGGCCGTGACCGTGACGGGCGTCTTCGGGTCCGTCGGGTCGACGGGCGCGGAGTCCGCCATCGCGGGCTGCGCGACGACGACCGCGGACAGGATGACCGCGGCGGCCGCGGTCATCGCCGCCAGGCGACGGCCCGCGGAGGAGAGGATGCTCATTTCGTCCTTGCTGAGGATGGGTGGTGCGGGTGAGGGAGGGTGCCGGGGGTCAGCGGGAGCTGGCCGGTCGGGGGCTGCCGATGCGCTTCGTGGGCGTCAGCATCTCGCCCACCGACCGCGCGATGCGCTGCCGGTAGAGCTCGGGTCCGTGCCGGTGCTCGGCGCGGAAGCGGTCCCGGGCGGCCCGGGCGCGGTACGCGTCCCACTCCGCCTGGATGTCCTGGAGGGCGTCCGCGAGCGCGGCCGGGTCCGACGGCGGCACGAGGCGCGCCGACTCGTAGCCGCCCGCGGCCTCGCGGAGGCCGGAGGTGTCGCTGACCACCACGGGCCGCGCGGCCAGCAGCGCCTCGACGGCGGTGTTGCCGAACGGCTCGTCCACCCGGGAGGGCACGACGCATGCGTCGGCGGCGGCCATGAACGGGGTGACGTCGGCGTGGAAGCCGTGCAGCGTGACGAGGTCGTCGAGCTCGAGCACGCGGATCATGGTGCGCAGCTGCTCCTCGTACCACTCGTAGCCGGGGAACACGGCGCCCACCACGTCGAGGGACGCGGGCACGCCGCGGTCGCGGAGCTCGACGATCGCCTCGACGGCGACGTCCACGCCCTTGCGGTCGGAGAGCCGGCCGACGTAGAGCACGCGCAGGCCGCCGTCGAGCGCGGGGCGGGCGGGGACGGGATCCGCGGGGCCGGGCACGCCGTTGTGCACGACCACGGCCCGACGCGCGACCCGGGGGAGGGCGCGGCCGAGGACCTCGACGCTGTAGCGGCTGTTCGCGACCACGCGGCTGGCGAGCGCGAGCGGCAGGGCGAGCGCCGTGCCGACCGCGCGCGACGCGGACCCCTCGGCCTCGTGCACGTGGGCCAGGACGGGACGGCCCGTGAGGCGGCCGACGAGGATCCACAGCGGGATCGTCACGGTGTTCACGTACACGGCGTCCGGGCGGACGCGGCGCACGAGGCCGACGCCGGCCGACAGGCCGCGCGCCGACTGGCCGACGAGCGACGCGAAGCCGCGCGGGCGCAGCATCGCCTTCCGGAGCACGGGCGTGGGCGCGTGGTGCACGACCGCGCCGACGCCGGTGAGGGCGTCGACGAGCGGCCCGTCGGACGGCAGGGTCACGACCGTGCGGGCGCCGGCGGCCACGAGGCCGGCGACGCTCTCGAGGAGGACCCGGTCGGATCCGTACAGCTCGGCGCTCGGGTGGGCGACGAGGATCGTGCGGCCGCGGAGGTCCGCGCCCTCGTCCTCCGCCTGGGCGAGCGCCCGCTCGACGCCGGCGAACGCGGTCACGCGGTCACCCGCGCGGATCCCGCGGACGACGCGGACGCGGAGGACGCGGGCGCCGACGACGCGGCGGCCTCGGCACGGCGCGCGTCGAGCGCGCCCATGTCGCGGAACCACTTGACCGACGCGAGCGCGAGGTGCCCGGCGTTGGCGAGCATCATCAGCGCGTAGACCGCGAGGAACACGACCGGGGCGCCGAGCAGCGCGAACACGATGCAGAGGAAGCCGTAGTCGGTGGGGATCACGAGCAGCGAGCGCAGCAGGGTGGAGCGCCCTGCCTCGGGCGCCGGGCCGCCGGCGACCTGGTGCACGCGCTTGAGCTGGTCGTTGAGGATCATCGCGAAGAAGCTCACGGCGGCCACGATCGCGTAGGCGACGGGCACGAGGAGCCACGCGTCGGAGTCCGTGGCGGGCCAGCGGAACATCGACACGAGCACCGCGAGGTGCAGCGACGAGATCTTGACGCAGTCGACGACGTGGTCGAGCCACTCCCCCGACAGCGATCCGCCGCCGCGGAGGCGCGCGACCTGGCCGTCGGCCGAGTCGAACGCGTAGCCCACGGCGAGCAGCAGCCACACGGCGATGCCGAGCCACGCGGCGGGCTCCACCAGCGCGACGAGCGCGATGCCGGTGAAGGTGAAGGCGGCGCTGATCGCGGTGACCTGGTTCGGGGTCAGCCCGGCGCGGTAGGCCCACGCGGCGAGCAGGCGCCCGGCCGGGCGGTTGACGCGGATCGAGTACGCGGGCGCGCCGCGGGCGGCCTTCTTCTGCGCGCTCGCCAGGCGGCGGACGACGTCGGCGTACGACTCGTCGCGCGCGGGCGCCGCGGTGCCGGTCGCGGCGCTCATCGGCTCTCCTCGAGGAGGAAGGAGGTGCGGCTGGCGTCGGCGGCGCGGAGCTCCGGCTCCCAGCGGGTGGCGGAGCGGACGCCGCGGCTCATGCCGTGCGTCGAGTAGCCGCGCGTCATGCGGGCCGCGAGCTCCTCGTATCCGTCGGCGATCGCGTCCCAGTCGTAGGTCTCCTCGGCGCGCTCCTGCAGGCGGCGGCCGATCGCGACGGCCTCCTCCGCGGCGGCCTCGGCGCCCTCCACGAGCGCGGCGACGCCGGCGGCGTCCGACCAGAAGCGGCCGTCCTCGCCGAGCACATCGCGGTTGAAGACGTTGTCGTTCGCGAGCGTCGCGGTCGCGGCGCCCATGGCGCGCAGCAGCGACGGGTTGGTGCCGCCGACCGAGTGGCCGTGGATGTAGGTGAGCGCGTGGGCGTAGAGCTGGTCGAGCTGCTCCTGGTCCCACACCCCGCCGAGGCGCTGGATGCGCGGGTCGGCGGTGGCGACCTGCTCGATCCGGTCGGTGTACGCGGCGGAGTACGGCGCGGATCCGACGACGACGAGCGGCAGGGTCGCGCCCGAGGCGGTGTACCCGTCGACGATGACGTCGACGTGGTTCTCCGGCTCGAAGCGCGCGACGACCAGGTGGTACTGGCCGGGCTCGAGGCCGAGCTCGGCGAGGCGGTCGCTCGCGGGGTCGCGCAGGATGTTCGCGCCGTAGGTGAGGAGCTCGGTGGGGATGCCGAACTCGTGGTCGTAGTAGTCGGCGATGCCCTGCGCGTCGGAGATGAGCGCGTCGGCGTTCTTCACGGCCATCTGCTCCGCGATCCGGTAGTACTTCTTCCCCATCCGGCCCCACTTGCCGCGCTTCCACTCGAGGCCGTCCACGTGCACGGCCGTGGCCGCGCCGCGCGAGCGGATGAGGGGGACGAACGGCGCGTTGGCGGCGTTGAACACGAAGGCCGCGTCCTGGCGCTTGCCGAAGGCCAGGTGGATCGCGGACAGCGCGGTGTGGCTGAGCGTCTCGATCGACTTGGTCTTGAGCGCGGGCAGGTGCACGAGCGTCATGCCGAGGTGGGTGCGGGGGCGCGAGCGGTTGGCCGAGCGGCAGTAGACGGTGACGTCGTGGCCGCGGGCGGCGAGGCGCTGCCCGATCTCCTCGATGGCGGTCTCGAATCCGCCGTAGGCGGCGGGGACACCCCGGGTGCCGACCATGGCGATGCGGAGACGACGCGGTTCGATGACAGACATTTCAGTAAGCCCCTACGGGTCGGGTGAGCACCCGGAAGGTGCGCCACATGATCATGACGTCGCCGGTCAGGGACCAGTTCTCGACGTAGTACAGGTCGAGCCGGACGCTCTCGTCCCAGCTCAGGTCGCTCCGGCCGTTCACCTGCCACATGCCCGTGAGGCCGGGCTTGATGAACAGACGGCGGTGCACGTGGCTCTCGTAGCCCTGCACCTCGGTGCGCAGCGGCGGACGCGGGCCCACGAGGCTCATGTCGCCGACGAGGATGTTCCACAGCTGCGGCAGCTCGTCGAGCGAGTACCGGCGGAGGACGGCGCCCACGCGGGTGACGCGCGGGTCCTTCCGCAGCTTGAACAGCGGGCCGGATCCCTCGTTGTCCTTCGCGAGCGCCGCGAGCTCGGCCTCCGCGGTGACCCGCATCGACCGGAACTTCAGCATGTGGAACTCGCGGCCGGCCTTGCCGACGCGCTCCTGGCGGAAGAGGGCGCCGCCCGGGCTGTCGAGGGCCACGATGAGCCCGATGAGGAGCATCGCGGGGGCGAGGACCACGATCGCGACGCCGGACACCGCGATGTCGAGCGCGCGCTTCAGCACGTGCTTCCCGCCCTCGAACTGCGGGATCTCCACGTGGATGAGCGGGAGGCCCTCGACCGGGCGGAAGTGGATGCGCGGACCGGCGACGTCCGTGAGGCGCGACGCGAGCACCAGCTCGATGGAGGAGCCCTCGAGCTCCCAGCCGAGCGTGCGGACGGCGTTGCTGCCGGCGCGCGGCTGGCTCGCGACGATCACGGCGTCGGCCGCGGTGCGGGCGGCGGCCGCGGCGACGGATCCGAGGTCGGAGACGACGGGGATCATGCGACCCGCGACGTCGAGGCCGTCGACGTGCTCGTCGATCGCGACGCCCACCACCGTGTAGCCGGAGGCGGGGCGCAGCAGGATCTGCTCGGCCACGTCCTCCACGTCGGCGCGGCTGCCGACGACGACCACGCGGGAGAGGTGT
This sequence comes from Clavibacter michiganensis subsp. tessellarius, assembly GCF_021922985.1. NCBI lineage: Bacteria > Bacillati > Actinomycetota > Actinomycetes > Micrococcales > Microbacteriaceae > Clavibacter > Clavibacter tessellarius. Next base: position 3,217,945 of record NZ_CP040788.1, on the reverse strand, counting down.
TCGCCCTGGATGCGGCGGCGGATGAGCCACTGGCGCCAGCTCCACCGGGCCACGAGCAGCGCGACGACGCCGAGCGGGAACGCGAGGACCACGTAGCCGCGGGCGATGTCGACCTTGAGGAGGAGGAACGCGATCGCGAGCGCGCCGAAAGTGATGGCCGAGGCGTTGACGACGCGCTTGTACTCCCCGACCCCGACGCCGACGATGCGGGCGTCGCGGGTGCGGAAGGCGCCGAGCACGGCGATCCACGCGGCCACGACGATCACCGAGACGATGCCGTAGTCGAGCTGGAGGGATCCGGCGTCGACGGCCGCGTCGCCCGTGCCGAAGCGCGTGAGCTGCGCGGCGAGCACGGTGACGATGATGATCGCGTAGTCGGAGGCGATGAGCCGGGTGCGGTAGTCGCGGGCCCAGCGACGGCCCGACAGGGCGAGCGGAGCGGCGGGCGCGACGCCGGATCCGATGATCGGGCGGTGCGCGGAACGCCGCTCCGGGCGCACGCGGGTGCCGCCGCCCCGGGTCGCGGGACGGTTCCTGGTGGTGCTCATCGCGTGCCGGGCAGCGCGTCGAGCGGTCGGGGGGTGCGGGGTCGGTCGGATGCGGGGAGGCGCGGCCGTCGGGTACGGTCCAGCGCCGATGACGGGTTCATCGGGTGTGTGCCTGCGTTTCGGGTTACAGGTGGGTGGTGCGGGGTGCGACGGGGTCCGGGTAGACCTCGTCGGGTGCATGGCTCCGTGGTGGACGGCGGCTGGGTGGGCCTCGTCCGGGAGTGACCGTCGCGGGTACGACGGGTGAACACCTCGTGGTGACTCTGGCAATGCTAAACGCAGCCTGAGCCCCGTCGCCCCTCCCCCTTCGGGGGACGGATCCCCTACCCGGCCGACGCGCCGATCACCCGGGCCCCGGTAGCCACCCCGCGCAGCGTCGCGACCGCGGCGGGCACCGCGACGGCGACCGTCGCCTGCTGCGCCTGGATCTCGCTCGTGAGCCGCCAGCCGGATCCGAGCACCTCGCGCCCCACGATGTCGAGGCTCGTGCGGTCGTTCCCCGTGGCCCCGGTGAACGCCCCGACCGTGTCGTGGACGGCCGGGTCGCCGGGGCCGCGGGCCCACACGATCGCCCACCGCGGGCTGGAGGCGACGTCGCGCTGGTAGACGTTGCCGGCGGTCGTGATCCCCATCTGCGTGGCGGAGCGCTCGTGCGAGTGGTCCTCCACCGCGAGCAGCGCGTTGCCGGTGCTGCCCTGCATCACGTTGTCCGCCACCTGGATGTCGGTGACGATCCACGTGACCGTCGGGTCCGGCAGCGCCTGCCGCGGGTCGTGGCCGGCGTCGCCGAGGTTCGCGGCGCGCCGGGTGCCCTGGGCGATGTCCACGTCCCGCGCGTTGGCGGAGAAGGTGTTGGCCCAGACCTGCGCGTGGCCGGAGTCGTCGATCCAGAGGCCGGCGGCGCCGTTGCCCGCGACGACGTTGTCGACGAAGGCGAGCTGCGCGGAGAGCTCGAAGACCACGCCGCCGCCCGTGTTCGCGAGCACGTCGTTGCCGGCCACGACGGCGTCGTGGATCGACTCGTCGAACCAGAGGCCGTTGCCGGTGCTGCGGAGGAACGCGCTGTCGGTCACGTCCACGTCGCGGCTGCGGGTGATCTTGAACCCGCCCGAGACGGGCGCCCGGTTGAAGCCCTCCGTGTTGTCGTCCGCGACGAGCAGCTGGGAGGCGCGGAGCCGGTCGGCGTAGTTCGCGTGGATCCCGAGCATGCCGTTGCGCGCCGAGGTCACCGCGCGCAGGGTGGCGTCCGTCGCCTGGACCGAGAGGCCCGTGGTCGCGTTGTCGGTGATCGCGACGTCCGCGATCGTCACGCCGCGTCCGGTGACGACGACCGCGCCCATGTCGGGGACCGAGGGCGCGTACCGGCGGATGCCGATGCCGCGCACGGTGCTGCCGTCGCCGCGGACGGCGAGGGCGCTGACGCGGTCGCTGGCGCGCACCGTCTGGCTGCCCGGATCGGATCCGAGGTGGAGGCGGTCGGCGGCGGTGTCGACGAAGAACGTCCCCGCGGTCACCTGCGCGAGCGAGGCGACCTGCCGCTGCGCCGCCTGCCCGATCCAGACCTGGTCCGGGTGCGCGGCCATCGGCCGGGCCGGGTCCACGAACGCCCAGCCCTCGCGGGTGCCGTCCGGGGCGCCGCGCGTGTAGGTGGGGCTCGCGTCGAAGGAGACGTCCCAGCCGGAGGCGTAGCGGGTGGATCCGGACGCGGTCCACGAGGTCAGCGTGCGGCTCCCGTCGAGCCAGACGGCCTCGCCCGGGTACGACTGCAGCGTGAGCGCCTTGCCCGCGGGCATCACGACGGTCTCGCGGTAGGTGCCGGCGCGGACGACGACGGTGCGTCCCGACGGCGCCACGTCGACGCCCTTCTGGATGCTCCGGTACGGGGACGCCTTCGTGCCGGCGCCGGCGTCCGAGCCGGTGGGCGAGACGTAGACGCCGTCGGCGGGCGCCGGGTAGGTCGTGGTGCCCACCGCGGCGGAGCCGGATCCCGTGCCGGGCCGCGCGTCGCCGCGGGGCACCGTCTGCTCCGGGTCCGCGGAGGACGGGGCGGGCGCGGTCGGCGTCGGCGTCGGCGTCGGCGTCGGCGTCGGGGTCGGGGTCGGCGTCGGCGTCGGCGTCGGCGTCGCCGTCGCCGCCTTCGTGAGCGGCCGGACCGTCACGTCGTCGAACGCGACGGACTGCGCGGGCGACGACGAGGAGACGTACGACCAGACGCGGGTCGCGGATCCGGAGGCGAGGCGCGCGGCGCTGGAGTCGACCCCGGCCGCCTGCCAGGCGGGCGCGGCCGCGCCCTGGGGCCAGACCCGGGCGTCCACGGCGACCGCGGACGATCCGGAGACCCGCGACTGCAGGTTGAGCACCTTCCCCGGCGCCACGCCGCGCGCCACCACGACGTCGGCCACCACGGTGGTCTGGCCGGCCGTGGATCCGTTCACCCGCACGACCGACAGCCGCGCGTCCCCCGCCGGTTCGACGCGGACGCTGGTCTGGTAGTACGACGTGCCGGTCACGCGCTGCTGCAGGCCCGCGTACACACCGCCGCCCGCGGACGGGATCCGCGGCAGCATCACCTTCATCGTGGCCTCGGCGTCGGCGGCCACCGTGCCCGGCAGGGTCGCGGACACGGAGGCGCCCGACCGCGGCAGGTCGACGACGCCCTGCGTGCCGTTGACGCGGAACGCCGACGGCAGGTCGTACGCGTACGCCGCGGCGCCGGGGGCCGTGCCCCACCCGCCGGTCGCGCTGCGCGTGAACGCGTCGGAGAAGACGGCGGAGCCCGCGACCAGGTCCTGCCCGGTGGCGGCCGACGCCGGATCCGCGACGACGAGCGCCGCCGGCAGGGCGAGGCCGGCGGCGACCGCCAGCGCGATCGCGTGGCGGGAGCGGACGGGGGGACGGGTGGAGCGGGACGTGCCGTTCATGGGTCGGTCCTCGGTGTGCGCGGTGGAGGTGGGCGGTGGACAGCCCGTCCGGGGACGGGCTCGTGGTGCCCTCCCAGGTTCCGTCGCGGCCGTCCGCCGCCCCTCGCGCAGGGGCCAGTAGTCGTACTCATCCGGCGCGCCGGCGCACTGGACGGCGCACTGATCGGCGCCCTGACGCCGCCTCCGCGGCCACCGGCGCCCGTACCGACGCCGCCGCCCGAGCGCGCCCGGACGACAGGACGGGCCGACCCCCGAGGGGATCGGCCCGTCCTGTCGTGCGCGCGGGATCAGCCCACGTCGGCCCCGAGCTCGCGCGCGCCGGTCAGCCAGCCGACGAGGCCGGCGACGGCCCCGACGAGCGGCACGGCGACCTGCGTCTCCACGCGGCGCACCTCGTCGGTGAGCCGGAAGCCGGATCCCACGACCGGGCGCCCGTCGATCGCGAGCGCCGAGCGGTCGTTGCCGGTCGCGGCGCTGAACGCCTGCGCGGATCCGTAGACCGCCGGGTCGCCGGCCCCGCGGGACCAGATGACGGCCCAGCCGGGGCGGTTGCCCGCGTCGCGCTGGTACACGTTGCCCGAGGTCGTGATGCCCATCTGGCCGGCCGAGCGCTGGTGCGAGTGGTCCTCGACGGCCAGCAGGGCGTTGCCGGTGGATCCCTGCATCACGTTGTTCGCGATGTCGATGTCGGTCACCACCCACGTCACGGTGGGGTCCGGCAGCTTCTGCCGCGGGTCGTGCCCGGGCGTCGAGAGGTTCGACGCGCGCCGCGTGCCCTGCGAGATGTCGATGTTCCGGTCGTTCGCGACGAACGTGTTGTTCCAGATGTCGACGTGGCCGGTGTCGTCGATCCAGACGCCCTCCTCGCCGTTGCGGGCCACCACGTTGTCGACGATCGCGATCTGCGCCGAGAGCTCGAAGGCCACGCCCGATCCCGAGTTGTCCATCACGTCGTTGCCCGTGACGTTCGCGTCGTAGACGGACTCGTCGAACCACAGGCCGTTGCCGGCGTTGCGGAGGATCGCGCTGTCCTTCACGTCGACGTCGCGGCTGCGCGTGATCTTGAACCCGCCGGACACGGGCGCGCGGTTGAAGCGCTCGGTGTTGTTGTCGGCGACGAGCAGGCGCGTGCCGCGCAGGCCGTCGGCGTAGTTCGCGTGCATCCCGAGCATGCCGTTGCGGGCGACCGTCAGCGCGGTCGCCTTCGCGCCGGTGGCCGTGATCGAGATGCCCGTGGTCGCGTTGTCGGTGATCACGAGGTTCTCGACGGTCACGTTCCGGCCGGTCACCGTGACGGCGCCGAGGTCCGGCACCGAGGGCGCGTACCGGCGGATGCCGATGCCGCGCACCGTGCTGCCGTCGCCGCGCACGGTGAGCGCCTGCACGAGGTCGCTCGAGCGCACGGGCTGGCTGCCCGGGTCGGATCCGAGGTAGAGCCGGTCGGCCGCGGTGTCCACGAAGAACGTGCCGGGGACGAGCTTGTCGCGGGAGGAGACCTGCTTCTGCGCGGTCGTGCCGACCCAGACCTGGTCGGGGTGCGCGGCCATCGGGTACGCCGGGTCCACGAACCGCCAGCCGACCGCGGTGCCGTCGGGCTTGCCGCGCGTGTAGGTGGGGCTGGCGTCGAAGGTGACGCCCCATCCGGTGGCGAAGCGCGTGGATCCCGCGGCCTGCCATCCGGTGACCGCGCGGCTGCCGTCGAGCCAGACCCTCTCGCCCGGGTGCGCCTGCAGCGTCAGGGCCTTGCCCTGCGGCATGACGACCGACTCGTGGTAGGTGCCCGCGCGGACGACGATCGTGCGCCCGGCGGGCGCCGCGTCGACGGCCTTCTGGATGGTGGCGTACGGCGCCGACTTCGAGCCGTTCCCGGAGTTCGAGCCGGTGGGCGACACGAAGACCGCGTCGCCGGGGACGCCGTAGGAGGTGGATCCGACCGCGGCCGAGCCGGAGCCCGTGCGCGCGTCGCCGAGGGAGACGCCCTGCTCGGCGTCGGACGAGCCGGAGCCCGTGCCGGGCGCGGGAGCCGGCGCGGGGGTCGTCGGCGTCGGGGTGGGCGTGGTGGCGACCGGCGTCGTGAGCGGTCGCACGGCGACGTCGTCGAACGCGATCGGCTGGGGTCCCGAGGACTTCGAGAGGTAGGACCACAGGCGCGTGCCCGACCCCGAGGAGAGGCGGGACGCGCTCGTGTCGATGGCGGCGGCCTGCCAGCCGGGCACCGACTGGCCGTCGACCCACGCGCGGGCGTCGATCGCGACGGCGGAGGTGCCCGAGACCCGCGACTGGATGTTCACCACGCGGCCGGCCACGACGCCGCGCGCCACGACGGTGTCGCCGACGACGGTGGCCTGCCCGGCGGTGGATCCGTTGACGCGCACGACCGAGAGCCGCGCGTCGCCCGCGCTGTCCACCCGCACGCTCGACTGGTAATAGGAGGAGCCGGCCACGCGCTGCTGGACGCCGGCGTAGACGCCGTTGCCCTGGGCGGGGACCCGCGGGATCAGCACGCGGACGGTGGTCTCGCTGTCGGCGGGCGCCGCCACGGGCACGGCGGCCCAGGCCGCGGTGCCGGAGCTCGCGAGGTCGATGACGCCCTGCGCGCCGTTCGCGCGGAACGGGGAGACGCCGTCGTAGGCGTACCCCGCGCCCCAGCCGCCGGTCGCGCTGCGGGTGAAGGAGTCGGAGAAGACGGGGGTGCCGGCCGCGAGGCCCTGACCGCCGGCCGCGTGCGCGGCCTCGGGGGCGGTGAGGACGGCCGGGACGGCGAGGGCGATCGCGACGGCGATCGCGAGCGCGGGGCGGGTGGAGCGCGTCCGGGGGACGGACGCGGAGTGCTTCGGGGTTCGGGCTCGGGTGGGGATCGGGTGGGGATGCATGCGGGCGGGTCCTCGCTCGGATCGGTCCGTCAGACAGGCTGATGAAAACCCACCAGACAGGTGGGGTTCGATGAATGTAACCCAGAAACAGGGTGTTGTGTCCCCCAAAAGGAGGTCATGGCCCCCGGCGGGCGGCCGGACCCCCGGGATCACCGGGATCACCCCCCGTTCGGGTATCCCGCTTCCGCGGCCCGCCGGGTCGCCCGTAAGATCACGGCAGATCCACCCGCTCCCGCCTCCCCCACCCAGGGAGGCCGACGTACCCGCGTCGCGAGCGGGTCGACCTCCGCCCGGCGTACCCGCACCGGGCTGGACCCGATCCCGCATCCGCGCGTACCCGCGCCCGGCCGCGGTCCACCTGGGAGAACGACGAGCCATGACCCGAATCGGCTACGCCGCTGGAGCATTCGACCTGTTCCACGTCGGCCACCTCAACATCCTCAAGCACGCGAAGAGCCGCTGCGACTTCCTCATCGCGGGCGTCGTCTCCGACGAGATGCTCGAGCTGAACAAGGGCATCACGCCCGTGGTGCCGCTCGCCGAGCGCCTCGAGATCGTGAGCCACATCAGCTACGTCGACCAGGCGCGCGCGGAGACGCTGCCCGACAAGGTCGACACCTGGCGCGAGGTCGGCTTCGACGTCTTCTTCAAGGGCGACGACTGGCGCGGCACGGCCAAGGGCGAGCGCCTCGAGGCGGAGTTCGCCGCCGTGGGCGTGGAGGTCGTGTACTTCCCGTACACGATGCACACCTCCAGCACCCGCCTCCGGCGCGCGCTCGACGTCCTGAGCGGCGCGGGCGCGACCGCCGCGGCCCCCGCCGCGCCGCTGCCGCAGCCCGCCGCGCACGCGGCGCCGACGCTCGTCAGCCGCTAGGCGGGGTCCCGGCCGCCGGCCCGCCCGCGCGGCGGCCCGGCGGCGGGTCAGCGCTCCGCGCCCAGCCGGTCCGCCGCGCGCTCGGTCGCCTCGATCAGCGCGTCGAGGATCCCCGGCTCGTCGAAGGCGTGCCCCGCGTCCGGCACCATCGTGAACCGCGCCGCGGGCAGCGCCCGGTGCAGGTCCCACGCGGTCGCGGGCGGCGTGCACATGTCGTAGCGGCCCTGCACGATCTCGGTGGGGATGTCGCGCAGCAGGTGCGCGTCGCGGATCAGCTGGCCGTCCTCCATCCACCCGCCGTGCATGAAGTAGTGGTTCTCGATGCGGGCGAACGCGAGCGCGTACGTCGGCTCCGCGAAGCGCGCCACCACCTCGGGCTTCGGCAGCAGCGTGATGCCCGACGCCTCCCACGTGCTCCACGCGACCGCCGCCGGCCCGTGCACCGCGGGGTCCGGGTCCGCGAGCAGACGCGCGTACGCCGCGATGATCCCGCCGCGCTCCACCCCGGGCACGGGCGCGGTGAACGCCTCCCACCCGTCCGGGTAGACCATGCCCGCGGGGCCCTCGTAGAACCAGTCGAGCTCGCTCGCCCGCAGGGTGAAGATGCCGCGGAGGATGAGGCCCGTCACGCGCGACGGGTGGGTCTCCGCGTACGCGAGCGCGAGGGTCGAGCCCCAGGATCCGCCGAACACGAGCCAGCGCTCGACGCCCAGGTGCTCCCGCAGCCGCTCGAGGTCGGCGACGAGGTGCCACGTGGTGTTGACGGCGAGGTCGGCCTCCGGCGTCGAGACGTGCGGCGTGCTCCCGCCGCAGCCGCGCTGGTCGACGAGCACGATGCGGTAGCGCGCGGGGTCGAACAGGCGCCGGTGGGTCGGGCTGGTGCCGCCGCCGGGGCCGCCGTGCAGGAAGACGACGGGGATGCCGTCCGGGTTCCCCGACGTCTCCCAGCGCAGGAGCTGGCCGTCCCCCACGTCGAGCATGCCGGTGTCGTACGGGTCGATCTCGGGGAAGAGGGTCTGCATGCGAAGAGCCTAGGCGCGGCGGCGCCCCCGATCCGGGGCGGCGCGGGACGGACGGGCCGAGCGCCGCGTACCCTTCCGAGGACACCACCCTCCCCGCCGAGAGACGAGGACCCCTTGCCCGCCCTTCCCGTGAGGCGACCGACGACGCGGACCGTCCCGCGGACGACGCGGCAGCCGCTGCTGCCGCTCGCCTCGCTGGCCGCCCTGGCCGTGGCGCGGCCCACCCTCCGGCTGCACCTCGCGCTCTACATGCGCGACATGGAGGCGGCGATCTTCCCGCCGCACGACGACGTGTCCTCGCTCGCCGGTCCGGATCCGGAGCGCGTGCTCTTCGTCGGCGACATCGGCGTGGCCGGGTACGGCGTGCTCCTCGCGGGCATGGCGATGCCCGCGCAGGTCGCGGGCCGGCGCGGCGCCCGCACGGGGCGCGGCGTCGAGTGGGAGACCGTCGCGTCGTACGACATGACCGCGCGCAAGGCCGCCGCGACGATCACGGCCCGGACCGGTCCGCTCGACCTCGCGGTCGTCGCGCTCGGGATCCCGGACGTGCTCGTGGCGACCTCGGTGGCCGAGTGGACGGACCGGCTCACGGCCATCGTCGAGGCCATCCGCGCCCAGGCGGGAGACGGATGCCGCATCGTCCTCTCGGGCATCCCGCCGATGGACCGCTTCCAGCCGATCCCGATGCTCGGCCGCAAGCTCCTCCTCGCCCAGGTCACGCGGCTGAACCGGGCCACCAGCCGCCTCGACGACCCGGAGCACGGCGTCGTCTACGCGCCGCACCCCGACATCTCCGGCACGCGCATGCACGTGCGCGACCGCTTCTCCTACCGCGTCATGCACGCCCACTGGGCGGAGGCGATGATGCCGTTCCTCGGCGATCCGCGGCCGCCCGAGGCCTGACGCCGGCAGAGCACGATCTGCCATGCTGTCGGCCGTGGACACCGCCGGCAGCCTCCCGGCTCCCGACTCCGACTCGTTCGACCGCGTCGCGGGGCGGTTCGGCATCACCCGGTCAAAGCCCTCCCACATGGCCGGGCGGGAGCTCGCCGACGAGCTCGAGGGCGGAGACCGGGCGGAGCTGTCCCGGCTCGCGGACGCCGCCCTCGCGGATGCAGGTCCACCCGCCGGGACGGATCCGTTCCTCGCCGAATCGGAGCGCATCGCACGGACGTGCACGCCGTGGTGAGCGCCCGCAGGGACGTCGTGCGGGTCCGCTCCGCCGCTTCCTGACGCGCAGGGACGACGAGATGCCGCGCACGGCCCAGCCCGGCACGGCCGCGCGGCGTCGGGCTAGCGCGCCGCCTTCTTCTTCTCGCCCTTCTCCATCCGCGGCGCCGAGCCGTCGGCGATCCGGGCGTCGCGGTACGCGCGCGCCTCGTCCTGGCGGTCCCGCTCCTCGCCGGAGGCGACGGGGGCGCGCACGTGGGCCTGCGTGTAGCCGAAGGAGTCGACGAGGTCCTGCGCGTGCGGGCGCAGGCGGGCGACGAGCCGGTCGACGTAGGCCGTCACGGCCCGGGCGCGTGCGGAGCCGATGCGGCCGTGGATCAGGTACCAGGCCAGGTCGTCCTCGATGAGGCGGAGGCCGAACAGGTCGCGGGTCCAGGTGAGGATCCGGCGGGTGCCGTCGTCCATGACGCGGCCGGTCTCCGACGCGGGATCGAGCGCCTCGGTGAACGCCTCCCACTGCAGCAGCTGCGCGTGCGCGCGGGCCGCCTCGATGAGCGCGTCCTGGTGCCGGTTGAACAGCGCCGCGGCCTCCGCGGGCGGCATCGTGCGGGTGGCCCGCAGCGCCGTCGCGATCTCCGCGACCATCGTCTCCACGCGGCCCGTCAGCAGCGCGCGCTGCGTCTCCGGCTCGCGGAGCTGGCCCACGGAGCGGGCGGTGGATCCGCGGTCGGCGAGCGCCTGCCCGATCCGGCGCAGGCCCGTGGAGCGGAGCGTGCGGTCGGTGGCCTGCTCCACGGCGTAGCGCGCGAGCACCCCGAAGTCGGCCTTCGCGAACCGGCGGTTGACGTCGGTCAGCAGGCGCTTGGCGACGAGCTGGAGGAGCACGGTGTTGTCGCCCTCGAACGTCGCGTAGACGTCGAGGTCGGCGCGGAGCCCCACGAGCCGGTTCTCGGCGAGGAAGCCCTGGCCGCCGCACGCCTCGCGCGCCTCCTGGATCGTGTCGAGCGCGTGCCAGGTGCTGAGCGGCTTGAGCGCGGCGGCGAGGGTCTCGAGGTCCTGCCGGTCCTGATCCGTGTCGGTCCTCCCGGAGAACACCGAGTCGAACTGCGCGAGAAGCTTCTCGTGCGCGAACGAGGCGGCGTAGGTGGTGGCGATGCGCGGGATCAGCCGGCGCTGGTGGCGCTGGTAGTCGAGCAGCACCTCCTCGTCGGTGCCGCCCGCGACGAACTGGCGGCGCTGGTTGCCGTACGTGACGGCGATCTGCAGCGCGATCTTCGCGGCGCTCGTGGCGGCGCCGTCGAGCGAGACGCGGCCCTGCACGAGCGTGCCGAGCATCGTGAAGAAGCGGCGGCCGGGGCTCGTGATCTCGGACGTGTACGTGCCGTCCTCGGCCACGTCGCCGTAGCGGTTCAGGAGGTTCGCGCGCGGGACGCGCACGTGGTCGAAGTGCAGCCGGCCGTTGTCGATGCCGTTGAGGCCGCCCTTGAGGCCGTCGTCCTCGCCGCCGACGCCGGGCAGGAACGCGCCGGTCTCGTCGCGGAGCGGCACGAAGAAGCAGTGCACGCCGTGGTTCACGCCCTGGGTCACGAGCTGCGCGAACACCGTCGCGGCGCGGCCGTCGACCGCCGCGTTGCCGAGGTAGTCCTTCCACGCGGCGCGGAACGGGGTGTGCAGGTCGAACTCGCCCGTCTCGGGGTCGTATGTCGCGGTCGTGCCGATGCTCGCGACGTCGGAGCCGTGCCCGGTCTCGGTCATGGCGAAGGCGCCGGGCGTCTCGAGCGTCATGATCCCCGGCAGCAGCTCGCGGTGGTGGCGCTCGGTGCCGAGGTGCATCACCGCGGAGCCGAACAGGCCCCACTGCACGCCGGCCTTGATCTGGAGCGACGGATCCGCCGCCACGAGCTCCTCGAAGCCCGCGATGTTGCCGCCGTGGTCCTCGAGCCCGCCCACGGAGACCGGGAAGGCGCGGTGCACCCCGCCGTGCTCCACGAGGATCGCCAGCTGCTCGCGCACGCGCGCCCGGTGCTGGTGCATGTCGAGCCCCTCGACGCGGTGCAGCTCCGGGCGGCTCGTCAGCTCGCGCGACGAGCGGCGGACGTCGGCCCAACGCCCGAGGAGGACGCGGCCGAGGCCCTCGACGTCGATCCGCGGACCGGCGCCCGGCGCGTCCTGGCGGCCGTCGGTGCGGTCGAGGTCCTGCGCGACCTCGGCGTCGACCTCGCCCGCGACCGGCACGGGCGTCCCCCGGAGCGCACCTGCCGCGGGGCCTCGTCCCCTCGTGCCGCGGGTGGTGCTTCGTGCCGCCGTGTCGACCATGGATCCTCCGCCAGTTCGCCTGCGCCGGCGTCCCCGTCGGCACCGGCCACGCTATGCACGGATCCTCCACCTGCCGAATAACACGTGCCGGGCCTCCAACGCCCTCCCGCGCCGGGCCCCCGCGGCTTGTGGGAACCCTCAGCCGCGGGCGTCGGCGGGGCCCCGACGGGCGCCCGCGTTCCCCTACGCGCGATGCCCGCGGGCGCTGACGCGCTGCGGCACGCCCCACGGGTTCGCGGTGCGCAGCGGCTCCGGCAGCAGCGCGTCGGGCACGCCCTGGAACGCGACGCCGCGGAGCAGCCGGTCGAGCGACGCCGTGCCGACGCTCGTGCCGCGGTCGAGCGTGGTCGCGGGCCAGGGTCCGCCGTGCTGCTGCGCATCGGTGACCGAGACGCCCGTGGGCCACGCGTCGACGAGCACGCGGCCGGCGCGGGCGGCGAGCACGCGGATCAGGTCGGCGGTCGCCGCCCCGCCCGCCTCGGCCTCGTCGGCGCCGAGGTGCACGCTCGCGGTCAGCTCGCCCGTGAAGGTGCGGGAGGCGAGGGCCGCGAGGTCGGTGCCGGCCGGGTACTCGACGAGGAGCGCGAACGGGCCGAACACCTCGTGCCGGAGGGCGTCGCCCGCGGCCTCGAAGTCGGCGAGGGCGACGGCGGCGACCGTGGGCGTCACGGATCCGTCGTCCCCGGCGGGCGCGCGCCCCTCGGCGACGAGGCGCACGCCGTCGACCGCGATCGCGGCGGCCCGGCCGTCGGCGTAGCCCTCGGCGATGCGGGCGTTCAGCATCCCGTGCGGCGCGACGGCCCCGGCCTCCTCCGCGAGCACGGCGTCGAGGCCGTGGCCCGCGGGGATCAGCACGATGCCGGGCGCGGTGCAGAGCTGGCCGGCGGATCCGGCGGCGCTGGCCACGAGGGCGCGCGCGATGGCCTCGCCGCGCTCGGCGGCGGCGCGCTCCGTGACGACGACCGGGTTCACGCTGCCCAGCTCGCCGAAGAACGGGATCGGGTCAGGGCGGGCCGCGGCGACGTCGGCGAGGAAGCGGCCGGCGCGGAGGGAGCCGGTGAAGGTGGCGGCGCGGATCCGCGGGTCGCGCAGCATGGCGAGCCCGGCCTCCTCCCCCTCGACGAGCTGGAGCGTCCCCTCGGGCAGGCCCGCCGCGACGAGCGCGGCGGACGCGGCCGCGGCGACCCGGCGCGACAGCTCCGGGTGGCCCGGGTGCGCCTTCACGACCACCGGGCAGCCGACCGCGAGCGCCGACGCCGTGTCGCCGCCCGCGACGGAGAACGCGAACGGGAAGTTGGACGCGGCGAAGTTGAGCACCGGCCCGACCGGCACGAGGTACCGGCGGAGGTCGGGGCGCAGGGCGGGCGCGGCGTCCGGATCCGCGTGGTCGATGCGCGCGTGGAGGTAGCGGCCGTCGCGCACCGCGGCCGCGAGGATCCGCAGCTGCACGGTCGTGCGGGTCAGCTCGCCCGCGAGGCGGCCGGGCGCGAGCGCGGTCTCCCGCTCGGCGACGGGCAGCAGCTCGGGCCGGATCGCCTCGAGCGCGTCGGCGACGGCCTCGAGCGCGCGGGCGCGGACGGCCGGGGCGAGCGCGGCGAGCGGGGCGGCGGCCGACGCGGCGCGCGCGGCGACGGCGTCCACGGTCGCGGCGACGGCGGGATCCGCGGTCGGGTCGGTGGTCGTGTCGGTCTCGTGCGGGGTCATGTCTCTCCTCGGATGTGCGCGCCGGTTCAGAACCGGAAGCCGCTCGGGAACGGGTCGGTGGGGTCGAGCAGGTACTGGCCCATGCCGGTGATCCAGGCCCGGCCCGTGATGGCGGGGACGATGGCGGGCCGGCCGGCGACGGTCGTCTCCCGCAGGATCCGCCCGGCGAAGCGGCTGCCGATGAACGACTCGTTGACGAACTCGTCGCCCACCGCGAGCTCGCCGCGGGCCCACAGCTCGGCCATGCGCGCGGACGTCCCCGTGCCGCACGGCGACCGGTCGAACCAGCCCGGATGGATGGCCATGGCGTGCCGCGAGAGCCGCGCGTCGGATCCGGGCGCGAGGAACTCCACGTGGTGGCAGTGGTCGACGCCCGAGATCTCCGGGTGCGAGGGCGCGTCCTGCGCGTTGATCGCGCCCATGATGGCGAGCCCCGCCTGGAGGATCTCCTGCTGGCGCTCCCGGTCGAACGGCAGCCCCAGGCGCTCGAGCTCGACGACCGCGTAGAAGTTGCCGCCGAACGCGAGGCTGTACGGCACGGTGCCGAGGCCCGGCACCTCGATCGTCGCGTCGAGCCGCTCCACGTAGGAGGGCACGTTCTCGATCGTGACCGACGCGGCCCGGCCGTCCACCACGTCGACGCGCGCGATGACGAGGCCCGCGGGGGTGTCGAGCCGGATGGTGGTGACCGGCTCCTGCACCTCCACGAGCCCGGTCTCCACCAGCACGGTCGCGACGCCGATGGTGCCGTGGCCGCACATCGGCAGGCAGCCGGAGACCTCGATGTAGAGGACGCCCCAGTCGCAGTCGTCGCGCGTGGGCGGCTGCAGGATCGCGCCGCTCATCGCCGCGTGGCCGCGCGGCTCGGTCATGAGCAGCAGCCGCAGGTGGTCGAGGTGCTCGATGAGGTGCAGGCGCCGCTCGTTCATGGTGGAGCCGGGGATCACGCCGAACCCGCTCGTGACGACGCGGGTCGGCATGCCCTCGGTGTGCGAGTCGACGGCGTGGAAGACGCGGGAGGACCTCATCCTGCCAGCCTCGCAGGGAACGTCATCGCCCGGCGAGGTGGTCGAGCGCGCGGCGCGTGTCGCGCGTGACCTGCTCGGCGACCGCGGCGGGCAGGGGCGCGCGCGGCGGACGCGTGGGGCCGCCCGTGCTCTCGCCGGCCACGTCGATCGAGAGCTTGATGGCCTGCACGAACTCGGTGCGCGAGTCCCAGCGGAACACCGGCACGAGGTGCTGGTACAGCGCCTTCGCCTCCTCGATGCGACCGGCGGTCGCGAGGCCGTAGAGCTCCACGGCCTCGCGCGGGAAGGCGTTCGGGTAGCCCGCGAACCAGCCGACGGCGCCCATGATGAGCGACTCGAGCAGCAGGTCGTCGGCGCCCGCGATGACGTCCAGGCCCGTGAGGTCCTGGATCTCCGTCACGCGGCGGATGTCGCCCGAGAACTCCTTGATCGCCACGACGTTCTCGAGGGCGTCGAGGCGCTGGAGGAGCTGCGGCGTGAGGTCGACCTTGGTGTCGAAGGGGTTGTTGTAGGCCATGATCGGCAGGCCGACCTCGTCGACGCGCGCGTAGTGCTCGACGACCTCGTCGTCGCTCGCCCGGTAGATGGTGGGCGGCAGGAGCAGCACGCCGTCGGCGCCGTCCTCGGCCGCGATCTCGGCCCACTTCCTGGCCTGGTGCCAGCCGACGCCGTGCACGCCCGCCACGACGACGCCGCGCCCGCCGACCGCCTCGACCGCGACCTGCACGACCTTCCGGCGCTCCTCGTCCGTGAGCGAGGAGTACTCGCCAAGGGAGCCGTTCGGGCCGACGCCGCGGCAGCCGTTGGAGATGAGCCAGTCGCAGTGGGCGGCGTACGCGTCGTAGTCGACGGCGAGGCCGGCGGGCGCCGATGCGTCCTCGCGGAACGGCAGCGTGGTGGCGACGACGACGCCTCCGAGGTCCAGGGCGGGTGCGGTCATGGCAGGTCCTTCCGGTCGGTGGTGCGAGCTGGTGCGGGGGTGGTCGGGGGCGCGGGATCGCGCGGGTCGTCGTCGACGCCGGGCGCGGCGGCGGCGAGGGACGGGGGTCCGGCGTCGCGGAGGTCGTACGCGGCGGCGAGCTCGCCGAGGCGCACGGGCGAGGCGATCGGGCGGCGGTCGGAGCCGGGGCCGGCCGGCGCGGATCCGGCGGGCGCGGCTCCGTCCGGCGCGCATCCGGCGGGCGGCGCCTCCCCCGCGAGCAGCTCCTCGACGGTGCGCCCGCACACGCGGCCCTGGCAGATGCCGAGGCCGGCGCGCGTGGCGAGCTTCATGGAGCGCAGGTCGGTGGAGCGCGCGGCGCGGGCGGTGGCGCGGATCCGGCCGACGGGCACCTCCTCGCAGCGGCACGCGAGCGTGTCGTCGCGGAGCCAGCCGGTCCAGCCGGGGCGGATGCCGTGCGCGGCCTCGATGCGGCCGGCCACGTCGTGCGCGACGGCCCGGCGGCGGACGGCGGGCGCGACGGCGGCGTCGGACGGGGATCCGCCCGCGGCGCAGTGCCCCGCGACCTCGCCCTCCGCGAGCGCCTGGTCGACTCCCCCGATGCCGGTGATCTCGCCCGCGGCGAAGACGCCCGCGGGTCCTGCTCCCTGGTCGGCGTCGACCTCGACGAAGCGGTCGGACCCGATGCGGCAGCCCGCCGCGATGGGCAGCTCGAGCCGGGGCGTGAAGCCGTGGCCGACGCACACGGCGTCCACCTGGATCCGCCGCTCGGTGCCGGGGATGGGCGCCCACGTCGCGTCGAGGCGCTGCACGGTGACGGCCTCGACGCGGTCGGTCCCGTGCGCGGCGACGACCGCGCTGCCGGTGGAGTACCCGATCCGCTCGCGCGCCAGCACGGACACGTATCCGGCCAGCTCGGCGGCCTTGTGCGGCGCGCGGGCGAGGCCGAGCGGGTCCCGCAGCCAGCCGCGGGCGAGCGACGGCACGCGCGCGGCCTCGTGGATCCCGACGACGCGCGCCCCGGCCTGCACGAGCGACACCGCGACGGGGAGGAGGAAGGGCCCGGCGCCCGCGACGATCACGCGGTCGCCTACGCGCACGCGCTCGCCCTTGGCGAGGGCCTGCGCGGCGCCCGCGGTGAAGACGCCCGGCAGGTCCCAGCCGGGGAACGGCAGCGTGCGGTCGTGCGCGCCGGTCGCGAGCACGAGGGCGTCGGGGCGGAGGGTCAGGGGCGCGCGGCCGGATCCGTCGACCGCGCCGACGAGGACGTGGACGACCGCGGCGGGCCGTGCCGCGTCCGCCTGGCCCGCCCCGGCATCGCCGCCGGGTGCCGTCGCGTCGGCCTGCCCTGCCGCGGCATCGCCGCCGGGCGCCGCCGGCCGCTCGATCGCCCACACCTGCGCGCCCGTCACGATGTCGCAGCCGTCGTCGGCCGCGAGCCGCGCCCGCATGCCGGTGAAGGCGTCCCAGCCGTGGTGCAGGATCCGCTCCCGCGCCGCCGGCCGCGCGTCCGGCAGGTGCCGCCAGTACTGGCCGCCCAGCTCGTCGGACGCGTCGAGCAGCGTGACCCGCGCGCCGCGTCCGCGCGCGGCGACCGCGGCGGCGAGCCCCGCGGGCCCGGCGCCGACGACGACCACGTGCCGCCGCTCGTCCGCGGCGCTCACGACGCGTCCCCGTCGGCGGCCGGCGCGGCGGCGGGCGGCGAAGCGGAAGCGGCGGCAGCGCCCGGCGAGGCGGCAGCAGACGCGGAAGCCGCGCCGGCATCCGGCACCGTCGGCCCCGGTCCCGTCTCCACCACGTCGCCGTCGACCGCGCGTCGCTGGCAGGCGCGCACGTCGGGCAGCCCGTTGACGGTCACGGTGCAGTCGAAGCACACGCCGATCCCGCAGAAGACGCCGCGCGGGCGGCCGGCGCTCGCGGTCGTGCGCCAGGCGAGCGTGCCGGACGCGAGCAGCGCGCCCGCGATGGTCTGGCCGCGCAGGCCCTCGACCGGGTCCCCGTCCACGGTGAAGCGCACGGCCTCCGCGGCCGCGGGGCGGATCGGGTCGCGCGACGGATCCACGCGCCGCGGCGTCACGCGCGCACCCCCGACGAGGCGGAGGCGGCAGCGGACGCGGCGGCGGCAGCGGCGGACGCGGCCCCGGACGCGCGGGCGCCCGGCACGTCCAGCCCGAGCGACGCCCGCGCGACCGAGAACGGCGTCACGTCGAGCGGCGTCGCGGCCCCGGTCATCAGCGCGGCGATCAGGTCGGCCGTCGCGACCGACAGCCCGATGCCGGCGCCCTCGTGCCCGCTCGCGTGCCAGAGCCCCGGCAGCCGCGGATCCGGACCCACGACCGGCAGGTGGTCGGGCAGGTACGGCCGGAAGCCGCCGTAGGAGCGCATCGCGTTCGCGTCGGCGAGGAAGGGGAAGAGCCGCACGGCCTTGGCGGCGAGCTCCTCGAGCACGGCCACGCGCAGCGACGCGTCGAAGCCCACGCGCTCGCGGCTGGATCCGATGAGCACGGTCCCCGACGGCGTCGACTCCACGACGCCCGAGGTCTGCAGGGCGCCGTCCCCGGATCCGACCGCGCCCACGTAGTCGCCGTCGTAGACCTTGTGGAGGATGCGGTGCGGCATGCGCGTCGTCACGAGCACGACGCCGCGGCGCGGGAGCACGGGCAGCTCGACGCCGAGGGCGCGCGCCACCTCGCCCGACCAGGGGCCGGCGGCCACGAGCACGTCGTCGGCCGCGATGTCGCCCGCGGTCGTCCGCACGCCGCGGAGCGCGCCGTCGGCGTCGAGCAGCGGCCCGATCACCTCGACGCCCGTCCGCACGACCGCGCCGGCGCGACGGGCCGAGGCCGCGAGCGCCTCGGTCGCGATGGCGGGCTGCACCTGCGCGTCCTCGGGATAGTGCACGGCCGCCGTGATGCCCGGGTTCAGCCACGGCTCGAGCTCGAGCGCGCGGCGCACGTCGACGGGGATCGCCTCGACACCTGCGGCGCGCTGGGTGGCGGCGAAGGCGAGGAGCGGATCCGCGCCCTCGGCCGTGGTCGTGACGACGAGCCCGCCCTTGGGCTCGTACTCGATCGACGGCAGCGCGTCGCCCAGCTCGTCGGCGAGCTCGGCGGCCACCTCGGGCCAGCGGCGGGCGGCAAGCTGCGCGAGCTCCAGCTCGGCGCCCGGGCCCTTGTCGGACACGAGGATGTTGCCCTCGCCCTGCGCGCTCGTGCCGGACGCGACCGCGGCGCGCTCGACGACCGTGACGCGGATCCCGGCCCGCGCGAGCGACCGGGCGCAGGCCGCGCCGACGATGCCTCCCCCGACGACCACCACGTGTCGCGTCATGCGGTCCCTGCTCTCACGGGTCGGGGCGCCCGATGTGGGGCGGCGGGGCGGGCGGCGGTGTCAGTAATATGTCACACATCAGCCGAGAGGGGAAGTCCGCCTCCCGGGGAGGGCGATCAGCGTCGCGCGGCCGGCTCGGCGACGGGCTCGGCGGCCGCCTCCGCACCCCGCGCTCCGGCCGCGGCGGAGGCAGCAGCGGAGGCACCGGCGGATCCCGCGGCGGAAGCCGCGGCGGCTTCGTCCCCCCGCGCGTCCCCGTCCTCCTCGCCGTGCCCGGCCCACCAGCCGGTGGCGTGCCGGATGTGCCGCACCATCACCGCGTGCGCCTCCCGGCCGTCGCCGCGCACGAGCGCGCGCAGCAGCTCGTGGTGCTCCGCGGCCGAGTCGTCGAGGTGGCGGCTCTCCTTCATCGACGCCAGCCCGACGAGGCGCGTGCGCGACCGGAGGTCGGCGATGGAGTCGGTGAGCACGGGGTTGCCGAGCATCCGCGTGAGGGAGAGGTGGAACTCCTGGTCGGCCTCGAGGTACGCGCGCAGGTCGCCGTCGCGCGCGCCCCGCTCGATGCGGTCGGCGAGCCCCTCGAGCGCGGGCAGCGCGTCGTCCGGCACGCGGCCCGCGAGCCGCTCCATGGCGGGCGCCTCGAGCAGCTGGCGCACCTGCACCAGGTGCCCGAGCTCCTCGTCGCTCACGGCCGTGACCCGGAAGCCCTTGTTGCGCACGGTCTCGACGAAGCCGCGCTTCTCCAGCTCCAGCACGGCCTCGCGCACGGGCGTCGCCGAGACGTCGAAGCGCACCGCGAGCGTCGGCACCGTGATGAGCGTGCCGGGCTCGAGCTCGCCGGAGACGATGGCGGCCGACAGGGCCTGGTGGACGTGCTCGCGCAGGCTCGCGCGCGGGGGTGCGGGACGCAGGGCCGAGAGGCTCACGCGTGTCCTCCTCGGGGTGTCAGGACGGGGACCGCTGCTCCCGCATCCAGGACTCCAGGCCCCGGGCGTCGATCGGCAGCGCATCCGACAGCACGTCGGACCCCGTCTGCGTCACCACGATATCGTCTTCGATCCGCACGCCGATGCCCCGGAGCTCCGGCGGCACCATCGCGTCGTCCGGCTGGAAGTAGAGGCCCGGCTCCACCGTCAGCACCATGCCCGGCTCCACGGCGCGGTCGTACCCGGCGGTGCCGGCGCCGGAGCAGTCGTGCACGTCGAGGCCGAGGTGGTGCCCGATCCCGCAGACGAGCCAGCGCCGGTGGTGCTGTCCCGCGGGCGAGAGCGCCTCGTCGACCGACACCGGCAGCAGCCCGAGGTCGTGGAGGCCCTGGGCCACCACCTCCATCGAGGCGTGGTGGAAGTCGACGAGCGGGCGCCCGGGCGCGACGGCGTCGAGGCCGGCGCGGTGGGCGCGCTCGACGACGTCGTGCACGAGCCGCTGCTCGGGCGAGAACGACCCGGAGACGGGGATCGTGCGGGTGACGTCGGCCGTGTAGAGGCTGCGGGCCTC
This sequence comes from Clavibacter michiganensis subsp. tessellarius, assembly GCF_021922985.1. NCBI lineage: Bacteria > Bacillati > Actinomycetota > Actinomycetes > Micrococcales > Microbacteriaceae > Clavibacter > Clavibacter tessellarius. The sequence goes on along the minus strand of NZ_CP040788.1, from coordinate 3,197,722 downwards.
CACGCCCATGTCGAGCAGCACGAGCTCGCCGTCGCGGAGCGGGCCGTCGCAGCGCACCCAGTGCAGGATCGTCGCGTGGCCGCCGCCGCCCACGATGGTGGCGTACCCGGGGCCGTTGCCGACCGTGCGCGCGTGCCGGTCGAACGTGCCCTGCAGCCAGCGCTCGCCGCCGGCCGCCTGCGCCCGCGGGATCGCCCGCACGACCTCGGCGAAGCCCTCGACCGTGTCGTCGACCGCGCGGCGCAGCTCCTCGATCTCCCACGCGTCCTTGATCACGCGCAGCTCGCCGAGCGCCGCCACGAGCGCGCCGTCCCGCGGCACGTCGGCGAGCGCGGACGGGACGCCCGTCACGGCTCCGGCCCGGCGCACGTCGCGGACGCCGGCGAGGTCGCCCGCGAGGCGGTCGGGGTCGCGCACCGGGATGCCCAGCGCGCGCTGCCAGTCGGCGTGCGCGGGCGCGGGCCCCACCCAGAGCTCGCCGTGGTCGGCGTCGGAGAAGAAGCGCGGGTCGCCCGGATGCGCGGGCGCGGGCACGTGCAGGACGGCGTCGTGGCCGCCCGGCACCGCGTGCATCACGAGCACGGCGCCCTCGACCTGCACCCCCGTGAGCCACACGAAGTCGCTGTCCGCGCGGAAGGCGTAGCGGCAGTCGTCGTTGCGCGTGGGCGCGTAGCCGCTGACGACGGCCAGCGTCACGCCGGGCATCGCCGCGCTGAGGCGGTCGCGGTGCGCGGCGGACGCCTCGACGGCGCCGGGCACGGTCGACGGCGTGCGGTCGGGGGCGATCCAGCCGCCCGCCATCAGGTCGCGGAACGCGGGCACCTGGGCGAGCCGCGGCGGGCGGCGCTCCTCGGCGGTGACGCCCGGGGCGGTCTCGTGGGTCGTGTCGGTCATCGGGGGATCCCTCCTCCATCGCGGGCGATCGTGTCCATCAGCCGTCCCAGCACGCCGGGCGCGCCGAGGCCGTCGTGCTCGTGCTCGTTCGTGATCCAGGCGCGGGCGTTGCCCACGCGCGCGACCGTCTCCTGCTGCAGGCCCGCGTCCACGTACATGTCGTCGTGGTAGATCGCGGCGGCCAGCGGCACCTCGTTGGCGGCGAGCCGCGCGGGGTCGTAGAGCTCCGGCCAGTCGTCGCGCCGGGCGAGCAGCTCGACCGCCGGGCGGAACGGGCGCAGCAGCCGGATCTCCTCGAACATCCAGGGGTACATCATCTCGCCGGTGAGCAGCAGGGGCCGGGCGCCGGGCGCGAATGCCGGGTGCCGGTCGCGCTCCCGCTCGGCCGCCCACGCCGTCGCGGGCCGGGTGCCGGAGGCGTAGATGCTCTCCTGCAAGCCTGCGAACAGCGGGTTCGCCGCGTACGAGGTGAGGCGGAGCACCTCCGCGAGCAGCACGTCGGTGGGCTCGCCGCGGTCGTCGATGGCCTCGTCGAGGAGGGCGTGGATCCGCTCCCGCCCGGGCCCCATGCCGAGGTCGATGCCGATCGTCTGCAGGCGCCGGACCGTGAGCGCGTCGCCGTCGGGCAGCGTCACGTCGCCGGCGGCGAGGCGGTCGGCGAGGCGGGACAGGATCGCCACGTCGCCCGGGTAGCGCGCGTGGTAGCCCGCGTTCTTGGCGGCCGTGCGCGGGTAGGTGCGCCGGTACACCTCCTCCGCGGAGGGGTCGAGCGAGGCGAGCCCGCCCGTCACGTAGCAGGCCGACAGCGCCTCGGGCGCGTGCGACAGGTACGTGAGCGTGAGGAACCCGCCGTAGCTCTGGCCGAGCGTCGACCAGCGGCGGCCGCCCTCGAGGTGCTGCCGGAGCGCCTCCGCGTCCTGCACGATCGCGTCGGCCCGGAACAGTGCGAGGTACCGGGCGGCGGATGCGTGGTCGTCGCCGAACCGCAGCATGGTGCGGGCCGTGACGGGCGTGCTCCGCCCGGTGCCGCGCTGGTCGAGCAGCACGACGCGATGCGTGCGGAGGGCGTGGCCGATCCAGCCGCCGTCGTCGAGCACGCGCGGCGACTTCCCGCCCGGCCCGCCCTGGAGGTAGAGGAGCGCGGGCAGGTCGTCCGCCCGGCGCTCGGGCGCGACGAGCTCGCGCGCGAACACGGTGATCGTCGGGGTCGGCTCCCCCGCGCGGGCCGCCGCCCAGTCGAGCGGCACCTCGATCTCGTGGTCGGTGACGTGCACGCCGGGGACGGTCGCGGATCCGACGATCACGCGGCCGACCCGCCCGCCGTCTCGATGGCGGTCGTGTCGAGCCCGGCCGCGCGCCGCGAGGCGAGCCGCTTCCGGTCCCACTCGGGGTCGATGCGCGGCACCGCGTCGAGCAGCGACCGCGTGTACGGGTGCTGCGGCCGCTCGAACACGTCGTCGCGCGTGCCCTCCTCCACGACCTTCCCGGCGCTCATCACGGCGACGCGGTCGGAGAGCTGCCGCACGACGGCGAGGTCGTGCGCGATGAAGACGTAGCTGAGGCCGCGCTCGCGCTGGAGGTCGCGGAGCAGCGCGATGACGCGCGCCTGCACCGTCACGTCGAGCGCGGACACCGCCTCGTCGCACACGATGAGGCCCGGCTGCACGGCGAGCGCCCGCGCGATGCCGATGCGCTGGCACTGGCCGCCGGAGAACTGCGCGGGGTAGCGCTGCGCGTGGTCGGGGTTCAGGCCCACCCGGTCGAGCAGGTCGCGCACGAGCTGCCCGTGCCCGCCCGGCGTCCGGATCCCCTGGTACCGCAGCGGCGCGCTGATGATCTGCTCCACCGTGTGCCGCGGGTTGAGCGACGACGCCGGATCCTGGAACACCACCTGCACCTGCCGCCGGAACTCGCGGAGGCGCGCGCCGGACGCCCGCGTCATGTCCTCGCCCCTCAGCGAGAACGAGCCGTACGTCGGCTGGAGCAGGTGCGCGACCATGCGCGCCGTCGTCGACTTGCCGGATCCGGACTCGCCCACGATCGAGAGGGTCTGCCCGGTCGGCACGTCGAGGTCCACGTGGTCGACGGCGAGGAACCGGCGCACCGGCGGGCGGAGGCCGGGGCCGCCGCGCGTCGTGTACTCCTTGGTGAGGCCGCGGGCCGAGAGGAACGGCTCGGGCGCGGTGGAGGGGGTGCTCATGAGGCGGATCCCGTCGTCGGTCGGTCGTAGGCGGCGTCGATGCGGGGGATCGCCTCGAGCAGCGCGTGCGTGTACGGGTCCTCGGGCGCGGTGAACACGCGCTCCGTGGTGCCGCTCTCGACGCGGTGTCCGCCCTGCATGACGAGCACCTCGTCGGCGAGGGAGGAGACCACGGCGAGGTCGTGGGTGATGACGAGCATGCCCATCCCCGTGTCGCGCCGGATCTCGCGCAGCAGGTCGAGGATCTGCGCCTGCACCGTCACGTCGAGCGCGGTGGTCGGCTCGTCCGCGATGAGCAGCTCGGGCTCGAGGCAGAGCGCCATCGCGATCATGATGCGCTGCCGCATGCCGCCCGAGAACTGGTGCGGGTAGTGGTCGACGCGGGTGCCGGCCTCGCGGATCCGGACGCGCTCGAGCGCCTCCACCACCACCTGCCGCACGGCCCGGCGGGATCCGCCGCGGTGCGCCCGGTAGGCCTCCTCGATCTGGAGCCCCACCGTGTAATAGGGGTTCAGCGACGACAGCGGGTCCTGGAAGACCATCGCCATGCGGTCGCCGCGGAAGCGGCGGAGCTCGGCGTCGGGCCGGCCCACGAGCTCCTCGCCCGCGAGCTTGATGCTGCCGGTCACCGTGCCGCCGCGGGGCACGAGGCCCATCACGGCGAGCGAGGTCATCGACTTGCCCGATCCCGACTCCCCCACGATGCCGAGGGTGCTGTCCGGCTCCACCCGGAAGGAGAGGTCCTTCACGACCTCCACCGGCCCCCGCGAGGTGGGGAACGCGATCGTGAGGTCCCGGACCTCGAGGAGCGGCGTCCCGGGGACGGCCCGGGCGGGCGGCTGGTGCGGTGCGGTGGCGGTCACGCGGTGATCCTCACTCGGGGGTCGAGCACGGTGTACAGCACGTCGACGACCACGTTCCCGACGACCACGAAGGCCGCGGCGAGGAGCGTGACGCCCATGATGACGGGCTGGTCGTTCTTGGCGATGGAGTCGGCGGCGAGCTTGCCGACGCCGTTGAGGCCGAAGATCTTCTCGGCGATCACGGCCCCGCCGAGCAGCCCGGCGAAGTCCATGCCGAACAGCGTCACGACGGGCGTGAGCGACGGCCGGAGGGCGTGGCGGCGGATCACGAGCGCCGCCGACAGGCCCTTGGCGCGCGCGGTCCGCAGGTAGTCCTCCTGCAGGGTGTCGATCACGTTGGCCCGGACGATGCGCGCGTAGATCGCCGCGTAGCCGAGCGCGAGCACCATCCACGGCATGAGGTACGAGTCGAACCACATGACGGGGTCGTCGGAGAACGCGACGGACTGCGGGAACGGCAGCACCTGCAGCTGCACGACGAGCACGTACTGCAGGAGCAGCGCCGCGAAGGTGATCGGCACGCTGATCCCGGTGAGCGCCGCCCCCATCGCGGTCCGGTCCCACACGCTGCCCTGCCGGATGGCGCTGACGAGGCCGCCGGCGACGCCGAACACGATCCAGAGGACCGCCGCGCCGACCGCGATCGTGATGCTCACGGGGAGGCGGGACAGCATCAGGTCGAGCACGGACTGCTGCGTCTGGAAGCTGAAGCCCAGGCAGGGCGCGGAGCACTGGATCGCCGTGGGGCCGTCGCCGTAGGTGCGCCCAGTGAAGACGCCCGCGATGAAGTCGCCGTACTGCGCCCAGAACGGCCGGTCGAGGCCGAGGAGCTGGCGGATGGAGTCGATCTTGTCCGGCGTGCAGGTCTTGCCGCAGATGGTGACGGCGGGGTCCGGCTGGAGCAGGAAGAAGATCATGTAGGTGAACAGGCTGATGAGCGCGAGCACCACCAGGGCCGCTCCGGCGCGGCGGACGAGGTAGCCGATCATGCCGCCTCCCCCTGCTCGAGCGCGGTGCGGAGGTGGTCGCCGAAGACCGTGAACGCCAGCACCGTGAGGAAGAGGAACGAGCCCGGCACGATGAAGTACGCCGGGTCGACCGTGTACCAGTTCACCGAGTCGGCGATCATCTGGCCCCACGACGGCGTCGGGGGCAGCACGCCGACGCCGAGGAAGGAGAGGCCCGCCTCGGTGCCGATGTAGCCCGGCACCGAGAGCGTGGCCAGCACGATGATGGTGCCGCGCAGGTTCGGCAGCACCTCCCGGAAGATCACGCCCATCGAGGAGGCGCCGGACGCCCGGGCCGCCTCCACGAACTCGCGCGTGCGGATCGTCATGGTCTGGCCGCGCACGAGTCGCGCCGTGTACGGCCAGCCGAAGATGCTGAGCGTGAGGACGAGCAGCGCCGGCCGGTTGCCCGCGGGCAGCGCCGAGAGGATGGCGATCATGAAGATCAGCGCCGGGAAGGCCATGAGGAGGTCCATGACCCGGGACACGACCTGGTCGACGATCCCGCCGAAGTAGCCGGCGACCATGCCCGCGATCACGCCGATCGTCGTGGTGACGACCGTGGCGGAGACCGCGATGAGCAGGGACACCCGGGCGCCGTACGCGATGCGGGCGAAGATGTCGCGCCCGTTCTGCGGCTCGACGCCGAACCAGTGCGAGGCGCTCACGCCGCCGAACGGGCCGATGGGGAGGCCGCCGAGGGCCGGGTCGACGGCGTCGGCGTCGAAGGTCGTCGGGCCCCAGCCGGTGATCCCGGATAGGAGCGGCGCGAACACCGCGAGCACCGTGACCAGCACCACGAACACGACGCTGGCGACGACGGAGGGCTTCGACCGGAGGGCCGCGACCACGCGCTTGGCCGGCGTGACGGCGGGCGGCCGTCCCGTCGGGTAGGCGGGGGCCGAGTCGGGCGCCGAGGCGCCCTGCAGGGTGGCGGTCACCGCCTACTTCCCCGTGTGGAGGCCGATGGTGGCGAAGTCCGGGCCTCCGTTGTAGATGGGGCTCGAGTACGCGTTCCGCACGTTCTGCCCCAGCACGAGGACGGCCTGGCCGTAGAGGAGCGGCACCACGGGTGCCAGCTGCTGCACCTGCTCGTCGAGGTCGCCCCACGCGGCGTCCGCGGCCTGGAGGTCGGTCATGGCCGAGACCTCGTCGATCTTCGCGTTGATCGCGGGATCGTTGATCTGCGACAGGTTGCTGTTGCCCTTCTCGGGGATCTGGCGTCCGTCGAAGAGGATGGGGAGCACCGTGCTGGCGGAGTTCCAGTCGGGGCACCAGCCGGCCTCGGCCGCGTCGTGCTGCTGCGAGGTGGTGGCGATGGTCTCGTTGTAGGTCGCCGTGTCGAGGAGGTTGATCGCGACGGTGATGCCGACACGGGCGAGGGACTGCTGGAGCGCCTCCGCCGCCTTCTGCGAGGTGGGCACGCTGGCCACGTCGAGCGTGATCGAGAAGCCGTCCGCGAGGCCCGCCTCGGCGAGGAGCGCCTTCGCCTTGTCGACGTCGCCCGAGCTGTCGGTGCTGGGGTAGAGGTCGAAGTCCTTGTGACCCGGCACGCTGCGGGTGAGGATCGTCGACGCGGGCTCCGCGATCATGGGGCCGCCGGCCACGTCGGCGAGCGACTTCTTGTCCACGGCGTAGGCGATGGCCTGGCGCACGCGCACGTCGCCGAGGTGCGGCTTCGTCGTGTTGAGCGCGAGGTACGTGGTGCAGCCGCTGTCGCCCGAGACGGTGCGCGCCTTGATCTGCGGCGTCTGGATGCGGGAGACCGACGCCGCGGTGATCCCGTAGGCGATGGCGTTCGCGTCGTCGCCCTGTCCGGCGATCATGCGCTCGTCGATGGTGGCCTGGTCGAGCCCCATCGTGAAGTCCCACTCGTCCGGCTTGGCGGTCCTGACCTCGTCGGTGGACGCGTCCCACTCGGGGTTGCGCACGAGCGTGAGGGACTGGCCGGGCGTCCGGCTGCTCACCTTGTACGGGCCGGAGGAGATGGGCTGCTGGTCCACGCTCGTGACGGTGACGCGGTCCTTGTCCACCGGGAACGGCACGAACGTGCTCTGCGCGGTGACGCTCGCGAACTCCGGCACGGAGCGGTTCAGGTGGAAGACGATCGTCTTCTCGTCGGGGGTCTCGATGGAGGGCAGGTCGCCCGAGACGTACGGGCCCTCGTAGCTGTCGCCGCCCTGGAGGTACATGCGGGCGTAGGGCGAGCCGATGGCCAGCGCCTTGTCGAACGACCGCTCCACGCCGAACTTCATGGACTGGCTCGTGATCGGGGAGCCGTCCTCGAACTTCAGGCCGTCCTTGAGCGTGAAGGTCCAGACGGTGTCGTCGTCGTTGGGGGTGCCGGTGTCGGTCGCGAGGTCGGGCGCGATGGTCGCGCCGTCCTTGCCGGTGGTCGTGGTGAGCGTGCGGTAGATGAGCCGGTAGACGTCCGCGAGGTCGGTCTCGTAGCCCATCGCGGGATCCAGGTGCGGGAAGTCCGAGACCTGCAGGACGTGCATGGTGCCGCCGGTGTCGGCGGGGCCGGTGATGTCGGCGGCGGCCTTGCCGCCGGCGCCGGCGCAGGAGCTGAGGGCGAGGCTGGCGGCGACGGCCAGCCCGACGGCGGTGATTCGTCTGTTCATCGGACTCTCGTTTCGTGGATGGCGGCCGGAGCGCGCCGGGTGGGGAGTGACGGACGGGGTCGTGCGATGGGAGGGAGGGGGTGCGCGTGACCGTCCCGGGTCGGGTGGATCCGGGCGGCGCGCGGGAGGCGGGTCAGCCGGGGTCGGCCGCGCGGATCCAGACCCGCATGGCCCCCGGCGCCCGGTTGCCCCAGAGGGCGTAGGGCACGAGGACCGCGTCGACGGGGTCGGCCGATGCGGCGGGGGCGGGGGTGCCGGGGACGACCTCGGGGTAGAGCTCGTCCGGGGCGGGGGCGGAACGTCGGAGGCGCACGGCGAGCGCGAGGCCGGGCGCGGCGGGATCGGCGGCAGCCGCGTCGGCGGCAGCCGCGTCGGCGGCAGCCGCGTCGGCGGCAGCCGCGTCGGCGGCAGGGGTGTCGGCGACAGGACCCCACGGCGCGGCGATCGGCAGTGGAACGGTCCGCGCCCCCGCCAGGTCGCGCGGGTCGAGGAGCAGGTCGTCGACGGGCGCGCCCGCGTCCTCCTGCTCGACGGCGTAGACCACGGGTCCGCGGGCGACCGCGAGGCTCCCGCGCGTGGCGTCGAGGTGCGGGTGGGATCCGAGGGCGCGCACCGGCATGTCGAGCTCGACCACGATCGCGTCGCCGACGGCCCAGGCGCGGGTGGCGCGGATCCACCGGTCGTCGGCCTCCGCGTCGACCTCGGCGGTGGACCCGTCGGCGCCCTGCACGACCGCGGTCGCGGACCGGCACCAGCCCGGGCGGCGGATCACGATGCCGCTCTCGGCGCCGGATGCGCGCAGCACCTCGACGCGCACGGCGCCGTCCCACGGGTACGCGGTCGTCACGCGGACGTCGACCGCGTCGGTGCGGATGACGCACGCCGTGGGATGCGCGATCACGAGGTCGTCCCCGTCGCGCACCGCCACGTGGTCCTGCAGCTCGCTCATCCAGCGCACGATGTTCGGCGGGCAGCACGGGCAGGTGAACCACGGGCGGCGCATCAGCTCGCCCTCGGTCTCGGCGCCGGACTGCGCGTGGTGGTCGGGGCGGCGCTGGAGCGGGTTGTCGTAGAAGAAGGCCGTGCCGTCGGCGGAGAGGCCGACCGCGTAGGCGTTGAGCAGCACGGTCTCGTGCGCGTCGAGGAAGCGCGGCTCGCCCGTCGCGAGGAAGAGGCGCCAGGCCCACTGCATCACGGCGATCGCGGCGCACGTCTCGCTGTAGGAGCGCTCGCTCGGCAGCTCGTAGGCGTCGCCGATGGCCTCGTCCGAGTGGCGGCTGCCGAGGCCGCCGGTCACGTAGAGGCGCGTGCGCACCGCGTCGTCGAAGAGGCGGACGGACGCGGCGAGCAGCTCCGCGTCGCCCGTCTCCGTCGCCACGTCGGTGGCGCCGGCCGCGAGGTAGGCCATCCGCACGGCGTGGCCCGTGACGGCCGGCATCTCGCGGAACGGGTGCGCGTCCTGGAAGTACTCGGCCGGGAAGATCCGGGTGGCGACCGTGCCGTGCCCGCGGCGGTCCACGAAGGCGGACGCGAGGTCGAGGTACGTGCACTCCCCCGTCTCGCGGTACAGCTCGACGAGCGCCATCTCGACCTCGGGATGCCCGCACACCTCGGCGCGGCCGCCGTCGCCGAACTCGCGGACCGCGGCGTCGGCGAACCGGCGGGCGACGGCGAGGAGCCGGCCGTCGCCGCCCTGGCGGGAGTCGGCGACGGCGGCCTGGATGAGGTGCCCGAGGTTGTAGAGCTCGTGGCCCCAGGCCAGGTCGGTCCAGGGCTCGCGGTCGGATTCGGGACGCTGCACGAAGGAGCCGACGTACCCGTCGTCCGCCTGCACGCGCTCGAGCACGTCGACCGCCTCGGCGAGGAAGGCGCGGGACGCGGCGTCCGCCGTGCCGCGGCCCACCTCGTAGGCGATGCCCTCGAGGGTCTTGTAGACGTCGGTGTCGAGGAACGGGTACCGCGGGACGGGCCGCTCCCCCGGGCCGTCGACCGCGGCGCGGAGGTCGTCGAGGTTGCCGGCCGCGGTCATGGACGCGATGGCGTGCGGGATGGTGCGCGTGCGGTTGCGCTCCTGCCAGCTGGCGAGGAGGCCGGCCTCGAGGGTGACGGCGGAGGATCCGAGCGGGCGGCGGCGGCCCGTGGTGGGATCCACCGCGGGACGGCCGGCGATGTCGCCGGTCGCGTGCGCTCGAGCTCCTGTCACTGCCATCTCGCTCCCTCGCCCGGCCTCGGGCAGCCGGTGGTAGGTGACATATTACAAATACGCCAGCAGGTGTTGGCAATGGGGATGAAGCGTCTGCGGCCTCCTGTTACACGCTGTTTACACGAGCGCGACCGAGCGCCGGCCGGCGCTTGCACGCTCCGCTAGCGCCATCGTCGACTCCCCACAACCCGCGCCGGGCCCCGCGGACGGACCAGTACGATCGTGGGCAACGGCGACAGCTCTTCGGGTGAGCTGTCCCGCCAGCGCCGGACCGGTCTTCGGGTAAAAGTCGGTCGTGTGCGCGGCTCGGTCCCGCAGCCCTCGAGGCTCGGGACCGGGTCACTCTCCCCCGGGCGCCTCCCCGGCCGCGCGGCCCGATCCCCGGCCTCATGCGGATCGGGGGCGGTGCGTCACCGTCGGCGAGGCGACCCGCGGGCGGCCGATCCCGCGGCTCAGTCGGCCGCGGTGCCCTCCGCACGCACCACCGCGAGGAGCCCCTCGCCGTAGGTGTCGAGCTTCTTCTGGCCCACGCCCGTGATGCCGGCGAGCTGCCCGAGGTCCTGCGGGCGCACCGTGGCGACCTCGCGCAGGGTGACGTCGGCGAACACCACGTACGCGGGCACGCCCTGCTCCTTCGCCTGCTCCGAGCGCCAGGCGCGGAGGGCCTCGAAGAGCCCCTGCGCCTCCTCCGGCAGGTCGACCACCTGGCCGCCCTTGGCCCGGGTGGTGCGGGTGCCGCGGCCGCGCACGATGCGCTCGGGCTCCTGCCGCATGGGCACCTTCCGGGCGCCCGTGAGCACGTCGCCGCTGCCCGCCGTGATGACGAGGGTGCCGTAGCCGTCGTCGCTCACGCCGAGGAGGCCCTGGGCGAGCAGCTGGCGGACGACGCCGCGCCACTGCACGTCGGTGAGCTCGCCGCCGATGCCGAACGTGGTGAGCTGGTCGTGGCCCTGCTGGCGCACGCGGTCGGTCTCGTTGCCGAGCAGGATGTCGATGAGGTGCGCGGCCCCGAAGCGCTGGTTCCGCTCGCGCTGCAGCCGCACGATGGTGGACAGCAGCTTCTGCGACGGCACCGTGGCGTCCCACGTCTCGACGGGCTCGAGGCACGTGTCGCAGTTGCCGCACGGACCCGTCTCCTCGCCGAAGTAGCGGAGGAGCTGCACGCGGCGGCAGCCGACGGTCTCGCAGAGGGCGAGCATCGCGTCGAGGTGCTGGGAGAGCCGCCGGCGGTGCTGCGCGTCGCCCTCGGACTGGTCGATCATGCGGCGCTGCTGCACCACGTCCTGCAGGCCGTAGGCGAGCCACGCGGTGGACGGCAGCCCGTCGCGGCCCGCGCGCCCGGTCTCCTGGTAGTAGCCCTCGATGGACTTCGGCAGGTCGATGTGGGCGACGAAGCGCACGTCGGGCTTGTCGATGCCCATGCCGAACGCGATGGTGGCGCACATGACGATGCCGTCCTCGCGGAGGAAGCGCGCCTGGTTGCGCTGGCGGACGGCCGCGTCGAGGCCCGCGTGGTACGGCAGCGCCGTGATGCCCTGCTTGTTCAGCGCCTCCGCGGTCTGCTCCACGGTCTTCCGCGACAGGCAGTAGACGATGCCCGCGTCGCCCGCGTGCTCGTTCCGGATGAGGTCGACCAGCTGCTTGCGCGGTTCCGCCTTGGGCACGATGCGGTAGCGGATGTTCGGCCGGTCGAACGAGGAGACGAAGTGGCGCGCGTCCTGGAGGCCCAGGCGCGCAGTGATGTCGGCGTGCGTGGCCTCGTTGGCCGTCGCGGTGAGCGCGATGCGCGGCACGTCGGGCCAGCGCTCCTGGAGCATGGAGAGCGCGAGGTAGTCCTTGCGGAAGTCGTGGCCCCATTGGGAGACGCAGTGCGCCTCATCGATGGCGAAGAGGGCGATGGGCGCCTCGTCGAGCAGGCGCCCCATCCGGTCGAGGATGAGGCGCTCGGGCGCGAGGTAGAGCAGGTCGAGGTCGCCCGCGAGGAGCGCGCGCTCGACCTCGCGGCTGGTCTCGAGGTCCTGCGTGGAGTTGAGGAACGCGGCCTTGACGCCGACCGCCCGGAGCGCGTCGACCTGGTCCTGCATGAGCGCGATGAGCGGCGAGATGACGACGCCCGTGCCCGCCCGCACGAGGCTCGGGATCTGGTAGCAGAGCGACTTGCCGCCGCCCGTGGGCATGAGCACCAGGGCGTCGCCGCCGCCGATGACGTGCTCGACGATCTCCTGCTGGTCGCCGCGGAACGCGTCGTACCCGAAGACCGTGCCGAGGCGCTCGAGGGCGGGGGCCAGCGCGGGGGACGACGGCGCGGCGTCGGCAGGAGCGGGAGGGGTGGAGGTCATCGGGGCAATCGTATCCGGGGCCCCCGGTGCGGACGGGGGCGGTGCGGGGGCTCGGGACGACGACGGCCCCTCCCGGGTGGGGAGGGGCCGTCGGAGCGGATCGGGCGGGATCAGATGGCGGTCGGGTCCGCGCTCGCGCCGGGCGTCGCCTGCGCGGCCTCGGCGGCGGCCTGCTCCTTGAGGGCGGCCACGTCGACGGCGCGCACCTCCTCGATGAGGGACTCGAGCGCGGGGGCGGGCAGCGCGCCGGCCTGGCTGAAGATGAGGGTCTGGTCCTTGAAGATCATGAGCGTGGGGATGGCGGAGATGTTCGCCTGCTGCGCGAGGAACTGCTGCGCCTCGGTGTCGACCTTGCCGTGGACGATGTCGGCGTGCTTCTCGCTCGACTTGTCGAAGACGGGGGCGAACTGCTTGCAGGGGCCGCACCAGTCGGCCCAGAAGTCGACGACGACGATGCCGTTGGAGTCGACGATGCTCTCGAAGTTCTCTGCGGTGAGCTCGGTGGTGGCCATGGTGCGTCCTCTTCTCGTGTCGCTCGTGCGGTCAGGGGGTCCAACCGGGCGGGACCCGCGCGCATTCCACGCGGGTCCCGCCCGGCCGACGGTCTACCAGACGAGGACGATCGACGGCCAGACCGTGCTGGCGCCCTTCGCCGCGGAGTCGCCGGCGTACGACGCGGTGAGCAGGTGGATGCCGCGGGACAGGCGCGGCAGGGTCACGGTGGCGCGTCCCGCGTCGGCGGCGGTCAGGTCGACGGAGGCGATGGCGCGGCCCCGGTCGAGGACCTGCACGCGGCCGGTCGGCGCGGTCGCGCCCGCGGCGAGCGCCACGGAGTACCGCACCGGCTGCCCGCTCCGGGCGAGGAGGCGGTCGGCGTACCCGACCAGGGTCGACGCGTCGCGCACGGTGTCGAGGCCGACCTTCACGGGGTCGTGGTCGCTCGAGCGGAAGGCGCTGGATCCGTCGGTGGCGGCGCCGCCGTACTCGCGCGCGGCCCACTCGGGCGCGTTCACGTCCCAGACGCCCACTCCCGTGACGCGGTCGGCGCCGGTGCGCGTCGCGAGCACGTGGTCGAGGGATCCGACCTCGCCGTCGAACGAGTACGTGCGCTCCCCGGGGGCCTTCGCGGGCACCAGGTCGACGAAGCCCGCGTCGCGGAGGACCTGGATCGGGTCCTCCTCCGAGTAGGCGTTGAAGTCGCCGAGGAGGTAGAGGAGGTCGGATCCGCTGGACGCCTGCAGCTCGGCGGCGAAGCGCGCGACGGCCTTCGCCTGCGCGACCCGGTCGGCGTTGAAGAAGCCCTGGCCGTCGGCCGGCTGCGTGCCCGAGCCCGACTTCGACTTGAGGTGGTTCGCGACCACCGTGAAGGTCTGGTCGCCGCCGCGGAACGACTGCGCGATCGGCTCGCGGGCGTTGCCCCACACGGTCTCGTCGATCTGCGTGGCGGCCGCGCCCACGGGCGTCACGGCGTCCGTGCGGTAGATGATCGCGTTCTGGATCTCGTCGGTCGGCGTCGACTGCAGCGCGGCGGGCGTGCGCACGTAGTCCCACACCGGCTTCCCGACCGCGTCGTTGAGGCCGCGCACGAGGTCGGCCGTGGCGGTGTCGGCCGGCTCGCCGAAGCGGGTGCTGTTCTCGATCTCCATCAGGGTCACGACCTGCGCGTCGAGGGCGGTGATGGCCGTGACGATCTTGGCGCGCTGCCGCTGGAACTCCTCCGCGGTCGCGGCGCCGCGCTGGCCGAGCGTCGTGAAGTAGTTGAGGACGTTGAACCCGGCGATGCGGACGTCGCCGCCCACCTCGGGCGAGGACGCGGGCCGCGGGTCCGCGCTCGTGAAGGTCGGCACGCGGCCGGCCGCGTCGAGCGAGGTGAGGGGCGTCGTGGGCTGGAGGCGCCAGTCGTCGAAGCCGTAGGCGAGCACGTAGGGCGTCGCCGGGAAGACCGGGACGTCGCCGTTCCGCACGACGCGGTCGGCCGAGTAGTACGGCTGCGTCGCGCCCGCGGGGTAGGCCGCGTTCGTGAGCTGGATGTTGTAGCCGTCGTCGAGGAGGAGCCGGCGCGCGCGGTTGTCGGCGGCGATCCGGTCGGCCTCGGCGCCCGGGCGCACGACATCGGTGGCCTTGACGGGCAGGTCGGCGCCGGCGCTCAGCCAGAGGGTGCCGTAGGTGTCGAGCTGGTGCGCGGATCCGACGCGGTAGTCGCCCGTGGGCGTCACGAGCATGCTCTCGAGCGACTCGCGGTCGGCGCCGCGGAGCGTGTCCGGCAGGGCGGTCGCGGCCGGGACGCCGACGGCGGCCTCGACGAGGTCGGTGGCGGTCGCGGCGATCTGCGTCTGGCCCTGGCGCTCGGACGCGGTGCCCGTGACGCGCACGAGGTCGCCGATCGCGACGGACGGGTCCGCGCTCGCGAGGTAGACGAAGATCCCGTCGGAGGCGCCGGGCGTCGCGTCGGCGGGCCCGCCGGAGCCGCGGGTCTGGATCACGAGCCCCGCGTAGCCGCTCGCCCCGCGGTAGTCGGCCGTCACGACGCCCTCGACGGTGACGGCCTTCCCCGCGAACGGGGTCGCGCTGCCGGTGCCCTGCACGTCGGCGATGGAGACGGTCGCGGCCTGGGCCGGCGCCGCGACGAGCGCGGAGAGGCCGAGCGCCAGCGCCGTCGCGACGGCGAGCGGGCGGGCGATGCGGCGGGCCGGCCCCGATCGGCGCTCCCGGGATCCGGATGCGGGTGCGGTGTCGGTGCAGGTCATGGCGTCGTCCCCCTCGGCGTCGCGGTTCCCCCACATGGGGGATCCTCCTGCGAGCGTAGGCGGGCCGCGGGCCGGGCGGGAGGCCGCGACCGGATCGTCACCCGGTCGTCATGCGCCCGTCACGCAGGGCGCCCGGACGCCAGCCGCGGGGCACGCGCGCGGTGCGGATCGGACGATGGCGGAGCCGCCGCACCACGTACTATCGTCAGGACAAACATCCGCGCTCGACGGCCCGAGGAGCAGTGCGACGACGCATGGTCCAGACCCGCACCACCCCCGCCGCACCCGCGGCCTCCCCGACCTCCCCGACCCGACCCGCGGGATCCGCGGAGTGAGGGCGACCGTCGCCGGCGCGCCCGTGAGCTTCGGAGTGTTCGAGCTGACGCCCGAGGGCGCCGAGGTCGTGACGCCCGACGACATGGTGGAGGCGCTCGCGGAGACCGGGTACTCGGGCATCGACCTCGGCCCCGTCGGCTACCTCGGCCGCGGACGCGAGCTCCGCGACCGGCTCGCGGGCGCCGGCCTCGAGCTCGCGGGCGGCTGGATCCAGCTCCCCCTCTCCGACGACGACGCGTTCGAGGCGTCCCTCCCGGAGCTGCACGCCTCGCTCCGCGTCTTCCAGGAGGCGTCCGAGGCGGGACCGGCGCGCCTGCCGCTGCCCACGCTCGCCGACGCCGGATCCGCGGTGCGCGCCGCCGCCCCGGGCCGTGGCGCCGAGGCCGACCCGCTCGACGACGCGGCCTGGTCGCGGCTCGTCCGCAACACCGCGCGCGCCGCCGGGATCACGCGCGCCGCGGGCTTCGAGCCGACCTTCCACCACCACGCCGGCACGTTCGTGGAGTCGCCCGCCGAGGTCGACCGCTTCCTCGACGCGGTCGACGTGGGCCTCACGCTCGACACCGGCCACCTCGTCATCGCGGGCGGCGACCCGGTCGCGGCCGTCGCGCGCTGGGGGTCGCGGATCACCCACCTGCACCTCAAGGACGTCGACGGCACCGAGCTCCGGCGCGTGCTCGCGGCCGGCGGCGGCATGCGCGAGGTCTGGTCCTCGGGCGCGTTCGCGGCGTTCGGCCGCGGCGACGTCGACCTCGCGAGCGTCATGACCGCGATCGAGGCGCAGGGCTACGACGGCTGGATCGTCGTGGAGCAGGACGTGCTCAACGCCCCCGACGCCGACATCCGCCGCTTCCGGGCCGAGCGCACGGAGGACCAGCGGGTCAACCGCGAGGCGCTCCGCACCTGGGCCTGAGCCGCCCGCCCGATCCGCCCCGCGCCCCCGCGCGCACGACCACCACGAGACACGAGGACGCCGCCATGACCACGACCCCCCTGCGCTTCGGCCTGATCGGCACCGGCCGCATCGGCCAGGTCCACGCCGCGAACATCGCCGCGGACCCGGATGCCGAGCTCTCCTGGATCTGCGACCCCTTCGTCGACGGCGCCCACGCGCTCTCCGCGCGCCTCGGCGGCCGGGTCACCGCGGACGCGGCCGAGATGATGGCGTCCGGCGGCGTCGACGCCGTGCTCATCGCGTCGCCCACGCCCACGCACGTCGACCTCATCGCCGCGGCGATCGACCACGGCCTGCCCGTGCTCTGCGAGAAGCCCATCGACCTCGACATCGCCCGGGTCGACGCGCTCCTCCCCCGCGTGCGCTCCGCCGGCGTGCCCGTCGCGCTCGGCTTCAACCGGCGGTTCGACCCGGCCTTCGCGGAGGCGCGCGCCCGCGTGGCGGCCGGCGAGGTCGGCGAGCTGGAGCAGCTCTCGATCGTGAGCCGCGACCCGTCCGCGCCGCCCGCCGCGTACGTGGGCGTCTCGGGCGGGATCTTCCGCGACATGACCATCCACGACCTCGACATGGCGCGCTTCTTCCTGCCGGACATCGTCGAGGTGCAGGCGACGGGATCCACGACCTTCGACCCCGGCGCCCGCGAGCACGGCGACTTCGACACGGCCGTCGTGACGCTCCGGGCCTCCACCGGCGCGCTCGTGGTCATCACGAACTCGCGGCACAGCGCGGTCGGCTACGACCAGCGGATCGAGGCGTTCGGCTCGCGCGGATCCCTCCAGGTCGCGAACGCGCTCACGAGCCTCGTCAGCGTCTCGACCGCGACGAGCGTCGAAGGCAAGCCGCCCTACCAGGACTTCTTCCTCGAGCGCTACGCCGCCGCGTACGTCGCGGAGCTGCGCGCCTTCATCCGCCTGGCCCGCGGCGAGGAGTCCGACAGCCCCACGTTCGAGGACGGCCGCGCGGCGCTCGTGCTCGCCGACGCCGCGCAGCGCTCGGCCGTCGAGCGGGTGGCGGTGCCGGTCGCGCTCTGATCCCGGCGCGCTCTGACCGGGCGCGGCCTGACCCGGGCGCGGCCGGCAGCGCGCGGCGGGCACCGCGTCACGCGTCGTAGGTCGTGGCCCCCTCGACCTCGGCGACGGCCTCCCAGGATCCGCTCGCGTCGCTGCGCTCGACCGCGTCGACGATCTCCGCGGCCGCCCAGGCGTCGGCCGCCGACGGCGCGAGCTGCCGCCCCTCGAGCACCGAGCGGAGGAACAGCTGCGCCTCGATGGTCTTCAGGTCGTCGAAGCCCATGCCCGTGCCGGCGCCCGGCTGGAAGCGCGCGAAGTCGCCGAAGCCGGGTCCGGCCATCACGGTGCGGTAGCCGCTGGGGTCGTCCGCGAGCTGCAGCTCGTTGAGGCGCGCGAAGTCCCAGCGGAGCGAGCCCGTGGTGCCGTGGACCTCGAGGGCGTACTCGGCGCGCGGTCCCACGGCGACGCGGCTGGCCTCGAGCGTGACGACCGCGCCGGACGCGAACCGGCCGATCACCGCCGCGATGTCCTCGTTCTCGACCCGTCCGCGCGGCTGGTCGGCCGAGCCCGTGGAGAAGTGCCCGGCCGCTGCCGAGGTGGGGAGCGGCCGCTCGCGGATCACCGTCTCGGTGAGGCCCGTGACCGACGCGATCCGCCCGGCCACGAGCTGCGCCAGGTCGGCGCCGTGCGAGAGCAGGTCTCCCAGGACCCCCGATCCGGCCCGGTCGCGCCGGAAGCGCCAGGTGAGCGCGCCGAGCGGATCCGCGGAGTAGTCCGCGAGGAGCCGCACGCGCACGTTCGTGACCCGCCCGATCGCGCCGCCGCGGACGAGCTCACGGGCCCGGGACACGGCGGGCGCGTGCCGGTAGTTGAAGCCCACGGCGGTGACGAGCCCGGCGTCGGCGGCCGCGCGCGCGATGTCGCGCGACTCCGCGGCCGAGCGGCCCATGGGCTTCTCGATCCAGAAGGGCTTGCCCGCCTCCGCCGCGGCGAGCGCGACCTCCCGGTGGAGCGCGTTGGGCGCGCAGATGGAGACGACGTCGACCTCGGGATCCCCGATCACGTCGCGGTACGCGGGGCTCGTGCGCGCGTAGCCGAGCACGTCGCGGGCGTGCGCGCGGACCCCGTCGTCGGGGTCCGCGGCCGCGACCAGGCGCACGTCCACGGGCAGCTCCGGATAGTGCTCGCGGACGGCGCGGTACGCGCGGGTGTGCAGTCGGCCCATCCAGCCGACGGACACGAGGCCGACGCCGACGCGCCTCCGCGGGGGCGCCGCGGGCGTCGGGGGCGCCCCCGGCGCGGGGGACGACGCCGAGGAGAGGGCAGACTGAAGGGTCGGGTCGGTCATGCGGCTCCTGACGACGATGGCGGGCGCTCCCGAGCGTACGTCTTGTCAGCATGTGTTGACAAACGGCGTCACGCGGGTCGAGGATCGCCCCGACGACGACGTCCAGGACCCCGCCTCGCCGGGCGTCCGCCCGACAAGGAGCATTCGATGAAGAACCGATTCCTCGCCCCCCTCGGCCTCGCGGTCGCGGCGGGCCTCCTCCTCACCTCGTGCGCGGGCACCGGCCAGGACCCCGCGCCCACCGCGGGCGGCGGCAGCGGCGGCGGGGACCTCACCTTCGCGGTCGTCACGCACTCCGGCCCGGGCGACGCCTTCTGGGACCGCGTCAAGTCCGGCGCCGAGAAGGCGGGCGCGGACGACGGCGCGACCATCACCTACAACGCCGACCCGGATCCCGCCAAGCAGTCCCAGCTCATCGACAACGCCGTCGCGCAGAAGGTGGACGGGCTCGTCGTGTCCATGGCGAACCCCGACGGCGTGAAGGACAGCGTCGAGAAGGCCGTCGCCGCCGGCATCCCCGTCGTCACGATCAACTCCGGCATCGAGCGCTCGGCCGAGTTCGGCGCCCTCACGCACGTCGGCCAGAGCGAGACGGTCGCGGGCGAGGCGGTCGGCAAGCGGCTCGGCGACGCGGGCCTCGCGAACGTGCTCTGCGTGATCCAGGAGGCCGGCAACGTGGGCCTCGAGGAGCGCTGCGCGTCCGCGGCGAGCGCCTTCCCCGGGCAGATGGCGAACCTCCAGGTGGACGGCACGAACGACGCCGACGTGAAGGCGACCATCAAGTCGAAGCTCCAGGCGGATCCGTCCATCGACGGCGTGCTCACGCTCGGCGGCCAGTACGCGATCGACGCGGTGGGCGCCGTCGACGAGTCGGGCTCGAAGGCCCAGATCGGCACGTTCGACCTGTCGGAGGACGTCGTGAGCGCGGTCGAGTCCGGCTCGGTCCTCTTCGCGGTCGACCAGCAGCCGTACGTGCAGGGCTTCCTCGGCGTCACGGCGCTCGACCTCTACGCCACGAACGGCAACGTCATCGGCGGCGGCCAGCCCGTGTACTCGGGTCCCGCGTTCGTGACGAAGGACAACGCGGCGCAGGTCGCCGAGTTCGCGAAGAACGGCACCCGCTAGGCGGCCGGGCCGGGCGCACCCGACGCGTCCGGCCCGCCGCATCCGCCCCTCCCCCGCACCCCCGCACCGCACCCCTCACCGAAGGAGCACGCGTTGACCACGACGGACATCGTGACGATCGCCACGAGGCCGCGCCTCGAGGACAGGCCCATCCGGAAGATCCTCGCCCGACCCGAGATCGGCGCCCTCGTCGCCGCCCTCGCCGTGCTCGTGTTCTTCTCCCTCTACACGCCGCAGTTCCTCACCCTCGCCGGCGCGGGCGTGTGGCTCGAGTCGGCCTCGACCTTCGGGATCATGGCGGTCGCCGTCGCGATGCTCATGATCGGCGGCGAGTTCGACCTCTCCGCCGGCGTCATGACGGGGTTCTCGGCCCTCGTGGTCGGCATCCTCACCTCGCACTACGGCCTGAGCATCTGGGTCGCGGTCGTCGTCTCGCTCGCGGCGGCCCTCGCGATCGGCGCGCTCAACGGCTTCCTCGTCATGAAGACGGGGCTGCCGAGCTTCATCGTCACGCTCGGCACGTTCTTCGCGCTCGCGGGCGTCGACCTCGCGGTGACCAAGCTGATCACCGGCCAGGTCGCGATCCAGGGCATGACGAAGGTGCCGTCGTACGAGCAGATCCAGCCGATCTTCGGCTCGTCGCTCGAGATCGGCGGCGGCAACTTCTACGTCTCGGTGCTGTGGTGGTTCCTCGTCGCGGCGGTCGCCACCTGGATCCTGCTGCGCACGCGCGCCGGCAACTGGATCTTCGCGGTCGGCGGCGCCAAGGAGTCCGCCCGCCAGGTGGGCGTCCCGGTGCTCAAGACCAAGGTCGGCCTCTTCATGGGGACGGCGGGCGCGGCCTGGCTCGTCGGCATGATCTCGCTGTTCCGCACCTCCACGGTGCAGGCGAACACGGGCGTCGGCCAGGAGTTCATCTACATCATCTGCGCGGTCGTCGGCGGGTGCCTGCTCACGGGCGGCTTCGGCTCGGCCATCGGCGCGGCGCTCGGCGCGCTCATCTACGGCATGGTCTTCCAGGGCATCACGTTCGCCCAGTGGGACACGAACTGGCTCCGCACGATCCTCGGCGTGATGCTCCTCGCGGCCGTGCTCCTGAACAACCTGGTGCGCACGCGGGCGGGAGGCGGACGATGACGACGGAGACGAGCCCCACGGCAGGCGCCGAGCCCCGCGCCGGCGCGGTCCCCGGAGCCGCCGAGGAGGCCGGCGGACGCCCGACTCCCCCGCTGCCGCCCGTCGGCACGACCATCCTCGAGGTCCGCGACATCGGCAAGTCGTACGGCGCCGTCAACGCGCTCACGGGCGTCTCCACGATCGTCGCGGCCGGCCAGGTCACGTGCGTGCTCGGCGACAACGGCGCCGGCAAGTCGACCTTCATCAAGATGCTCGCGGGCGTGCACACCCCCAGCGAGGGCACGATGCTCCTCGACGGCGAGCCGGTCGTGCTCGGATCCCCGCGGCAGGCGCTGCAGGCCGGCATCGCGACCGTCTACCAGGACCTCGCGGTCGTGCCGCTCATGCCGGTGTGGCGGAACTTCTTCCTCGGCTCCGAGATCACGAAGGGGAAGGGGCCGTTCCGCCGTCTCGACGTGGCGGCCATGAAGGCGATCACGCACGAGCAGCTCGCGCAGATGGGCATCGACCTCCGGGACGTCGACCAGCCCATCGGCACCCTGTCGGGCGGCGAGCGCCAGTGCGTCGCCATCGCCCGGGCCGTGCACTTCGGCGCCCGGGTGCTGATCCTCGACGAGCCGACCGCGGCCCTCGGCGTCAAGCAGTCGGGCGTGGTGCTCCGCTACATCGCCCGGTCGCGCGACCGCGGGCTCGGCGTGGTCTTCATCACGCACAACCCGCACCACGCGTTCCCGGTGGGCGACCGGTTCCTGCTGCTCAACCGCGGATCCAGCCTGGGCACGTTCGAGAAGGACGAGATCACGCTCGGCGAGCTCACGAGCCTCATGGCCGGCGGCGCCGAGCTCGACTCCCTGGCGCACGAGCTGGCGCGCGACGGCGACCCGGACGGGGGCCGGACCCCGGCGGACGCCTGAGCGGGCGCATGCCAGGATGAGGCGTTGACCTGACACCGAGGGAGCGATCCGGATGACGCAACCGGAGCAGATCCTGCCCCCCGACCTGTTCCTGGCGCTCGACCGCGCGGGTCCGGTCCCCCTCTACTACCAGGTGGCCAACCTGCTGGAGACGGCGATCCACGACGGCACGCTCCCCGCGGGCGCCCGGCTCGAGAACGAGATCGCGCTCGGGGCCCGGCTCGGGCTCTCGCGGCCGACCATCCGCCGGGCCATCCAGGACCTCGTCGACAAGGGCCTCCTCGTCCGACGCCGCGGCATCGGCACGCAGGTCGTGCACGGCCGCGTCACCCGCAACGTCGAGCTCACGAGCCTCTACGAGGACCTCGAGCGGCAGGGCCAGGCGCCCGCCACCCAGCTGCTGTCCTCCTCGCGCGGCGAGGCCGACGAGCGCGTCGCGGAGGCGCTGGGCGTCGCGGTCGGCAGCCCCGTGCTGCACCTCACGCGGCTGCGCACGGCCGACGGCGTGCCGCTCGCGATCCTCGACAACGTGCTCCCCGAGCCGTTCATCGACCTGGATCCCGCGGAGCTCGCCACCCACGGCCTGTACCAGCTGCTGCGCGGCCGCGGCGTGATCATGCGCGTCGCCAAGCAGCGCATCGGCGCCCGCGCGGCCACCGCCTCCGAGGGCCGCCTGCTCGACCTGCCCCGCGGCGGCGCCGTGCTCACCATGTCGCGCACGGCGTTCGACAGCTCGGGCCGCGCGGTCGAGCACGGCCAGCACTGCTACCGGCCGGACCTCTACGCGTTCGAGATCACGCTCGTCGACCGGTAGGCGCGACCGCGGCCGAGGCCGCATCCGGTCCCCGGGTCGCCCGGCGGCAGCGGACGGATCGAGCTAGCAGATCCGGAATCCGCGAGTCAAGGGTCAGGTCGGAGCCGGCAGGAGCACGTGACATCGCACTACCGTCGGCATCAGGATCGTGGACCCGCACGAACCCGAATCGGTGGACGCGACCGCCCCTCCTCGGAGGGCCGACGGTCGCGCGCACCGGCCCGCGGCGTACCCGGATGACGCCGCGGTCCGAGTCCGGGACGACGCCGCCCCCGCGTCGTCCCGGACTCCCCGGGCGCCCGGATCGGACGGCGCGAAGTCACGGGCCCGAACCGGATGCAGCCGCGCGCGCGGCGCGTCGCTAGGCTCGATCCACGCCTTCGAGCCGCTCCACGTGCGCTCGCCGCGCACCCGGTCCCGACGGCTCCCGCCCGATGCCCGGCACACGGACGGCGCGCACGCGGGACGGGCCCGCTGCTCCGCACCCGAAGGAGAGCCGGACATGGGACACCTCGTCTACGACTCCCACACCCGCACCGAGATGGACGACCGCGCGCTCGCCCACCTGCAGATCGTGATCCTCAACAAGCTCCGGCGGAAGGAGGCGTTCGCGTTCTCCTGGAAGAACCCGGCCTCCGAGGGCGACGGCCGCCGCACGGTCTGGATCGCCCCCGAGATCCCGTTGGAGTTCGTCTACCTGGGAGGCCGCGCGCCCTCCATCAACATGGCGTGGGTGGAGGCGATGATGCTCGCGGCGAACACGTCCGCCGGCCTGCACCTCGTCCGCGAGCCCGGACCGACCCCGGACCACTCCCCCGCCTCCTGACGCGCCGCGTCCGGCAGACCCGCACCCCGATCGGAAGGGCCGCCATGGCCATCACCAACCTGCCCTACGACGACGACCGGATCCTCGACGAGGTCGGCGAGGCGCACGTGCTCAGCCGCGAGACCCGCGACGTGCGCGTCGACTTCACGGGCACGGGCGTGGGCCCGGAGGACACGGCGACCGTCACGGCCACGCTCACGTGGACCGTCACGGCGGCGGAGGCGGTCCGGATCCTCGACGCGGCGCGCCTGCAGGAGGACGACGACGCGGCCTCCGCCGGTCCGAACGCGATCCTCGCCGCCTGCGACGAGGCGTCGTGACGCATCGCCCCCTCCCCATCGCCGCGCTCCCGGCCTAACGTGGACGGGGTGAGCGACCCCGACGACGTCTTCCGCGCGCTGGCCGACAGCCTCGCCGAGTCCGACATCCTGGATGCCCTGGCCGACCTCGTCAGCGCCAGCATCCGGCACACCTCTGCGGTGGAGGCCGGCATCGTCCTCGCGGACGCGGCAGGGCAGCTGCACGTCGTCGCCTCGACGAGCGAGCGCGCGGCCGACGTCGAGGAGGCGCAGCTCGGCACCGACGAGGGCCCCTGCCTCGACTGCGTGCGCCACGGCGAGGCGGTCGAGGTCGCGGACCTCGACGACCGCCTCGAGGAGTGGCCGCGCTTCTCCCGCATCGCCGAGGCGCGCGGGTTCCGCGCCGTGCACGCGACGCCGATGCGGCTGCGCGGCCGCACCCTCGGATCGCTCTGCCTCTTCTCCACCGAGCCGGGCGCGCTCAGCGATCGGGAGGCGGCCCTCGTCCAGACGCTGGCCGACCTCGCGACCCTCAGCGTGCTGCAGCACCACGCGCTCGACCGCAGCCAGCTCCTCAGCGACCAGCT
Organism: Clavibacter michiganensis subsp. tessellarius; assembly: GCF_021922985.1. NCBI lineage: Bacteria > Bacillati > Actinomycetota > Actinomycetes > Micrococcales > Microbacteriaceae > Clavibacter > Clavibacter tessellarius. The sequence goes on along the minus strand of NZ_CP040788.1, from coordinate 3,173,494 downwards.
GCAGCACGCGCTCGACAGCCGCGTCGTGATCGAGCAGGCGAAGGGCGCGGTGGCGCAGCGGATGGGCATCTCCGTCGACGAGGCCTTCGCGGTCCTGCGCGGCGAGGCCCGGCGGACCTCGCGCCGCCTCCGCGAGGTGGCGGCCGAGGCGCTGCGCACGAGCACGTCGGGCGGCTGATCCACCCTCCTCGCCGGATCCAATATCCTATAGGATCTCCTCGGAACGTTCGCGTGCTCGACGAGGAGGACTGCACGGATGACCCGACTGTGGAACGAACCCGCGGAGTTCGCGGACGACATGACGGACGGCTTCGTCCGCGCCAACGGCCGCTGGGTGCGCCGCGTGCACGGCGGCGTCTCCCGCTCGACGCGCTCGGCCGAGGCCGAGGTGGCCGTGGTCATCGGCGGCGGATCCGGGCACTACCCCGCGTTCGGCGGCCTCGTCGGCCCGGGCCTCGCGCACGGCGCCGCGATGGGCAACCTGTTCGCGTCGCCGTCGTCGCACCAGGTGGAGTCGGTGATCCGCTCCAGCGAGCAGGGCCGCGGCGCGCTCCTCCTCTACGGCAACTACGCGGGCGACGTGCTGCACTTCGACGAGGCGCAGGAGCGCGTGCGTGGTGACGGGATCGACTGCCGCACGGTCGTCGTGACGGACGACATCTTCAGCGCCTCCCCCGACGAGCAGGCCAAGCGCCGCGGCATCGCGGGCGACCTCACGGTGTTCAAGGCCGCGGGCGCCGCGGCCGCCGCGGGCTACGACCTCGACGACGCCGAGCGCGTCGCCCGCCTCGCCAACGCGCGCACCCGGTCCATGGGCGTCGCCTTCACCGGATGCACGCTGCCCGGCGCCGACGAGCCGCTGTTCTCGGTGCCCGAGGGGCGCATGGCGGTCGGCCTCGGGATCCACGGCGAGCCCGGCATCGACGAGACCGACATCCCGTCAGCCGACGGCCTGGCCGAGCTGTTCGTCGAGCACCTGCTCGCCGCGGCCGAGGTCCCGGAGGGCGTGGAGGTGCGCGGCGCCCGCGTCGTGCCCGTGCTCAACGGCCTCGGCTCGGTGAAGACCGAGGAGCTCTTCGTCGTCTACACGCGCGTCGCCGACCTGCTGGAGGAGGCGGGCGTCGTGCTCGTGGATCCGCAGGTCGGCGAGTTCTGCACCAGCTTCGACATGGCCGGCGCCTCCCTCACCCTGTTCTGGCTCGACGAGGAGCTCGAGCGGCTGTGGACGGCGCCCGCCGACACCCCGGCGTTCCGCAGCGGCGCGTTCGACGGATCCGCGCTCAAGACGGTGGACGCGCGGGAGGCCGACGAGGCGGAGGACGCCATCCCGGACGCGTCCGCGGCGTCGCGGCGGGCGGCCGCGCGGATCGCCGGCGCGCTCGACGCCGTGCGCGCCACCGTGGAGGAGCACGCCGACGAGCTCGGCCGCCTCGACGCGGTCGCGGGCGACGGCGACCACGGCATCGGCATGCTCCGCGGGGCCCGCGCGGCCTCCGCCCGGGCGACCGCGGCCGTCGAGGCGGGCGCCGGCGCGCGCACCGCGCTCCGGATCGCGGGCGACGCCTGGTCGGACAAGGGCGGCGGCACGTCCGGCGCGCTCTGGGGACTGATCCTCCGGGCCGTCGGCGACGCGCTCGAGGACGACGGCGAGGCCCCCGCGACCGCGGAGGCGGTGAGCGCCGGGATCGGCGCCGCCCGCGACGCGGTCATGGGCCACGGCAAGGCGGCCCTCGGCGACAAGACCATGGTCGACGCGCTCGTGCCGTTCGCCGACGCGCTCGCCGAGCGGGTCGGATCCGGCGCGGCGCTCGACGACGCGTGGGCCGCCGCGAGCGCCGCGGCCCGGGAGGCGGCGGACGCGACGGCCGCGATGAGGCCCGGCATCGGCCGCGCGCGCTCCCACGGCGAGCGCTCGGTCGGCACGCCGGACCCCGGCGCGATCTCGCTCGCGCTGATCGCGGCCGCGGTCCGCCGCGTGCTCGCCGACGGCTGAGCGGCCGGATCCGGTCGTCGCCGGCACCGCAGCAGGACCACCGACAACAGCAGGACCACCAGGAGGAGGAGCGCATGAGCAGGACATGGCGGATCGTCGTTGGATCGGACGACGCGGGCTACGACCACAAGGAGGCCATCAAGGCGGACCTCGAGGCGAGCGACCTCGTGGCGTCGGTCGTCGACGTGGGCGTCGACGCGGACGGCCACGCCAACTACCCGACGGTCGCGACCACGGCCGCGGAGATGATCGCGCGCGGCGAGGCCGACCGGGCCGTCCTCGTGTGCGGCACGGGCCTCGGCGTCGCGATCGCGGCGAACAAGGTCGCCGGGATCCGCGCCGTCACGGCGCACGACTCGTACTCGGTGGAGCGCAGCGTGCTCTCCAACGACGCGCAGGTGCTCTGCATGGGCCAGCGCGTCGTGGGCCTGGAGCTCGCGCGCCGGAACGTGCGCGAGTGGCTGACGTACGAGTTCGACACCGCGAGCGCCTCGAACGACAAGGTCGACGAGATCCGCGCGTACGAGGCGAAGTAGGGCCGTGCCCGCGCAGCCGGCCGCGCGGTCGACGCTCGTCGGCGTGAGCCTGAAGATGCACCTCGGGCACGCGGAGACCGTCGCGTGGTGCGAGGCCGTCGCGGACGTGGCGCGCGCCCACCCGGCGATCGCCGGCGGCGAGGCGGAGCTCGTGGTGCTGCCGTCGTACCTCTCGGTGCCGGCGGCCCTCGGGATCCTCGACGGGGTCGCCGCCGTCGGCGCGCAGGACCTCGCCGACGAGGACTCCGGCGCCTTCACGGGCGAGGTGTCGGGCGGGCAGATCCGGGAGCTCGGCGGCGCGTTCGTCGAGGTCGGGCACGCCGAGCGGCGGCGCCTGTTCGGCGAGACGGACGAGGTCGTGCGGCGGAAGGCGGACGCGGCCCTCCGCAACGGGCTCGTGCCGCTGATCTGCGTGGGCGAGGAGGGGCGCGGAGACCCTGCCGACGCAGCCCGCGAGTGCGTCCGGCAGCTCGACGACGCGCTCGCCCGCGCGGCGGAGGCGGGGCACGGCGGGCGGATCGTCGTCGCGTACGAGCCGTACTGGGCCATCGGCGCGGCCGAGCCGGCGTCGGACGCGCACATCCGGGCCGTGTGCCGGGAGCTGCGCGCGCACGTCCGGACGCTCGACGCGAACCCGGGATCCGCGGTCGTCTACGGCGGCAGCGCGGGGCCGGGGCTCCTCACCCGCATCGGGGACGGCGTCGACGGCCTGTTCCTCGGCCGGTTCGCGCACGACCCGCGGGCGGTCCGGGCGATCCTCGACGAGGTGCACGCCCGCGCCGCCGCCCGGCCGGCGCCCGGCGCCTCCCGCTGACGGCAGACTGTCCTGGTGACCACCGGCCTCCCGCTCGACGCCTCCTCGATGCACGCGCGTCGGGGCCTCCGCGACCGCGTCTACGACCTCGTGCTCGACATGCTCCTCGGATCCGAGATCGAACCCGGCGCCCGCCTCGCCATCGACCAGATCGCGCGCGACCTGCACGTCTCGCCGACGCCCGTCCGCGAGGCGCTGGTGCAGCTGGAGCGCACCGGGCTCGTCGCGCGCGAGGCGCACAAGGGCTACCGCGTGGCGCCGCCCATCGCGGGCGAGCAGCTCGAGGCGCTGTTCGACGCGCGGATCGTGCTCGAGGGCGGGGCGACGGCGCTGGCGGCCGCGGATCCCGCGCGCCTCGTGCCCGCGCTCGAGGAGGCCCTCGCCGCGCACGAGGAGACGACCCGGCGGATCCGCGCCTCCGACGACGCCGCGGACATGCCGGTGGGCCTCATCCGCGAGTACTTCGTCGTGGACTGGGACTTCCACCACCGCATCTTCGAGGCGACGGCGAACCCGTTCCTCCTCGACATGTCCGAGGCGATCTCCACGCGGGTCCACCGCATGCGGCAGAACCTCCGCACGGGCGTGCACGACGCCGACGACGCCGTGCACGAGCACCGCGCGATCATCGACGCGGTCGCCGACGGCCCGGAGGCCGCGGCCGCCGCGATGCGCGCGCACATCGAGCGGGTGCGGGAGCGGTCGCGGCGGGACGCGGACGACGCACCCGCGAGCTGACGTCCGCGTCGCCTGGCACGGCTCGCGCGGCAGGCGCGGCCGCACCGCCGGCCCCGGCGCCTAGATCGGCGCCGGCCCCAGCTCGTCCATCAGCTGCTTGATCGCCACGTACGCCTTGTTCCGGTATGCGACGAGCGCCTCGGTGCGCTCGGCCGGCACGTCCAGGTAGCCGGATCCGGTCTTGGTGCCGTACTCGCCCGCGTCGACATGCGCCTGCAGCGACGCCGGCGTCGCGAAGCGCTCGGGCCAGCGGGTCTGGAGCGACGCGTAGCAGAACGCGTACACGTCGAGGCCGGCCATGTCCGCGATCGCGAACGGGCCGAAGACCGGCAGGCGGAAGCCGAAGGTCGTGCGGACGATCGTGTCGATGTCCTCCGGGGTCGCGATGCCCTCCTCCACGATCTGCGTCGCCTCGTGGAAGAGCGCGTACTGGAGGCGGTTGAGCACGAAGCCCGTGGAGTCCGTGACGCGCGCGGTCTCCTTGCCGGTCGACGCGACGAGCGCCTCGGCGGCCCGGATCGCGGACTCGTCGGTGCCCGCGTGCGGGATCAGCTCGACGCCCGGGATGAACGGCGCCGGGTTCGAGAAGTGCACGCCGAGGAACCGCTCCGGGTTCGTGACGGCCTCGGCGAGCGAGCCGATGAGGATGCTCGAGGTGTTGGACCCGATGATCGCGTCGGGCCGCGCGGCCGCCGAGATCCGCGCGAGCGTCGCGTGCTTGATCTCGAGCTTCTCCGGCACGGCCTCCTCGATGAGGTCGGCGTCGGCGACGGCCTCCTCGATGGACGCGGCGGGCGTCACGGCCGCCCGGATCCGCTCCACGGCGTCCGCCGGGAACAGGCCGTCCGCGACGAACCGCTCCGCCTCCGCGATGAGGCGCGCGTGGTTCGCGACCGCGATCTCCTCCGAGATGTCGGCGATGCGCACGCGGGCGCCCGCGAGCGCGAGCACCTGCGCGATGCCGCCGCCCATGTAGCCGGATCCGACGATGGCGATGTCCTTCGGCGTGCTCTGCGCGTCGCTCATGACGCCCCTTCCCCTCGTGCGCCCTGCGGGAGCAGGGTGCGGATGTAGTCGCGGTTCTCCGCGCAGACGCCGAGGCTGTCGCCGCCGTACTGCTCGGTGAGGATGATCCCGTCGAAGCCGAGCTCGACGGCGTCGCGGATGACCTGCCGGTAGTCGATGAGGCCGGCCCTCATGGTCGTGGGCACGCTCGTGGCCCAGCTGCCGTCGGCCGCCTCGTCGCGCATGTAGTTCTTCACGTGCCAGTAGTTCGCGTACGGCAGCGTCTTCGCGTACAGCTCGCGCCAGCTCTCGACCGGGCGGTGGAGGCGGATGAGGTTCGCGACGTCGGGGTTGAGGCCGACGTTGTCGAGGCCGATCTCCTCCACGAGCCGCACGGCGCTGTCGGCCGTGCCGAGGTAGGTGTCCTCGTACATCTCGAGCGCCATCCGGAGGCCGAGGTCGGCGGCGTGCCGACCGAGCTCCCGGAGCCGCGTGACGGCGGCGTCCCACACCTCCGGATCGTCGGGGTCCTTCGGGCCCTCGGCGGTCCAGAACCACAGCGCCTTCCGCTGGGCGTCGCTGAACGGCTGGTGCAGCCCGGTCGAGAAGACCTCCATGCCCATCTCGGCGATCGCGTCGATGGTCCGATGCGCGTAGGCGAGGTTGCGCTCCTCGTGTCCGGGCATGATCACGCTCTGCCGCTGCAGGTGCACGGACGGGATGCCGACGCCGTGGCCTCGGGCGACGGCGACGAGCTCGTCGCGGCGGGACGGGTCGAGGTCCGCGGGCCGGATGTGGCTGTCGGCGAGCTCCGCGAGGGTGAAGCCCTCGCGCGCGATGTCGGCGAACATGCGGTCCCACACCGCGGTGTCGGCGTCGTGCAGGGCGACGCCGTCGCGGCCGACCGTCGCGAAGCCGTGCAGGCAGGTGGCGATGGGCCAGTCCGCGGCGGTGAACGCCGGCTCGGGTGTCGTCGCGGGTGTGTCCGGCATGCTGCTCCATCGCGGTCGTCGGGTCCCGGATGCCCGGGGTCAAGATCCTATAGGAAATAGCATCCTGGCGCCCGGGTCGCTCCGGAGCCCGATCCCGCGTCAGCCGAGCAGCGGCCGCTGCGCCCTCTTCCGGTCCACGTAGTCGGCGTGCGCCGCCTGCGTCGACGGCATCTCGGAGACGCCGGGCACGGGCACGTCCCACCAGCCCTCGCCGTCGGGGCCGTAGACGAGCGGGTCGCTCTCCACGTGGATCACGGTGGTGCGGTCGGACGCCTTCGCGCGGCGCACGGCATCGCCGAGGTCGCGCGCGGCGTCGGGTCCGGGCGGGACCTCGATCACGTCGACGCCGTAGCTGCGCGCGTTCGCCGCGAGGTCGACGGGCAGCGGCTCGCGGCCCTCGAAGGCCCGCGTCGCCGGGTCGAGCTGGCGGTAGCGCGTGCCGAAGCGCTCGGTGCCGACCGTCTCGGAGAGGTGGCCGATGGACGCGTAGCCGTGGTTCTGGATCACCACGACGATGATCTTGATCCCCTCGGCCACCGCGGTCACGAGCTCCGTGTGCAGCATGAGGTACGAGCCGTCGCCGACCATGACGATCACGTCGCGGTCGTCGCCGAGCGCCTCCGCCCCGCGCTTCACGCCGAGACCGCCGGGGATCTCGTATCCCATGCACGAGAACGCGTACTCCACGTGGTACCCGAGCGCGTCGCGCACGCGCCAGAGCTTGTGGAGGTCGCCGGGCAGGGATCCGGCCGCCTGCACGACGACGTCGCGCGGGTCGCTCGCGGCCTGCACCGCGCCGATGATCTCGGGCTGCCCGGGCAGCGCGCCGCCCGTGGGCGCGAGCGCGCGGTCGACGAGCGCGTCCCACTCGCGCTTCTCGCGGGCGATGCGGTCCGCGTACGCGGCGTCGACGCGCGTGCCGGCGAGCGCGTCGGTCAGCGCCTCGAGGGTCTCGCGCGCGTCGGCGACCACGGGCAGCTGCGTGCCGTGCTTGTAGGCGTCGAACGCGGCGACGTTGACGTTCACGAAGGTCACGTCCGGCCGCTGGAACGCCGTGCGGCTCGCGGTCGTGAAGTCGGAGTAGCGCGTGCCGATGCCGATCACCACGTCCGCCTCGGCGGCGAGGCGGTTCGCGGCGGTGGATCCGGTGGCGCCGATGCCGCCCAGGTACTGCGGGTGGTCCCAGACGAGCGCGCCGCCGCCGGCCTGCGTCGTGCCGACGGGGATCCCGGTGGACTCGGCGAAGCGGAGCAGCGCCTGCTCGGCGCCGGAGTAGATCACGCCGCCGCCCGCCACGATGAGCGGCGTGCGCGCGTCGCGGATCGCCTGCACCGCGCGGGAGAGCGGCCCGCGCTCGGGCAGCGGCCGGCGCAGGTGCCACTCGCGCGGCGCGAGGAACGCGAGCGGCACGTCGAGCGCCTCCGCCTGCACGTCCTCGGGCAGCGCGATGGTCACGGCGCCGGTCTCGGCCGGGTCGATGAGCACGCGCATGGCCGCGAGCGCGATCGAGTACAGCTGCTCGGGCCGCTGCACGCGGTCGAAGAAGCGGGACAGCGGGCGGAACGCGTCGTTCACGCTGATCCCGGTGTCGTGCGGGTGCTCGAGCTGCTGCAGCACCGGATCCGCCACCCGGGTCGCGAAGGTGTCGCTTGGCAGGAGCAGCGCCGGCAGCCGGTTCGCCGTCGCGAGGGCCGCGCCCGTGAGCATGTTGGCGGCTCCGGGCCCGACCGACGCGGCGCTCGCGTACGTCGCGAGCCGCCGGTGCATGCGCGCGAAGCCGACCGACTGGTGCACCATCGCCTGCTCGTTGCGGGCCTGGTGGTACGGCATGAGGTCGGGGTCCTGCGCATTGGCCTGCATGAGCGCCTGGCCGATCCCGGCGACGTTGCCGTGGCCGAAGATCCCGAAGACGCCGGGGATGGTGCGCTCGCGGTGGTCGCCGTCGACCGTCCATTGGTTGGCGAGGAACGCGACGAGCGCCTGGCTGACGGTCATGCGGGTGGTGGGCTCGGTCATGGGGTGGGGTCCTCCGGGTGGGGCGCGTCGTCGGCGGTGAACGGCAGGCGCGGGTCGATCTCCTGCCCGGCCCAGGTGCCGCGGATCCAGCCGTGGGCGGGGTGGTCGCTGATGAGCCAGGCGCGGTCGGCGCCCGGCCCCGCCATCACGTTGAGGTAGTAGAGGTCGTAGCCCGGCGCCGCCACCGCGGGCCCGTGGTAGCCGTAGGGCACGAGCGCGACGTCGCCCGTGCGCACGACCGCGTCGATGGCGATCTCGCCCGCGGGCGACGAGGACGTGTGGAACAGGCCGAACGGATCCGCGTCGGCCGGCGCCTGGAGGCCCTTCCCGACGGCGGTCTCGAAGTAGTAGACCTCCTCCAGCTCCGACTCCTCCCCCGGCCTCTCCTCGTCGTGCTTGTGCGCGGGATAGCTCGACCAGTTCTCGGCCGGGGTCACGACCTCGCAGACGATGAGGCGCTCGGCGTCGAGGGATCCGGGCGTGCCGGGCGTGCCGAAGTTGTGCACCTGGCGGCTCGACCGGCCGGCGCCGCGGAGCTCGACGGGCACGTCCTCGCGGGCGATCCGGCGGCTCGGCACGTGCCGGGTGGCGGGTGACTCGGCGACGGCCACGCGGCCGGATCCGGTGAGGACCGCGCTCGCGTCGCACGACAGGTAGAGCACGTCCGTCGGCCCGGCGAAGACCGAGGCGCGGCCGGCGAGGTCGGTGACGCGCTCCTCGCCGTCGCCCTCGCGGTGCCGCACGGCGAAGGATCCCGCGAGCGGCACGACCATGCGCTCGACGCCCGCGGCGGGCAGCGCCAGCTCCTCGCCGTCGGCGAGCACCGCGACCCGGAGGCCCGTGTGCTCCCACGCCGGCAGGGATCCGTCGACCACCGTCTCCCAGCCGTCCCGGCCGAGGCTCCCGCGGGGGTGCAGCCACTCGTTCGTCGTCATGCTCGTCTCCGTCGTCGTCATGGGTGCCGGGTGGTGCGGGTCGTGGATCAGTTCTGCGGGAAGCCGAGGTCGACGCCGCCGTGCGACGGGTCGAGCCACCGGCTGGTGATGGCCTTGGCCTGCGTGAAGAAGCGCACGCCCTCTGCCCCGTGGGCCTTGGTGTCGCCGAAGAGGCTGGAGCGCCAGCCGCCGAACGAGAACGTGGCGACGGGCACCGGGATGGGCACGTTGATGCCGATCATGCCGACCTGCACCTCGTTCTGGAAGCGGCGCGCTGCCCCGCCGTCGTTCGTGAAGATCGCCGTGCCGTTGCCGAACGCGCCCGCGTTGATCAGCGCGACCCCCTCCTCGTAGGAGCGCACGCGCACGACGCCGAGCACGGGTCCGAAGATCTCCTCGGTGTACGCGCGCGAGCTCGTGGGCAGCTCGTCGATGAGGGTCGGGCCGAGCCAGAAGCCGTCGGCCTCGCCGTCGACCTCGATGCCGCGGCCGTCGACGACGATCCGCGCGCCGTCCTCCTCCGCGATCGCGACGTAGGAGGCGACCTTGTCGCGGTGCGCCTCGGTCACGAGCGGGCCCATGTCGCAGCCCCGGCGGCCGTCGCCCACCCGGAGGCCGGACATGCGCGACGCGATCCGCTCGATGAGCGCGTCGGCGACGGGCTCGACCGCGACGACCACGGAGATCGCCATGCAGCGCTCGCCCGCCGAGCCGAAGCCCGCGTTGACGGCGGAGTCGGCGACGAGGTCGAGGTCGGCGTCGGGCAGCACGAGCATGTGGTTCTTGGCGCCGCCGAGGGCCTGCACGCGCTTGCCGTGCTTCGTGCCCGTCTCGTAGACGTACTGGGCGATGGGCGTGGATCCGACGAACGAGATCGCGCGCACGTCCGGGTGCGTGAGCAGCCCGTCCACCGCCTCCTTGTCGCCGTTCAGCACCGTGAAGACGCCGTCGGGGAGGCCGGCGCGCTTCCAGAGCTCGGCGATCCAGATCGCGGCGCTCGGGTCCTTCTCGCTGGGCTTCAGGATCACCGTGTTGCCGGCCGCGATCGCGATGGGGAAGAACCACATCGGCACCATGGCCGGGAAGTTGAACGGCGAGATGATCCCGACGACGCCGAGCGGCTGCTTCGTGGAGTACACGTCGACGCCCGTGGAGACCTGCTCCGAGTACTCGCCCTTGAGGTGGTGCGCGAGGCCGGTCGCGAACTCCACGACCTCCTGGCCGCGCGTGATCTCGCCGAGCGCGTCGCTCACGACCTTGCCGTGCTCCGACGTGATGATCTCCGCCAGCTCCCCCTTCTCCGCCTCCAGCAGCTCGCGGAAGCGGAAGAGGATCGCCTGCCGCTTCGCGAGCGAGAGGTCGCGCCAGGCGGGGAACGCGGCGTGCGCCGACGCGACGGCGCGCTCGATCTCGGCGGCGTCCGCGAGGGCGACCTCCTTCGTGACGACGCCGCGCGCGGGGTCGTAGACAGGGGCGGTGCGGCCGGAGGTCGAGGGCGAGCGGGCGCCGTCGATCCAGTGCGGGACGACGGGGAGCGGGGCGGTGTCGGTCATGGTGTCCTCTGGCGGTCGGCGTGGGGCGAGCGGGTCGGATCGGTCTTCGGGTCAGGAGCGGGCGCGGCCGTGCACGAGGTCGACGGCCTGGTCGACCGCGCGGGCGACGTCGCCGTCGGCCGGGTGGATCAGCGTGCGGCCGACGACGAGGCCGCGGACGCCCGGGAGGTCGAGCGCGTGCTCCCAGCCGGCCCAGGTGTCCTCGCTCGCGCCTTGCGGGTCGCCGCCGAGCAGGAGCGTGGGCAGGGTCGTGGCGGCCATGACGCGGGCCATGTCGTCGACGACCGGCAGCTTCATCCACGTGCGGGCGGACGAGGAGCCGAGGCCCGAGGCGATGGCGATGGACGTGATGACGGCGTCGGCCGACAGGTCGTTGACGATGCGGCCGTCGTGCCACGCGCTCAGGAAGGGCTCGAGCATGATCGGCAGGCCGGCGCGCACGGCGGCGTCGACCGCGCGGGCGTTGGCCTCGAGGGTCGCGGCCGTGCCGGCGTCGCCGAGGGCGATGCGCACGAGCGTCTTGGCGAAGTCGAGGCCGTCGCGCACGATCCCGTCGACGTCGTAGGCCGTGAACCGGTCGTCCATCTCGAAGACGGCGCCGCGCAGGCCGCCGCGGTTCATGGATCCGACCACGATCTTGTCGTCGAGGAGGCCGAGGAGCGCGAGGTCGTCGACGATGTCGGGCGTGCCGAGCACGCCGTCGACGCCGTCGCGCGTGAGGGCGGTGGCGAGGCCCGCGAGCAGCTCGTAGCGGTCGGCGAGGGCCATCGGGTCGTCGCCCACGCCGAGGGCGCCGCGGGCGGGGTGGTCGGCGGCGACGATGAGCAGGCGGCCGTCGTCGCGGATCAGCGGGCGGCGGACGCGGCCGGCGAGCGCCCGGGCGACGGCGTCCGGATCCGTGGCGCGCAGGTCGCGGAGGGCCTGGAACGCGCCGGGGAGGTCGCCCGCGCGGAGCGCCTCGGCGGGCGCCCGGGACGCGTCGGCCGCGGTCATCGGATCCGCTCCAGCACGGCCTCGACCTCGGCCGTCGTGGGCATGGCGGTCGAGCACTCGCGCCGCGACGCGACGAGGGCGCCCGCCACGTTCGCGAAGCGCAGGATCCGCTCCAGGTCCCACCCGGCGAGCAGCCCGTGCACGAGCGCGCCGCCGAAGCCGTCGCCCGCGCCGAGCCCGTTGACGACCTCGACCGGGTACGGCGGCACCTCGACGGTCTCGTCGCGGGTCCTCGCGAGCACGCCCTTCGGGCCCTGCTTGACGATGGCGAGCTCGACGCCGCGGTCGAGCAGCGCGTCGGCGGCACGGAGCGGATCCGTCTCCCCCACCGCGATCTCGCACTCCTCGCGGTTGCCGACGGCGACCGTCACGTGCTCCAGCGCGCGGCCGACCTCGCGGGTGGCGTCGGCGGGCGATGCCCAGAACATGGGCCGGTAGTCGAGGTCGAGCACCGTGAGCGGGCGTCGCGCGCGGGCGGCCCACGCGGCGTGGTGCGCGGAGCGGCTCGGCTCCTCGCTGAGGCCGGTGACGGTGGACCAGTAGACGCGCGCGTCCCGTATCGCCGCCCGGTCGAGCGCGTCGGCCTCGATGCAGAGGTCGGGCGCCTTCGGCCGACGGTAGAAGTAGAGGGGGAAGTCGTCCGGCGGGAAGATCTCGCAGAAGGTGACGGGCGTGGGCAGGTCGTCGACCGGGGGCACGAAGGCGGCGGAGACGCCGAGCCGCTCGAGCTCCCGCGTGACGTAGCGGCCGAACGGGTCGTCGCCCACGCGCGAGATGAGCGCGGCGGACCTGCCGTGCCGGGCGGCCGCGACGGCCACGTTGGCCGCGCTCCCGCCGAGGTACTTGCCGAAGGTCTCGACGTCCTCGAGGCCCACGCCGTCCTGCAGCGGGTAGAGGTCGACGCCGACGCGGCCGATGGTGATCACGTCGTTGATCGGCGAAGCGGCGGGGACGGCGGTCTCGGCACGGCTCATGGCGGCTGCTTCCTCTCCGGCGAGGGAGGGCGAGGGGCGGATGCTGCGGTCCCTCCAACGTAGCGCATGTTCTGACATGTGCACATGGGCGGGCACCCAGGGCGTCGCCGGATCAGTCGAGCGGCAGGTGCATCACGTGCAGGCCGACGAGCCCGTCCTCCGCATGGTCGAACGCCTCCGGGACGGTGCCGACGATCCGGAAGCCGAGCGACTCCCACAGGTGCACGGCGGCGCGGTTCGTGTCGACCACCGCGTTGAACTGGATCGCGCGATAGCCCTCCGCGCGCGCCCACGCGATCACGTGCTCGCCGAGCGCCCGTCCGACGCCGCGGCCGCCGTGCGCGGGATCCACGAGGAACGACCCGGTGGCGACATGCGCGCCGCGGCCCGGCCGGTTCGGGCCGGCCTTGGCGGATCCGAGGACCGCGCCGTCGTCGTCCACCGCCACGAAGGTGCGCCACGGCGCCGCGGCCATCCAGTGCGGCCGCGCCTCCTCGAGCGACTGCCCGGCGGGCAGCGCGTAGGTGCGGCCGGCGTCGACGATGGCCCGGTAGAAGGGGTGGATCAGGGGCCAGTCGGCGTCCGTGGCGGGGCGGATCTGCATGCGGTCGAGGGTATCCGGCGCCGGCTACTCGAGACCGAGCGCGGGCAGCACCACGTCGTCGACCACCCGCACGAAGAGCTCGCGGCGCACTGGGGCGCCGGCCGCCACCAGCCGGTGCGTGCTCATCGCCGGGATCACCTCGGCCAGCAGGTCGACGCGCGCGGCGGCCTCGGTCGGCACCTCGCCGCGGTCGACGGCGCGCCGGAGGATCCGCCGGTACGCGTCGGCGTACGGGTCGGTGACCTCCGCGCGGATCACCGCCGCCATCCGCGCCGAGCCGCGCAGCGCAGGCGCGAGCCCCGCGAAGACCGCGAGCCGCCGGGCGGATCCGCCGAGCCACGGCGAGTCGACCACGGCGAGCAGGTCGCCGCGGAGCGACCCGGTGTCGGGCAGGAGCGCGGCCTCGGGCGGCGGGCCGGCCGCGCGGAGGGCGGCGAGCACGAGGTCCTCCTTCGTCGCCCAGCGCCGGTAGATCGTCGTCTTCGCGCGGCCGGTGCGCGCGGCGACCTCGTCGAGGGTCGTGCGCTCGTAGTCGCGCTCGGCGACGAGGTCGAGGGCGGCGGCGAGGATCGCGGCGTCGCCCGAGCGGTCGACGGGACGGCCGACGCGGGGTCGGGGTGCGGCGTCCGGCGTGTCCATCCCGACCAGGATAGGCCCGTCGCGTCATTCCGCTACTCGGGAGTATCGTCATCTCCCGCAGACCGCGTCGCGGTCGCAGGAGGAGGAGCCATGCGGATCCAGGACGCGGTCGTCGTCATCACGGGAGCGTCGTCGGGGATCGGTGCCGCCACGGCGCGCGCTGCCGCCCGTGCCGGTGCGCGGGTCGTGCTCGCGGCCCGGCGGGAGGAGCGGATCCGGGACCTGGCGGCCGAGATCGGCGGCGGGGCGATCGCGGTGCGTTGCGACGTCACGGACCGCGCCCAGGTGGACGCGCTCGCCCGCGCCGCCCTCGACGCATTCGGCCGCGTCGACGTGCTCGTGAACAACGCGGGCCAGGGCCTCCAGTCGTCGATCGAGGACCTCGCGCTCGACGACCTCCGCGCCGTCCTCGAGCTCAACCTCGTGGCACCCCTCGCCGCGATGCAGGCGGTGCTGCCCGCCATGCGCGCGCAGGGCGCCGGCGCGATCGTCAACGTCAGCTCCGGCACCACGTTCGCCGACGTGCCGGGCACGGGCGGCTACGTCGCGTCGAAGGTCGCGCTGGAGCGCCTGTCGGCCATCGCGCGCGCGGAGCTCGCGGGCACGGGCGTCGTGGTCTCGACGCTCATCCCGTTCGCCACCGAGACCGAGTTCATGGCCTCGATCCGCGCGGGCCGCGCCGAGGCGGAGGCCATGACGGCGGGCGCGACCTTCGACACCCCCGAGACGGTCGCCGACGCGGTGCTCGCGCTCGTCGAGAGCGGCGACGCGCGCATGGACCTGGTGCCGGCGGCGTACGGCGGGTCGCGCTGAGCCGCTGACCCGGATCAGGCCTGCGGGTCGTCCGCCAGCCGCTGGAACAGCACGTGGTCCTGCCACTCCCCCGCGATGCGGAGGTAGCGCGGCGCGAGGCCGTAGCGCGTGAAGCCGCAGCGGGCGAGCACGGCCTGCGACGCGGCGTTGTGCACGAGCGTGCCGGCCTCCACGCGATGCAGCCCGAGCTCTCCGAACGCGAGCGCGACGGCGGCGCGCACCGCCTCGGTCGCGAGCCCGCGGCCGGTGCGGTCCGCCGCCAGCCAGTACCCGATCGCGCACGACTCGAACGCGCCGCGCACGATCGTGTTCAGGCTGATCCGGCCGGCCACCGCTCCGTCGTCGTCCAGGATCGCGAGCGGCACGCCCTGCCCGCGCGTGTGCTGCGCGAGAGCCGCCTCGAGGTCGGCGCGCTGCCCGGCGGGGGTGTCGTGGTCCGGCTGCCGGATCGGCTCCCACGGCGCGAGGAACGCGCGGCTGCGCAGGCGCAGCTGGGAGAGCGCGGGGGCGTCGTAGGGCGTGAGCAGGCGGATCCGGTCGGGCACGGCATCGAGGATGCCAGACCGCCGGAGCGCGCACCCACGACGACGGCCGCCCCACCCGCGAGGGGTGGGACGGCCGTCGTGGTCGTGCGTGGGCGCTAGACGCGCGCGAGGTCCGCGATGACGCGGTCCCCGGCGGCGGCCATGACCGTCGTCGCCTTGATCTCGGCGCGACCCAGCAGGTCGTCCATGCGACGGCGGCGGGCCTTCGTGATCAGCGTCACGACGGTGCCCTGCTTGCCCGCGCGGCCCGTGCGGCCGGCGCGGTGGAGGTAGCTCTTGTACTCGTCCGGCGCGTCGGCCTGGATGACCAGCCCGATGTCGTCCACGTGGATGCCGCGGGCGGCGACGTCGGTCGCGACGAGCACGCGGACCTTGCCGCTCGTGAGGAGCTGCAGGTTGCGCGTGCGGCGCGCCTGGTTGAGGTCGCCGTGCAGCGACGTGGCCGGGATGCCGGCGTCCTCGAGCTGGTCGGCGAGCTGCTCGGCGAACGCGCGGGTGCGGGCGAAGATCAGCGTCTTGCCCTCGCCCGAGCTGAGCTGCTCGATGATCGCGGCCTTGTCGCGCTGCTCGATGAGGAGCACGCGGTGGTCGATGGTCGACGACGCCTGGTCCTCGCCCGCGACCTCGTGGACGCTCGGCGACGGCAGGAACTCGTTGACGAGCGTCGCGACGCCCTTGTCGAGCGTGGCGGAGAAGAGCAGCCGCTGGCCGCCCTTCTTCACCTGGCGGAGGATCCGCTGCACGGGCTCGAGGAAGCCGAGGTCGCACATGTGGTCGGCCTCGTCGAGGACGGTGACGACGATCTCGGAGAGGTCGAGGCGGCCCTGGTCGATGAGGTCCTCGAGGCGGCCGGGGGTCGCGATGAGGATGTCGACGCCGCGCTGCAGCGCACCCACCTGCTTGAACTGCGGCACGCCGCCGAAGATCGTGGTGGTGAACAGGCCCACCGAGCGGGCGATGGGCTGCACCGTGCGGTCGATCTGCATGGCGAGCTCGCGCGTCGGGGCGAGGATCAGCGCGCGGGGCTTGCGGCCCATCTTGCGGTTCTTCGCGCCGTCGTTCTCGAGCAGGCGCTCCACGAGGGGCGCGCCGAACGCGATGGTCTTGCCGGATCCCGTGCGGCCGCGGCCGAGCACGTCGCGACCCTCGAGCACGTCGGGGATCGTGGCGGCCTGGATCGGGAACGGGCTGGACGCGCCCAGCTCCTCGAGCACGCGGACGATGTTCTGGCCGAGGCCGAGCGCCGCGAAGGTCACGCCGTCGACGTCCTTGGCCGTCGTGGCCTGGGCCTCGAGGCGCTCGAGCACGACGTCCTCGGACGGCGCGTGACGCGGGGCGCCCTCCTTGCTCGGGTAGAAGTCGCTGTCGCGCTTGGGGCGGGCGTCGTCGTAGGACGGGCGCTCGCTCCGCTGGGGGCGGTCGCCGTAGGACGGGCGCTCCGTGCGGGCCGGACGGTCGTTGTACGACGGACGTTCGGATCGCTCGGCGCGGTCGCCGTAGGAGGGGCGCTCCGTGCGAGCCGGGCGGTCGTTGTAGGAGGGACGCTCGGTGCGAGCCGGGCGGGAGTCGTTGTAGGACGGACGCTCGGTGCGGGCGGGGCGGTCGTCGTACGACGGACGCTCGCTGCGCTGGGCGCGGTCGCCGTAGGAGGGACGCTCGGCGCGGTCGTTGTACGCGGGACGCTCCGAACGAGCCGGACGGTCGTTGTACGCGGGTCGCTCCGTGCGGGCGTTCCGGCCGTTGTACGACGGACGCTCCGTGCGGGCGTTCCGGTCGGTGTACGACGGACGCTCGGATCGCTGCGGCCGGTCGTTCCCGTACGACGGACGCTCGTTGCGCGGCGCGCGGTCGCTGTAGGCGGGACGCTCGGAGCGCTCGCCGCCACGGTCGGGACGCGAGTTGCCGTAGGACGGACGCTCGGAGCGCTGGCCGCGCTCGGCGCCGTACGAGGGGCGCTCGCTGCGCTGGCCGCGGTCGTTCCCGCCGCCGTACGAGGGGCGCTCGCCGCGCTGCGGGCGGGCGTCGCCGCGCTCGGGGCGCTGGCCGGCGCGGTTGGGGCGGTCGCCGTACGCGGGACGCTCGCCGCGACCCGCGGGACGCTCGGCGCGGGGCTCCCAGTTGGGGCGGTCGCCGCCGCGCGCGGGGCGGGCGGCGCCGCCGCGCTGGGGACGGTCGTCCTGGCCGGAGCGCTGCGCGCGCTCGTCGGCGTTCCAGCGCTGCTTCTTGGGCGCGGGATCGGAGTTGTAGCCGCGGTGGTTCGGGCTGCGGGATCCCGCCGGGGCGCGCTTGGCGCCGCGCGGGGAGTCGTTGTTGTAGGTCATGAGGGATTCCTCGTTCTGCTCGGATGCATGACAATGCGCATGTGCGAAGCAGCGCGCTACAGGATCAGGGTGCGCAGAGCTGCTCTCAACCCGGGCAGTCGTCGACCGGGGGCCGTGTCATCGCGTGACGTACCCCTCTGCGGAACGAGAGGGGGAAACCGGCCCACCTGACTGACAAATCCATCCGCCCGGATGGATGGTCCGGTAGCGGTGTCAAGAGCCGACTGGACGACACTACCCGATCAGGCCACCCTGCACCAGGGCACAGCCCCGCCCGGGCGCGCCCCGCCTCCCGCTGCAGGCGCCCCCGGGCGGGGTCGTCGCCTCCGGATCAGCTCGTCGCGTCGGAGGCAGCCGGCGCCGCGGATCCGCCGACCGGCAGCCCGCGCTCGGCCCGACGCCGCTCGCCGCGCGCCCGGATCCGCAGCCCCGCCCGCTCCACGAGCGAGTACAGCGACGGCAGCACGAGCAGCGTCAGCACGGTCGACGACAGCAGGCCGCCGATCACGACGATCGCGAGCGGCTGCGAGATGAACCCGCCGTGCCCGGTGAGCCCGATCGCGAGCGGCAGCAGCGCGAAGATCGTCGCGAGCGCCGTCATGAGGATGGGCCGGAGCCTCCGCGACGCCCCCTGCAGGATCGCCTCCCGGAGCTCGAGCCCGCGCGTCCGGTACTGGTTCACGAGGTCGATGAGCACGATCGCGTTGGTCACCACGATGCCCACGAGCATCAGCAGGCCGATGATCGACGCGACGCCCAGCGGGATCCCCGTCACCACCTGCAGCAGCACCGCGCCGGTCGCCGCGAACGGCACCGAGACGAGCAGCACGAGCGGCTGCACGAGGCTCCGGAACGTCGCGACCATGATGATGTAGACGATCAGGATCGCCGCCAGCACCGCGAGCCCGAGCTGCCCGAACGCGTCCGACTGCTGCGACGCGACGCCGCCGAGGGACGCCTGCGCGCCGGCCGGCAGCTGCACGTCGGCGATCGCCCGCGACACCTCGGACGAGGCGAAGCCCACGTCGTCGCTGCCGGGCGTCGCGCTCACGGTCGCGCTGCGGAAGCCGCCGGTGGTCGTGACGCTGGCGGGGCCGTCGGTGACCTCGACGGTCGCGAGGTCGCTGAGCGGCACGAGGCCGCGGGCGGTCGGGATCCGGAAGTCGCGCAGCCCCTGCAGGCTCTGCGCGGCGTCCGGGTCCTGGATGTAGATGGAGAGCGTCTTCTCGTCGATGACGACCTGGCCGACCGCGGCCGGCAGCCGGCTCGCGGTCACGATGCCGCCCACGGCCTGCTCGCTGAGCCCGGCGGCCGCGGCCTTGGCCCGGTCCACGTTCACGGCGATGTACGGCTGCGTCTCCGACAGGTTGCTCGTGGCCTGCTCGATGGACGGCAGGTCCTTCACAGCGGCGAGGACCGCGTCGGCCGAGGCCTTGAGGTCGTCGCCGTCGTTCGCCGTGATCTCCACCGCGATGTCGCTCGACGAGAACCCGCCGGACGCGGCCGCGAGCGACACGTCGCCCACGTCGGTGAGGCCGTCGACCGCGGTGCGCACGCGCTCGCGGATCGCGTCCTGGTCGGCGTCCGCGTCGGTCGTGAGCGCGAACGTGATGCCGCCACCGCCCCCGAAGGCCGCGGTGAGCGAGGTGCTGTCCGAGCCGATCGAGGTCTGCACGGTGTCGACGCCGGAGACGCCGATGAGCGCCTGCTCGACCTTCGTGGCCGCGGTGTCCTGCGCCTCGAGGCTCGTGTCGCTCGGCAGCTCCTGCGAGACCGTGAGGGTGTTCTGCCCGCTGTCGCCGAGGAAGTTGGTCTTCATGCTCGGGATGAGCGCGACCGTCCCGCCGAGCACGAGGATCGCGAGCACGAGCGTCACCGCGGAGTGCTTGAGGGTCCAGGCGAGGATGGGCAGGTAGCCGCGCTGGAGGCGCGTGGGCTTCCCCATCCCCTCGCCCTCGTCGTGCGCGGCGTGGGATCCGCGGGCCGGCCGGTCGGCGAGCTCGCGGTCGTCCACGGGGCCGGCGACGGCGGCGTGCGCGCCCGTGCGGACGGCGCCCTCCGCGGCCGGGGCGGATGCGGCGGCAGCGGCGGCCTTCCGGCGCGCCCGGCGCGACTCCCCCTCGGGCCGCAGGAACCAGTACGCGAGCACGGGCACGATCGTCAGCGCGACGAACAGCGACGCGGCGAGCGCGATCGTCACCGTGAGAGCGAACGGCCGGAACAGCTCGCCCGTGATGTCGCCCACGAGCGCGATCGGCAGGAACACCGCGACGGTCGTGGCGGTGGACGCCGTGACCGCGCCCGCGACCTCGCGCACGGCCGCGCGGATCGCGTCGAGCCGGTCGGGCGTGAAGGAGAGGTGCCGCTTGATGTTCTCGATCACCACGATCGAGTCGTCCACCACGCGCCCGACCGCGATCGTCAGCGCGCCGAGCGTGATGATGTTGAGCGTGTAGCCCGACGCGAGCATGCCGATGAAGGTGATGAGCACCGACGCCGGGATGGAGATCGCGGTGACGATGGTCGACCGGATCGACAGCAGGAACACGAGGATCACGAGCACCGCGAACACGAGGCCGAGCAGGCCCTCCGTGGTGAGGCTCGAGATCGACTGCTCGATGAAGGGCGCCTGGTCGAACACGACCGTGAACTCCGTGTTGCTCCCCAGGTCGTCCGCGAGTTGCGGCAGGAGCTCGGTGACCAGGTGCGAGACGTCGACCGTGTTGCCCGCGGGCGTCTTCGTGACGGCGATGGTGAGCGACGGCTGGCCGTCCACGCGCGAGATGCCGGTGGTCGGATCCTGGCCGAGCTCGACCGTGGCGACGTCGCCGACCGTGAGCTCGCGGCCGCTCGCCGCGCCGAGCAGCGGCAGGGACGACAGGTCCTGGGTGGAGGCGAGGCGCGCGCCGGACTGGACCGACAGCGTGGTGCCGTCCTCCGTCACGGAGCCCGCGGGCAGGAGCTTCCCGTTGGCGTCGAGCGCGTCGCGGATGGCCTGGTTCGTGAGGCCGGCGGCCTGCACCTTCGCGGGGTCCGGCGTGATGACCACGCGCTGGCCGACCGTGCCGAGGAGGCTCGCGTCGCGGACGCCCTCGAGCTTGCGGATGTCCGACAGGGTCGAGCGCTCGAGCGCCGCCGTGAGGTCCTGCGGGCTGAGGTCGCTCGTCACGGCGATCTGGATCACCGGGAGGTCGTCGATGCTGCCCGCGATGACCACCGGGTCGATCCCGTCCGGCAGCGTCGTGCGGATCCGGTTGATGGCCTGGTCGATCTTCTGCTCGGCCGTCGCGAGGTCGGTGCCGTAGGTGAACGACGCCGAGATGACGGACGAGTCGGTGCGCGAGGTCGCGGTGGAGGACTCGAGGCCCGGCACCGCTTGAATCGCACGCTCGATGGGCGTCGACACGTCGGTGTCCACGACCGCGGGCGACGCACCCGGGTACGCCGTGACGACCGCGAGCTGCGGGAACGACACCGACGGGATGAGCTCCTGCTTGAGCGTCGTCAGCGCGATGCCGCCGAAGACCCCGATGACGATGGTGACGAGCGCGATCAGCGCGCGGTTGCGGAGGCTGAAGACGGAGAGGAGATGCAGGGGGTGCTCCTTGTGCGATGCGGGCCGCGGGTGCGGCGGTCGCTCGAGCCGCTGACCGCCCGCACCGGGAACCCGCCCCGTCCCCTGGAGTATCGCACCCGCGACGGGGAGATCCCCCGTTCGCGACGGGTTTTCGAACGCGGGGCGTCCGGCCCAGCCGATCCCCCGTCGCGCGGAGCATGCTGGGGGGATGGCGCATCGGGCATCGACGAAGCGGGACGCGGTCCCGGCGCCGAAGACCTGCGCCTCGTGCGGTCGCACGATCGAGTGGCGCAGGAAGTGGGAGCGCGACTGGGACGAGGTGCGCTACTGCAGCGACGCGTGCCGTCGCCGCGGGGTCTCCGACGTCGACGAGCGGCTGGAGCGGCGGATCCTCGACCTGCTCGCGCACCGCGCCGGCGGCGCCACCATCTGCCCCTCGGAGGCCGCGCGCGCGGAGTCGCCCGACGACTGGCGCGACCTGATGGAGCCGGCCCGCCGCGCGGCCCGCCGCCTGGTGGACGCGGGCGAGGTCGAGATCACCCAGAAGGGGTCCGTCGTCGATCCCTCCACGGCCAAGGGGCCCATCCGCATCCGCCGTCGCCGCTGACCAGGCACACTAGGGGGATGCATCGACCGACCCTCACCGTCCTGGCCGCCGTCGCGAGCGCGGCGCTCCTGTCCGGATGCGGGGCCAGCGCGCAGTTCGACGCGCCCACCACCGAGATCTACGCCACCACCGCCGACGCCCAGACCGCGCTCGGCGGGGCCCTGCCCTCGTGGATCCCGGCCGACGGCACCCTCATGCGCACCAAGTCCGAGGCGAAGGTCGGCACCATCGTCGCCGTCCAGACCGGGCAGGCCGCGCCCGCGCCCGGCGGCTGCACCGACCTGCAGATGTCGACCATCGAGGACACCTGGTGGCCGCCGACGATCGACCCGGCCACCGTCACCTGCGCCGGCGGCTGGAACGTCTTCGGCGCGAACGGCCGGCTCTACGGCTGGAGCACCACGGTCCTCCCCTAGGCCCGTCGCGCCGTGCCCGCCGCATCCTCCCGCCCGCGTCGCCTCCGCGATCGCCTGCTGGTCGCGGGGGCGATCCTCTGCCTCGTCGCCTTCGCGGTCGCGGCGCCCACGGCCCTCGTCGCCCTCCTCCAGGGCGCGGTCCTGGTGGACGAGCTGCCTGCACCGGACCTCGGATCGCCGACCTCGCCCGAGCACGAGGCCCTCGTCCGCCGGGCCGTCGTCGCCGGCGCGGTCGCCGCGCTCGCGCTGGCCGGGGCGGTCGTCTGCATCCTCCGCCGCTACACCGCTCCCGCCGCCCGCCGCTGACGCCGGGCGGCGAGCGCCCGCAGCACCAGGATCACGACCACGCCGACGGCGGCACCCACGACCGTGTCGACCACCCGGTCCGCCACGAGCGGCAGCACCGGGAGCGTCCGGCCGAGGCCGCCCATCACGAGCGCGAGCGGCGTGATGAAGACGAGCGCCAGCCCGTAGTGCCGCCCCACCGCGAGCTCGGCCGCGAACTGGCAGGCCACCGCCACCGCGATCACGGCCGGCGCCGGGAGGTGCAGCGCGAGGATCCCCGCGGCCACCACCGACCCGGCCAGCGTCCCCAGCACCCGGTGCGCCACGCGCGCGAACGACAGCGGCCCGCGCACCACCGGGAGCACCGCCACCAGGGTCACGACCGCCCAGTAGTGGTGCCCGAGCCCGAGCGCCACGGCGATCCCGCCCGCGACGAGCGCGCCGACGACGTTGGCGGCCACGGCGGTCCAGGCGGCGGGGTCGCGGTGCACGGCGGCGTCGCGCACGGGGATCCGCGGCAGCGCGCGGAAGCGGTGGGCGTGCGCGTCGGGCGCCCAGCGGCGGAGCAGCCAGCCGGACATGCAGACGCCCGCGGAGAACGCGATCGCGGCCACGGCCGTCACGAGCGCGTCGCGCGCCTGCGCCGGATCCACCGGCACGGCGGCGCACACGACCAGCCCGAACACGGGGAACAGCGGATGCGGCGGCACCAGGCTCATCGCCGTCGACACGAGCGACGCCCCGCCGAGCACGACGACGAGTCCCGCCGCCTCGAGCGCGAGCGGCGCGTCGGCGAGCGACAGGAGCACGCCCGTGGCGATGGCGACGAGCATCATCGCGGCCCCCGCGCCGACGCTCGCGAGCCGCAGCCGGTACCGCTCGTTGCGGCCGTACAGCCCGGTGAACGCGCCGAACGACGCGTAGAGCGCGAGGTCGAGCCGGTCGATCGCGAGGAGCACCACGAGCGGCACGAGGAGGCCGACGCTCGCGCGCATCGCCGCCTCGAGGTCGAGCGTCCGGGTCGACGGCGGCCGCGGGGCGGGTGATGCGGGCACGCGGCCATCCGTTCTCCCCGGGAGAGGAAACGGGGCAGTCCACGGTACGCCCGTCGCGCGGCGGTCCCGGACGCGCGCCCGGTCGGCGCACCGTCCGCGCACGACGACGCGCCCCCGGTTCCCCGGGGGCGCGTCGTCGGTCGGCCCGTGCGACGGGCGGCGCGGCTAGGAGCGCGCGGCCCGCAGCACGGTGAAGGAGCGGTCGCGCACGAGGATGCTGGTCGCGTCCTCGTCCGTGTTCTGCTCGGAGTCGGACGAGATGGCGAGGTGCCACGAGACGCCGAGCCCCTCGGGCAGCTGGAACTCGACGGGGCCCTCGGCCGCGTTGAACGCGACGAAGAACGCGTCGCTGTCCTTGCCCTTCATGATCACGCCGATGCTGAAGGCGTTCGGGTCCTCCCAGTCCTCCGGGTTCAGCGTCTGGCCGTCGGCGCGGATGAAGCGCACGGCCTCCTCGGCGCCCTCGACGTCGTCGCCGCGGAACCAGATGGGACGCAGCGCCCGGTTGCCGCGGCGCAGGCGGATCAGCTTCCGCGTGAAGTCCTGCAGCTCGCGGTCCGCGTTCTCCCAGTCGAACCAGGAGATCTCGTTGTCCTGGCAGTAGGCGTTGTTGTTGCCGCCCTGCGTGCGGGCGATCTCGTCGCCGCCGAGCACCATCGGGACGCCCGAGGAGAGCAGGAGCGTGCCGAGCATGTTGCGGCGCTGGCGGTCGCGGATCGCGTTCACCTCGGCGTCGTCGGTCGCGCCCTCCACGCCGGCGTTGGAGGAGCGGTTGTCGCTCTCGCCGTCGTTGTTGTCCTCGCCGTTGGCGTCGTTGTGCTTCTCGTCGTAGGACGTGAGGTCGGCGAGCGTGAAGCCGTCGTGCGCCGTGATGAAGTTCACGCTGCACAGCGGCGAGCGGCGGCCGGACTCGTACACGTCGGGGCTGCCGGTGATCCGCTGGGCGAGCGCGCCGAGCACGTTCTGCCCGCTGTGCCAGAAGTCGCGCACGTCGTCGCGGAACTTCCCGTTCCACTCCGACCAGTCCGCGGGGAAGCCGCCGACCTGGTAGCCGGCGGTGTCCCACGGCTCCGCGATCATCTTCACGGGCGCGAGCACCGGGTCCTGGTGGATGAGGGTGAGGAACGCGCTGTGCAGCTCGGCGTCGCCGTCCTGGCGCGTGAGCGTCGTGGCGAGGTCGAAGCGGAAGCCGTCGACGTGCATCTCGGTGACCCAGTAGCGGAGCGAGTCCATGATCAGCGCGAGCGCCGCCGGGTGCCCGACGTTGAGGCTGTTGCCGGTGCCGGTGGTGTCGAAGTACGACGCCTCGTCGCCCTCCACGAGCCGGTAGTAGGAGGCGTTGTCGATGCCCTTGAGCGACAGCGACGGGCCCATGTGGTTGCCCTCGGCGGTGTGGTTGTAGACCACGTCGAGGATGACCTCGAGGCCGGCGGCGTGCAGGGCCTTGACCATCTCCTTGAACTCGGCGACCTGCTGGCCGCCGTCGCCCGCGGAGCTGTAGTCGGAGTACGGCGCGAGGAAGCCGATGGAGTTGTAGCCCCAGTAGTTGCGGAGGCCCTTCTCCTCGAGGTGCGAGTCCTGCATGAAGTGGTGCACCGGCAGGAGCTCGACGCTGGTGACGCCGAGGTCGGTGAGGTACTCGATGGCCGACGGGTGCGCGAGGCCCGCGTACGTGCCGCGGATCTCCTCGGGCACCGACTCGAGCTTCTCGGTGAAGCCCTTCACGTGCACCTCGTAGACGACGGTCTCGTCGAGCGGCGTGCGGGGCGCCTCGTCGTCCTCCCAGTCGAAGCGGCGGTCCGCGACGACGGAGCGGGGCATGGAGGCGGCGGAGTCGGCGTCGTTGATGGCGTTCGGGTCGTCGAAGGTGTGCGCGAAGACGTCCTCGCCCCACGTGGGGTGGCCCTCGATGGCGATGGCGTACGGGTCGAGCAGGAGCTTGGCGGGGTTGTGGCGGAGGCCGCGGGCCGGATCCCACTCGCCGTGCACGCGGAGGCCGTAGCGGGTGCCGATGCCGGCGCCCTCGACGAGGCCGTGGAACACGTGGCCGGTGCGCTCGGAGAGGCGCGTGCGGGTCTCGGCGCCGGACTCGTCGAAGACGCAGACCTCGACGGCCTCCGCGGTCTCGGAGTACACGGCGACGTTGAGGCCGCTGGGCAGTCCCCCGTCGCGGGCGACGACGGTCGCCCCGAGCGGATACGGGCGGCTGATGTAGGAGCGGCTGATGGGAGGCAGGTCGATGGTCACGGCTTCAGTATGCTCGCGCCGACCCAACCCGTTCGTGCACGAAGGGGATTCCCCAGGCAGCGGTCCGAGACCGGCGCTCGGCGGCTACGGCGGACCGCCGCCCGGGGATCGGCTACCGCCCCTGGAGGGAGGAGAAGGCGCGCTGCGCCTCGGCGCCCCACGTCGCGAGGAGCACGCCGCGGCCCGCGGAGGGGCGCGCGACGACGGAGAGCTGGTCGCCGGCCGCCGTGATCACCGGGGATCCGGCCGCGCCCTTCCCGAGCGCGCACGGCAGGGAGGTCTGTCCGCCGGTGTCGTGCTGCGGGCGGCCGGCGCACGCCTCGAGCGTCGCCGTGGTGGATCCGGCGGTCGGGTAGCCGAGGATCGCGAGGCGCGGCGCCTGGCCGGTCGCCGGCACGAGGGGCGATCCGAAGACGGGCTCGGCGGCGCCCACCTGGGCCGCGAGCACGACGCCCGCGGGGCCGCTCACGCGCGCGAACCCGGCGTCGTCCGACGCGCGGCCCGTCGTCGCCCACGAGGAGGAGACGGCCGCGACGCGCACGGGCCAGATGCCGTGGGGAGCGGTGGCGCCCTGTGCTCCGGGGATGAAGGTGGCCAAGGTGGTCGCCGCGCCCGTGCGCCGGTCGACGAGGCAGTGGGCGGCGGTCGCGATCGCGTCGCCGTCCGGGGTGTCGACGACGCTGGCGGTGCACGCGTGGTTGCGCCCGCCCGACACGTAGAAGAGGACGCCCACGAACGGTTGGTCGGGGTGCGGGACCGGCGCGGAGCCCGCGGCGCCCGCGTCGTCGGACGTGGAGAGGGTTGCGGACGCGGACGCCGAGGCCGATCCGGCGACCGAGGGCGCGTCGGCGGCGAGGGCGGCGGCACGGGCGTCGGCCGTCCAGTGCGCGGCGGCGGCGTCCCGGTCGACGGACGCGGGGACGACGACGGACGCGCCGGTCGACGCGGCGGCGGACGCGGCGGACGCGGCGGACGCGGACGACGGCACCGCCAGACCGGCGGCGGCGAGGCCCCCGGCGAGCGCCAGCGCGGCGAACGCGTGACGGGAGCGGCCGGCGGCGGCCGACGGGGTCGGGGCGGGGGTGGATCGCGGGCGGATGCGCATGGTGTTCTTCCTCCAGGATCGGGCGGCTCGCGACGCTCCGCCGGAGCGGCACCCGTCGACACGGGACATCGGGACGCATGCCGCTCGCCGGAGGTCGCGCGGATCCCCGCACGCTACCCGTCGCCGGGCGCCCCACGTCGGGGGCGTCCCCAGGCCGGCGGCCGGGCGGCCGGGCGCCCGTGCGGGCCGCCGCCTCACACCAGGATCGAGCGGTCCTCCACGTCGTGCTCGAGCCCCGCCGCCGGCGCCAGCCCGCGCCACGCGTCCTCGAGGATGTCGAGCGCGCGGTCGGTCGCGGCGGGCGGCGCCGTGATCGGGATCCGGAGGAACCGCTCGAACGCGCCGTCGTGCCCGAACCGGCTCCCGCCCGTGATCGACAGGCCGCGCGCCCGGGCGGCGAGCGCCAGCTCCGTGCTCACGGGCGCGCCGATCCCGACCCAGACAGCCAGCCCGCCGTCCACGTGCGGCACCTCCCAGCCGGGGAACCGCCGCGCGAGCTCGGCCTCCACGTGGTCCCTGGTCTCGCGGAGGCGCGCGCGGCGCTCGGCGAGGATCCCGTCCATCCCGCCCAGCACCTCGGCGACCACGAGCTGCTCGAGCACCGGCGTGCCGAGGTCGCGGGCGGAGCGCGCGCGGGCGAGCTCGCGGAGGAGCGGCCGGCCGGCGCGGATCCACCCCACCCGGAGCCCGCCCCACACCGTCTTGCCCACCGACCCCACCAGCACGACGGCGCCGGGCGACCCGTGCACGGCGAGCGGCGGATGCGCCTCCGGCCGGTCGACGTCGAGCTCGGCCGTGGTCTCGTCCGCCACCACCGTGACGCCGTGCGCCTCGGCGAGCGCGACGACCCGCGCGCGCTGGGCCTCGGGCATCGTGCGGCCGGTCGGGTTGTGGAAGTCGGGCATGAGGTAGGCGAGGGCGGGACGGGTGCGGCGGATGCCCTGCTCCAGCACGTCCTCGTCCCAGCCGTCCGCGCCGACGCCCACCCCGACGAGCCGGGCGCCCGCGTCGCGCAGGGCCTGGATCGCGTGCGGGTAGCTCGGCTGCTCCACGAGCGCGCGGTCGCCGCGGTGCACGAGCACGGAGGCGAGGAGGCCGATGGCGTGCTGCGCGCCGACCGTGATCATCACGTCCTCGGGCTCGGTCGGCAGCCCGCGTGCGCGGTAGCGGGCGGCGACCGCCTCGCGCAGCTCCGGGATCCCCTCGACGTCGTAGCCGTGGCCGTCGAGGTGGGCCGGGAGCCGGGCGGCCGCGCGCATCACGGCGTCGGCGAGGGCGGGGGCGGCGGGCACGGCCGCGCGGCTCATGTCGGCCACCTCGACGCCCGCCTCCCCCGCGTCGCGCTCGCGTGACGGGATCCGCGTCACGCTCCCCGAGCCGCGCCGGCTCGCGAGGTGGCCGGTCCCCCGCAGCGCCGCGTAGGCGGCCGCGACCGTCGTGCGGCTGAGGCCGAGCGCCGCGGCGAGCTCCCGCTCGGCGGGCAGGCGCGCGCCGACGGGGACGCGGCCGTCGAGCACGAGGCGGCGGATCCCGTCGGCGAGCGCCGCGTAGGCGGGCGTGACCGGTCGGGTCCACTCGCCCAGCAGCGTCGTGAGGGCGGCGGGGCCGAGGACGGCGGAGGGCGCGGATCCAGCGAGGGTCATGAGGCCACAGCCTGTCGATTGGCCTCTTGTCCCACAACCCCCGGGACGATTGGATCTCCCTCATGCTCCGTCGCTCAGTCCAGTTCGCCGTCGGCATCTTCCTCTACGGCTTCGCCATCGGGATGATGCTCCAGGCCGGCATCGGCGTCTCCCCCTGGGACGTCCTCTCCCAGGGCGTCACGCTCCGCACCGGCCTGCCGTTCGGCGTCGTGACGAACATCATCGGCGCGCTCGTGCTGCTCCTCTGGATCCCCATCCGGCAGCGGCCCGGCTGGGGCACCGTCCTCAACGTGGTCTTCGTGGGGTACAGCGCGCAGTTCGCGCTCGCGGTCGTCCCCGCCGTCGACGCCCTCGCGATCCGCATCCCGCTCTTCGCCGCCGGCCTCGTGCTGCTCGGCCTCGCGACGGGCCTCTACATCGGCGCGCACTTCGGGCCCGGCCCGCGCGACGGGCTGATGACGGGGATCCACCGCCGCACCGGCTGGCCGGTCTGGCGCGTGCGCGTCGGGATCGAGCTGGCCGTGCTCGTCGTCGGCTGGGCCCTCGGCGGGAACGTGGGATTCGGCACGCTCGCCTTCGCCCTGCTGATCGGTCCGATCGTGCAGCGCACGCTGCCCCTGTTCGACCTGCCCGCGCCGGTGCGGGCGCGCCGCCGTCGCGACCGGGACGGGACCCCCGCGGACCCCGCCGGGACCGTGCCCACGGGACCCGTCGCGACCGTCGGGTAGTCCGCGGGGCGACGCGGATCCAGCGGCCTCTCGGCCCGCTCCCGGGACCGTCGCGTCCCCGGCGCGCCGCAGGGTATCGTGGCCGCTCGTGACTCCGGACCCCCAGGCTCCCGAGAGCAGTCCCGCCAAGCGGCTGCTCATCGGCGAGAAGCTCGCCAGCGACAAGCTCGAGGGCCAGCTGCTCCCCAAGCACCTGGCGCTCCCCATCTTCGCGAGCGACCCGCTCAGCTCGGTGGCCTACGCGCCGCAGGAGCTGCTCCTCATCCTCACGCTCGGCGGGCTCGCGTTCCTCAGCTTCGCGCCGTGGGTCGCGGCCTGCGTCGTGATCCTGCTGGTCGTCGTGGTGCTCAGCTACCGCCAGCTCATTAAGGCCTACCCGTCCGGCGGCGGCGACTACGAGGTCGCCCACCGGAACCTCGGCGAGAAGGCCGGGCTCGTCGTCGCGTCGGCCCTCCTCGTGGACTACATCCTCACCGTGGCCGTGTCCGTGGCGTCCGGCGTCGACAACATCATCAGCGCGGTCCCGGAGATCGCGCCGTTCCGCGTCGAGATCGCGGTCTTCTTCGTCGCGCTCCTCGCGGCCGTGAACCTCCGCGGCGTGCGCGAGTCGAGCAAGGCCTTCGCCGTGCCGACGTACCTCTTCATCGGCAGCGTCGGCCTCATGATCGTGGTGGGCCTCGCCCGCACCGCGCTCGGCGACCCGCCCGTCGCCGAGTCCGCGGCCTACACGGTGGACACGCCGAGCCTGTCGCAGGTGGCGTTCATCCTGCTGCTGCTGCGCGCGTTCTCGAGCGGCTGCTCGGCGCTCACGGGCGTCGAGGCCATCTCCAACGGCGTGCCGGCGTTCCGCACCCCCAAGGTCAAGAACGCGCAGGCCACGCTCGTGATCATGGGCGGCACCGCCATCGTCCTGTTCGTGGGCCTCACCACGCTCGCGCTCATCGCGCGCGTGCACTACGGCGAGCACCCGTGCGACCTCATCGGCTGGGCCGAGTGCGCCACCGAGCCGCAGAAGAGCCTCATGGCGCAGGTGGCGGGGGCCACGTTCGGCGACGGCAGCATCATGTTCTACCTGCTGCAGGCCACGACGGCGGCCGTGCTGCTGCTGGCCGCCAACACCGCGTTCAACGGCTTCCCGCTGCTCGGCTCCGTGCTCGCGAAGGACGCGTACGCGCCCAAGTCGCTGCTCACGCGTGGCGACCGCCTCGTCTACAGCAACGGCATGCTGCTGCTGGCGCTCGGCGCGACGCTGATCCTCGTCGTCTACCAGGCCAACCTCACGCAGCTCATCCAGCTGTACATCATCGGCGTCTTCGTCTCGTTCACCCTCGGGCAGACGGGCATGGTCGTGCACTGGACCCGCATGCTCCGCGAGGGCTGCGCGAACCGCGGCGAGGTGATCCGCGGGCTCGCCATCAACGCGTTCGGCGCCCTGCTCACGGCGCTCGTCCTCATCGTCGTGACCATCACGAAGTTCACGCACGGCGCCTGGCTCGTCTTCGCGATCATGCCGGTGCTGTTCCTCCTCATGCTCGGCGTCAACCGCTACTACCGCGACGTGGAGAAGGAGATCGAGGTCGACCCCGTCACGGTCTTCGGCTCCACGGGCGACCACGCGGTCGTGCTCGTCGGCCGGATGCAGAAGCCCGTGCTCAAGGCCCTCGACTACGCCATCGCCGCGAACCACGACAGCATCGAGGCGGTGCACGTGTCCGTCGACGACGAGGCGACCAGGCTCCTCGAGCGGCAGTGGGTCGAGATGGAGATCGAGATGCCGCTGCGCATCGTCGCCTCGCCGTACCGCGACATCAGCTTCCCGCTCATCAAGTACCTGAAGTCGCGTCGCGCGGAGCACGGCAGCGAGATCATCACGGTCTACACGCCCGTCTACATCGTCGGCCACTGGTGGGAGACGCTGCTGCACAACCACAAGGCCCGGCGGATCCGCCAGAAGCTGCTCTTGGTGCACGGCGTGACGCTCGCCCTCGTGCCGTGGCTGCTCGACTCGTCCGAGCTCATCTACGGCCGCCGCTCGCGGCCGGTCCCCGGACAGGACCGGCGCGGCGAGCCCGTGCGTCCCGTCAGCCGTCGCCCCGGCCCGCCGCCGACCACGCCGGTCAAGCACACGAGCGGCCGCGAGACCCCCTAGCACCGCGTCATCGGGCGCCGACGCGCACGAATCATTAGTGGGCCGCCTTTGGGGTGGCAACCCCCTATGCACTCCCCCTCTCCCCGGAGTTCTGTTGCAGACAGCAGGGCCCGAGCCCTGCGGCACCTCGAACACCACGAGCACCGAGAGGGAACCACATGTCGAACGACCTCACACCGGCGTCGCCCGCGAGCGGCGGACCCGCCTCCCAGGACCCGTACGCGGCCGTCGTCCCGGCCTCCACCCTGGGCACCACCGGCGCGACCGGCACCACCGGGACGACCGGATCCGGCAGCACCACCGGGAGCACCGGGAGCGGCAGCACCACGGACACCGCGAAGGAGCAGGCCGCGGGCGTCGCCGACGACGCAAAGGCCGGCACGCAGCACGTGGCCGGCGTCACGAAGGACGAGACCCGCAAGGTCGCGTCCGAGGCCAAGGCGCAGGCGCAGGACCTCCTCGCCCAGACGCGCGACCAGCTCCGGGAGCAGACCGGCGTCCAGCAGGAGCGTGCCGCCGGCAGCCTCCGCACGCTCAGCGACGAGCTCCGCGACATGGGCGACCGATCCGAGAGCACCGGCCTCGCGAGCGAGCTCGTCGCGCAGGCCTCGCAGCGCGCGGGCAGCGTCGCCTCGTACCTCGAGGGCCGCGACCCGGGGACGCTCCTCCAGGACGTCACCGACTTCGCGCGCCGCCGCCCGGGCCTGTTCGTCGGCCTGGCCGTCGTCGCCGGCGTCGCCGCCGGTCGCCTCACGCGCTCGCTCACGAGCGAGGCGCACGACGCGAAGCAGGCGGAGGAGGCCACGACCACGACGACCGGCACGTCGACCGCGACGACCGCGGGCGCCACCGCGCCCGGGTACGTCGCTCCCGGCGCGCCCGCCGCCGCGACCTCCGACCTGCCGTCGACGCAGCTCGGCGCGGACGACCCGATCGGCGTCGGACCGTACGACGACGCCGACGACGCCGCGGCCGTCGCCCCGACCCCGCTCTACGACCAGACGCGCCCCGTCGACCCGCTCACGGAGACCTTCGGCGCGGGCGACCGCACCGACGGATCGCGCGCATGACCGACGGACGCACCCCCTCCGAGGAGAAGGCCGCGACCACCAGCCTCGGCGACCTCCTCGGCAACGTCACGAAGGACGTCTCCACGCTGATGCGCCAGGAGATCGCCCTCGCCAAGGCGGAGATCAGCGACTCGGCCAAGAAGGCCGGGAAGGGCGCCGGCCTCCTGGGCGGCGCGGGATACGCCGGCCTCATGGCCGTGTTCTTCCTCTCCGTCGCCCTCATGGTCGGACTGGGCTACCTGTTCGACGACCAGGCCTGGGGTGCGGTCGTCGTGGCCGTCATCTGGGCCGTCATAGGCCTCGTGATGTACCTGCAGGGCCGCAAGCAGCTCAGGACCGTGCAGGGCGCGCCCCGCACGGCCGAGAGCGTGAAGAAGATCCCCGAAGCGATGAAGAGGAACGAGGCAGACCGATGAGCGACAACCCGGAGCAGATCCGTGCGGAGATCGAGCGCACGCGGAACGAGCTGAGCATCGACGTGGACGCGGTGGCCGACAAGGTCACGCCCGCGAAGGTGGCGCAGCGCCAGACCGACAAGGTGCGCGGCGCCCTGTCGAACGTGAAGGACAGCGTCCTCGGATCCGCGAGCGACGCGCAGTCGCGCGCGGGCGACGCCGCCGGGGGCGCGAAGGCGAAGGCGAAGGGGAACCCCGTCGGCCTCGGCCTCGTCGCGTTCGGCGCGGGCCTCCTCATCGCCTCGCTGATCCCCGCGAGCGACAAGGAGAAGGAGCTGGCCTCGACCGTCAAGGACAAGGCCCAGCCCCTCGTGGAGAAGGCGGCCGACGCCGCCAAGGACGTGGCGTCCGAGCTGAAGGAGCCCGCGCAGGAGGCCGCGCAGCAGGTCGCGGGCACCGCCCGCGACTCGGCCGAGACGGTCCGTTCGGAGGCGCAGTCGACCGCGCAGGACGTGAAGGACAGCGCGCAGGACGCGACGCGCACCGTGCAGGACGACGCTCGCGGCTGATCCGCGCGCATCACGAGGGGAGCCGGGTCGCGGGACCCGGCTCCCCTCTCGCGTGCCCCCCCTCCCGCATCGCCCGACCACGCCGCAGGGATCCGTGTCCTCGAAATGGAGGACACGGATGTAGGATCGTTGGTGCACGAACTCTTCCCCCGAGAGGTCGTGCGAGCCCGACCGGACGACGGACGCATCGACGCCGATGCGCACCGAGCCGGCCGGTCGACGTCCGGGCCGACCCGTGAGGCCCGGATCCACTGCGGGGGCCCGCGCCGCGAGTTCCCGCTGACGGCACGGGCCCCCGCGACTCCCCGCCCTGCCGGTTCCGGCAGACCGCCTGCGCCGATGCTCAGCCCAGCGCGGCGACGACCTGCCGGGCGATGCGCCGGCCCGCGCGGTTGGCGCCGATCGTCGACGCCTGCGGCCCGTAGCCCGCGAGGTGGACCCGCGGATCCCGCTCGGAGACGCCGGACTCGACGCGCACGCCGCCCTCCTTCTCCCGCAGGCCCAGCGGCGCGAGGTGGCGGATCTCCGGACGGAAGCCCGTCGCCCAGATGACGGCGTCGACCTCGTCGCGCTCGCCGTCGGCCCAGACCACGCCGCGCTCCTCGAACCGGTCTACCGGCCCGCGGCTCGCGAGCAGGCCCCGCTGGATCCCGGCGACGATGCGCCGCGTGCGCGGCACGCCGGTGCCGCTGACGATGCTGGGCAGCGCCTCCCCCGCCCGGGCCGCCCGATCCTGCAGCTCGACGGCGCGCACGGCCGCCTCCACGTCGAGCTCGCCGGCCTCGAGGAAGTCGACCGGGCGCCGCGTCGACCACATGGTGCGGGCCGCCACGCCCTCGAGCTCCAGCAGGAACCCGATGGCCGACGTGCCGCCGCCCACGACGAGCACGCGGAGGCCGCGGAGGTCCGCCGCCGACCGGTAGCCGGAGGTGTGCACCTGCCGTCCGCGGAACGTGGAGAGGCCGGGGTAGGAGGGGACGAAGGGCGCGCCCCAGGTGCCCGTGGCGTTGACGACCAGCCGGGTGACGCGGTCGCCGTCCGAGGCGCGGACGAGGAGCGGCCGCACCGCGTCCGACGGATGCGCGGCGCGGCGACGCGAGGCGACCGGCGCGGGGATCTCGGCGTCGAGCACGGCCCGCACCTCGACCGGGCGGGCGACGCGCAGGTCGAACGCCTCCTCGTACCGCGCGTAGTGCTCGCGGACGACATCCCGCGCGGGCCGCATCCGGTCGGCCGTGGCGAACGACAGGCCCAGCTGCGACATGCCGGGGAGGTCGGCGACGCGATGCGCGGATCCGAGACGGAGGGCGGACCAGCGGTGCTGCCACGCGCCTCCGGTGGAGGGACCGCGGTCGAGCACGACGGCGTCGGTGCCCATGCGCAGCCCGAGCCGCTGCAGGTGGTACGCCACGGAGAGGCCGGCCTGTCCGGCACCGATGACCACGACCTGGGACTCGGCGGGTACGCGGCTCATGGGACTGCCAGGCTAGCGCCCGCTCCCCTGCGGATCCCGAGCGGAGGGCGAACCCGTACGATGCGGACAGGAGGCCCGGCGGGGGGGACACGCCCGGGACGCCGGAGGCCACATGTTAGGGTAGCCCCTAGGTTTTCTCCAATCCCTGTCCGCTGTTTCCAGCGTTGTCACCGCCCGTCGGGGCCTGAGTCGTGAGGGGGTCTCGCATGGGGCGCGGCCGTCAAAAAGCTAAGCACACCAAGATCGCGCGAGAGCTGAAGTCGTTCAGTCCCAATGTGGACTACACGCAGCTGGAGCGCGAGCTGACCACCCACGGGGCGGTCGACGAGCAGTACGCGGCCGAGGCCGCGAAGTGGGACGAGTACGCCGACGAGCCGGACGCCTACGTCCCGGGCGACGAGCAGAAGCGCGCCTGATCCCGTCCCCGGCGCCAGCCGGGTGAGCACCGGACCCGTCTCCTCGCGAGGCGGGTCCGTTCACGTGCGCCCGGGGCCGGCCTGGTCCCGATCGACGTCGTCCGTCCGGCGCCGTCCGTTCCCGATCGGCGTCGTCCGGGCCGTCGCGGGCGGGCGAGCACCCTCGCTCGCGCCGTCGCGCGCCGAGACCGGCGCGCGTCCGGAGATCAGTCGCGGTAGCGGCCGGTGAGGCGCACGGCGCCGCCGTCGACGCCCTTCGCGCCCTGCTCGAACCCGGCGCCCGCGGGCGCCTCGCCCATCGCCACGCGCCCGGCCTCCCACGTGGGGATGCCGGCGCGCGTCAGGGCGGCGGCGATGCCCTCCGCGGCGGAGGCGTCGACGACCACGAACATGCCGACCCCGAGGTTCCACGTGCCCTCG
The DNA here is from genome assembly GCF_021922985.1 of Clavibacter michiganensis subsp. tessellarius. Lineage (NCBI taxonomy): Bacteria > Bacillati > Actinomycetota > Actinomycetes > Micrococcales > Microbacteriaceae > Clavibacter > Clavibacter tessellarius. The sequence goes on along the minus strand of NZ_CP040788.1, from coordinate 3,137,867 downwards.
GCGCTCTCGAGCGTCGACCCGGCGATGCCCGACAGCGCGCGGAACACGGCGGGCGGCGACCACGTGGAGCGCTCGACCTCGCTGAAGGACCCGCGGGGCAGCACGCGCGCGAGGTTGGCCGCGATGCCCCCGCCCGTGACGTGGCTGATGGAGTGGACGGCCGGGCCGAGGTCCGGCTGCGCGAGCACGTCGAGCAGCGGCGTCGTGTAGAGGCGGGTCGGCTCGAGGAGCACCTCGCCGACCACGCCGCCGAGCTCGGCGGACGCGTCACCGAACCCGATGCCCGCGGTGGCCAGGATGTGGCGCACGAGCGAGAAGCCGTTGCTGTGCAGGCCGCTGGAGGCCATGGCCAGCACGACGTCGCCGTCGCGCACGCGCTCCGCGCCGAGCACGTCGTCTGCCTCGACCGCGCCGACCGCGGCACCCGCGACGTCGTAGTCGTCCGGTCCGAGGAGGCCCGGGTGCTCGGCCGTCTCGCCGCCGACGAGGGCGGTGCCGGTGTCGGAGCAGGCGCGGGCGATGCCGGCGACGATGTCGGCGATGCGCGCGGGCACGACCTTGCCGCAGGCGATGTAGTCCGTCATGAAGAGGGGGCGCGCGCCGACCACGACGATGTCGTCGACGACCATCCCGACGAGGTCCTGGCCGATGGTGTCGTGCTTGTCGATGGCCTGCGCGATGGCGACCTTGGTGCCGACGCCGTCCGTGGAGGTCGCGAGGAGCGGGTGGCGGAAGCGCGTGAGGGCGCTCGCGTCGAACAGGCCCGCGAAGCCGCCGAACCCGCCGACCACCTCGGGGCCGTGCGTGCGGGAGACGGCCTCCTTCATCAGCTGGACCGCGAGATCGCCGGCCTCCGTGTCGACGCCGGCCTCTGCATACGAGCTCTTGGTGGTCACGACAGACAGAGTACCGGCCGGGCGCGTCGCTCCCGTGTGGGAGACTGGCGGCTCCCCCACCTCTTCTACTCTTCAGGAGTCAGCCGAAGCATGTGCGGCATCGTCGGCGTCGTATCGTCCGAACCCGTCAACCAACTCGTCTACGACAGCCTCCTGCTCCTGCAGCACCGCGGTCAGGACTCCACCGGCATCGCCACCGCCGAGGGCAACACCTTCCACGTGAAGAAGCTCAGCGGCCAGGTCCGCGAGGCCTTCCGCACCCGCGACATGCGGTCGCTGCTCGGCACGATGGGCCTCGGCCACGTGCGCTACGCCACCCGCGGCAGCGCCGCCGACGAGGACGAGGCGCAGCCGTTCTACGTGAACGCGCCCTACGGCATCGTCCTGGTGCACAACGGCAACCTCACCAACACGCGGGAGCTCGCGCAGGAGCTCTTCCACGTGGATCGCCGCCACACCAACACGAGCTCCGACACCGAGCTGCTCGTCAACGTCCTCGCGCACGAGCTGCAGTCGCAGGTCTCGGGCCTCGCGCTCGACCCCGACCAGGTGTTCACCGCGGTCGAGCGGGTGCACGAGCGCGTCCAGGGCTCCTACGCGTCCATCGCGATGATCGCCGGCCACGGGATGCTCGCGTTCCGCGACCCGTTCGGGATCCGCCCGCTCACCCTCGGCCGCCGCGAGCTCGAGGGCGGACGGATGGAGTGGGTCGTCGCGAGCGAGTCGCTCGTCATGGAGTCGCTCGGCTACGAGATCGTGCGCGACGTCGCGCCCGGCGAGGCCGTCTTCATCACCATGGACGGCGAGATGCACGCGCGCCAGTGCCACCCGACGCCGCGCCTCATCCCCTGCGCGTTCGAGTTCGTCTACCTCGCGCGGCCCGACTCCGTCATGTCCGGCATCGGCGTCTACGACGCGCGCCTGCGCATGGGCAACCGGCTCGCCGCGACCATCGCCGAGCACAGCCCGGCGGGCGACATCGACGTGGTCATGCCGATCCCCGACTCGTCGCGTCCGTCGGCCATGCAGGTCGCGCAGACGCTCGGCATCGAGTACCGCGAGGGCTTCTACAAGAACCGCTACGTGGGCCGGACCTTCATCATGCCGGGGCAGGCGCAGCGCAAGAAGTCGGTGCGGCAGAAGCTCAACGCCATGAGCTCGGAGTTCAAGGGCAAGAACATCCTCATCGTCGACGACTCCATCGTGCGCGGCACGACGAGCCGCGAGATCGTCACCATGGCGCGCCAGGCGGGCGCCAACAAGGTCACGTTCACGTCGGCGGCGCCGCCGGTGCGGTACCCGCACGTGTACGGCATCAACATGCCGTCGCGGCAGGAGCTCATCGCGCACGGGCGGAAGATCCCCGAGATCGCGCAGGAGCTCGGCGCCGACCACCTCATCTACCAGGAGGTCGCGGACATGCGCGACGCCATCCTCGAGGGGTCGACGGGCGTCGAGGACCTCGAGATGAGCTGCTTCACAGGCGAGTACATCACCGGCAACGTGACGCCGGAGTACCTGTCGTGGCTGGAGCGCACGCAGCTCAGTTGATCGGCTGGCTCGTGCGGCCGGGACGACCGGGACGGCCGGGACGGCCGGGCGGATCCGCGACGCGGGTCAGGCGCCCGGCTCGCCCGGCTCCCGCTCGGCCGTGAGGACGCGGGAGCGGCGCGACGCCGCGCGATCGAGCAGCAGCGCGAGCAGCGCCGCCAGCCCGCCGAAGAGCACGACCCCGAACAGCGCGAGGAACGCGAGCACCTGCGCCTCGGAGAACTCGGCGTTCGCGGGGAACGTGAGCGTGAGGACCATGGCCACGACGATGCCGAGCACGGCGCCGACGCCCATGAAGCGGAAGTAGCGGGGCGATCGCCGGACGAGGACCTCGGTGCGGCGCTCGTCGTCGGGCTGGGGTCGGGCGTCGGTCATGGGTCCATCATCCCCTGCGCCCCGGACACCCGGCGAACCGGATGGCCCGTCCGCACGGACCGGGCGCCCCGCGGACGGCGGCGGACCCGCTCAGCGGTCGGCCGGCAGCTGCCACGGCACGGGCAGGAGCCCGCGGAGGTCCGCCCGCAGCCCCGAGGCGCGCACGGCTCCCGCCTCCACGCCCGCGTCCCAGGCGAGGCCGCCGGTGGCGAGCGCGATCCAGGTGGCGGGGTCCGTCTCGATGACGTTGGGCGGCGTCCCGCGCGTGTGGCCCGGCCCCTCGATGCACTGCACGGCGCCGAACGGCGGCACGCGCACCTCGACCGTGCCGCCGGGCGCGAGGTCCGCCAGCGACTGGAGCAGGAAGCGCACGGCGGTGGCGCGCGTCTCGCGGTCGGCGTCCGCCCCCGCGGCGAGCGCGGCCCGCACGGCGGGCTGTCCGACGGTGGGGTGGATGCGCGCCTTGGCCATGGCCTCAGGATGCCAGAGCCGCCGCGCGCCGACGGCCGGGGCGCGTGGCGCGGGGCCGCGGCGGTCCGCTCCCGGCGCGCGCCCATCCGCTTTGCGCACCCCTCCAAGTGGGGCTCCCGGACGTGTCCGCATTTAGGGGGACATCCATTACCGTGTATGGAAGTGCCCGGCGGTGAACACGACCCGCGGGGCACGGCACGGCGTCCCCCCGCCGCCGCCTCCCCGGGCGTCGGCTGGCCGGACGATGCGCCTCCCGACGGACCCGAACGACGCCGGGAGGGGCAGGGAGCCGACCCGGACCGTACCCGCGGCGGGTCGGCCTCCCGCCCGCCGCGCCCCGTGCACCCGGGGCGCGGCGGCGCGTCTCCGCAGGGCCCCGCGCGGGCCCCGTCCGCCGGGCACGGCGTCGATAGGGTGGGGGCGTGAAGATCCTGGTACTCGGTTCCGGTGCGCGCGAGCACGCCATCGTCACGGCCCTGCTCCGGGAGGACGCGGGGCACGAGATCGTCGCCGCCCCCGGCAACGCGGGCATCGCCCGGGACGTGCCCGTCGTGAAGATGGACATCGACGACCCGGTCGTCGTCGCCGAGCACGCGCTCGCCGAGGGCTTCGAGCTGGTCGTCGTGGGGCCCGAGGCGCCGCTCGTCGCGGGCGTCGCCGACGCGCTCCGCACGCGCGGCGTGCCGGTGTTCGGGCCGGGCCGCGCCGCCGCCGCGCTCGAGGGGTCCAAGACCTTCGCCAAGCGCATCATGGAGGAGGCGGGCGTCCCCACCGGCCGCGCCTCCCAGGCCGGCACCGTCGACGAGGTCGAGGCCGCGCTCGACGAGTACGGCGCCCCCTACGTCATCAAGGCCGACGGGCTCGCGGCGGGCAAGGGCGTGCTCGTCACCGCCGACCGCTCGCGCGCGCTCGAGCACGCGCGCCACTACCTCAGGCAGGGCACGGTGCTCGTCGAGGAGTTCCTCGCCGGCCAGGAGGTGTCGCTGTTCCTCCTCTCCGACGGTCACGACGTGCTGCCGCTCTCCCCCGCGCAGGACTACAAGCGCCTGGGCGACGGCGACGCCGGGCCGAACACGGGCGGCATGGGCGCCTACTCGCCGCTGCCGTGGCTGCCGGAGGGCTTCGTCGACGAGGTCATCGACACCATCGCGCTCCCCACCGTGCGGAAGCTCGCCGCGGAGCAGACGCCCTTCATCGGCCTCCTCTACTGCGGGCTCATCCTCACCTCGGACGGCATCCGGGTCATCGAGTTCAACGCGCGGTTCGGGGATCCGGAGACGCAGGTCGTGCTGCCCCGCCTCGTCACCCCGCTCTCGCTGCTGCTGCTGGCGGCCGCGTCCGGGGAGCTCGGCGGCGTGGCCCGACCGGAGTTCTCGGACGACGTCGCCGTCACCGTCGTCCTCGCGAGCGAGGGCTACCCCGAGTCGCCGCGCACCGGCCGCGTCATCACGGGCCTCGACGAGGCGGGACGGGTCGAGGGCGTGAGCATCGCGCACGCCGCCACCGCCGAGTCCGACGCCGGGCTCGTCGCCACCGGCGGCCGCGTGCTCAGCGTGGTCGCGACGGGCGCGGGCTTCGAGGAGGCGCGGTCGCGGGTCTACGAGGCGGTGGGGCGGATATCGCTCGACGGCGCGCAGCACCGCAGCGACATCGCCGCGCAGGTCATCCGATGAGCGGCGCGACCCCCACTGGCGCCGTACCGGCCGGGCACGCCTCCGAGTGGGAGCTGCCGGGCTGGGAGCACGCCTACTCGGGCAAGGTGCGCGAGCTCTTCAGCCCCGCCATGGACGACACCGAGGACCGCGCGCTCGAGGGCGAGCCGCACGTGCTCGTGGTGGCGACCGACCGCGTGAGCGCGTACGACTTCGCGCTCGAGCCGGGCATCCCCGGCAAGGGCGAGCTGCTCACGCAGCTGAGCCTGTGGTGGTTCGACCGGCTCGACGTGCCCAACCACCTCGTGGACGCCGCGACCCTCGCGCGCATCGGCGTGCCCGAGCCCGTCCGCGGCCGGGCGATGCTCTGCCGCGTGCTCGAGATGCTGCCCATCGAGTGCGTCGTGCGCGGCTACCTCGCCGGATCCGGCTGGGAGGAGTACCGCGAGCACGGCACCGTGTGCGGCATCCCGCTGCCCGCCGGCCTGCAGCAGGGCGACCGGCTGCCCGAGCCCATCTACACGCCGGCCTGGAAGGCTCCGCAGGGCGAGCACGACGAGAACATCACGTTCGCGCGCACCGAGGAGCTCGTGGGGCACGAGGAGGCGGCGCGCCTGCGCGACCTCTCGCTCGACGTGTACCGGCGCGCGTCCGCCATCGCGGAGGAGCGCGGCGTGATCCTCGCGGACACCAAGTTCGAGTTCGGCATCGACCCGCGCACGGGCATCACGACGCTGGCGGACGAGGTGCTCACGAGCGACTCGTCCAGGTACTGGGACGCCGAGGCGTACGCGACGGGCAACCGCACCGACAGCTTCGACAAGCAGATCGTGCGCGACTGGCTCACGGCGAACTGGGACCGGGCGGGCACCCCGCCCGTGCTGCCGCCGGAGATCGTGGAGCGGACGGCGGCGCGGTATCGCGAGCTGATCGCGCGGCTCACCGGGATCTAGGGCGCGCACGCCGCGCGCCCGTGCGGCGGCGGGTCCACGGATCCGCCCGACCAGCGGGCGCGCGGCTGCGGCTGCGGCTAGAGGTTCTCGTAGTTCCGGACGACGCGGTCGATGGCGACCTCGGCGACGTCGCGGGCCTCCTCGTCCGCGAGCGCGTCGATGGCGCCCTCGATGTCCTCGCCGCCCATGCGGAGGACGGCGAGGCGCTCGAACTCCTCGACCGCCTCGGGGGTGGGCTGCTCGGCGGACGCGGGCGCGCTCCGGTCGATCGGCTCGGACGGCTCGGTGGTGTGCTCGGTCATGGTGGTCCCCTCCAGTCGTGCGTGGGCGGGCGGATCGCGCCCGTTCCCTGCCGTCAGGTTCCCACATCCCCTCGGGCGTCCGCCGCCCGGAGCGCGGCCGGGGCGGACTCCCGCGACCCGGCACCGCGTCACCGCGGGCGGGACGCTTGTAGGTTCGACGGGAGACGCCGGTCGACGACCGGTCGACCATCCGACGAAGTGGATCCACCCCCTGTGACCTCCGGCTCCCCCCGCGACCGCGCCATCCCCGCCCTCCCCGCCACCCGGGTCCGGCTCACGTCGACGGCGGTGCCGCTCGCGGAGGACGCGCCGGGGGCGGCGACGAGGCGGGTCGTGGACGCGCTCGCCGCGGCGGACGCGCTGCCGCACGAGTGGCCGACGGCGCGCGCGCTCGAGCTCGCCGTCGAGCTGGGCGTCGACGGCGCGCTGCCCGGCGGCGGACGCACGCGCGACCTGTGGGAGGCGCTCGCCACGCTCGCGGCCGCGGACCTCGGGATCGCCCGGGCCGTGGAGCCGCACCTCGACGCGCTCGCGATCCTCGACCAGGAGCAGGTCGCGGGCGACGGGGCGGGCCGCGCGCGCGCTGCCGCGGACGCGGATCCGATCCCCGGCACGTGGGGGGTCTTCGCGGCGGAGGGCGGCGGGGACCCGCTGCAGGCCGTGCCGGCGGACGACGCCGGCTCCCCCGCCGCATCCGGCGACGCCGCGCTGACCGGGACGAAGCCGTGGTGCTCGCTCGCGGGGTCGCTCTCCCACGCGCTCATCACCGCGGCCTCCGCCGACGGCACGCGCGCGCTCTACGCGGTGCGCCTCGACCACCCCGGCGTGGAGGTCGTGCCCGGCGCCTGGGCGGCGCGGGGGCTCGTCGAGGTGCCGAGCGGTCCGCTGCGGATGACCGGCGTGCCCGCGCGCCGGGTCGGCGCCCCCGGCTGGTACCTCGAGCGCGCCGGCTTCCACTGGGGCGCGATCGGCGTGGCCGCCTGCTGGCACGGCGGCGCGGTCGGGCTGGCGCGCACGCTGCAGGCCGCGGCCGCGCGACCCGGCGCCGACCGGCTGACCCTGATGCACCTGGGCGCCGTGGACGCGGCCCTCGCCGCGTCGCGGAGCGCCCTCGACGAGGCCGCGCGGCTGGTCGACCGGGGGCTCGCGGAGGGCGAGGAGGGGCGGCTGCTCGCCAAGCGGGTGCGCGGCATCGCCGCCCGGGCCGCCGAGGAGACGCTGATGCACGTCGCGCACGCGCTCGGCCCCGCGCCGCTCGCACAGGATCCGGTGCACGCCAAGCGCGTCGCCGACCTCGAGCTCTACGTGCGGCAGCACCACGCCGAGCGGGACGACGCGTCGCTCGGCGGCGCGCTCGTCGAGGCGGCGGCGCGGGAGGTCTCGGCGCCCGAGCCCGAGCCCGAGCCCGCGCCCGCGTCCGCGCCCGCGTCCGCGTCCGCCGAGCCGGGGACCACGTCCGCCGGCGACCCGCCCGCGGCCGGCGTCGCGTTCGACGCGCGCGAGCCGGGCGTCGACGCCGACGTGTGGCCCGCGGATCCGCGCTTCGACGCGCTCCCCGAGCTGCGGCTCGACGACATGCCCGCCCTGCTCGTGGTGTCCGCGCACGCGGACGACGAGTCGGTCGGCGCCGGCGGGCTGATCGCGGCGGCCGCCGCGCGCGGGCTGCCGGTGACCCTCGCGATCGTCACCGACGGCGCCGCCTCGCACCCGGGATCGCCGACGGTCACGCCCGCCGAGCTCGCCGCGATCCGCCGGGACGAGGCGCGCGCCGCGCTCGACGCGGTCGCCCCCGGCGCGCGCCTGGTGCTGCTCGGGCACCCCGACGGCGGCGTCCGCGAGGCGCGCGACGCCGTGCGCGCGGACCTCGAGGCGCTCGTCGCCGAGGCCGCACCCGGCACCTGGGTCGCCGCCCCCTGGCGCGGCGACGGGCACCGCGACCACCGCGTGACGGGCGAGGTCGTCGCCGAGCTGGTGGCGGCGCAGGCGGACGAGCGCGGCATCCGGCTCGTCGAGTACCCCGTCTGGATGTGGCACTGGGCGACGCCCGACGACCCGCGCGTGCCGTGGGCCGGCCTGCGCGCGCTCCCGCTGGATCCGGCCGCGCAGCAGGCCAAGCGCCGGGCGATCGCCGCGCACGCCAGCCAGGTGCGGCCGCTCTCCGACGCCCCCGAGGACCGCGCGGTGCTGCTGCCGGCGTTCCTGCGGCACGCGGGGCGCGACCGCGAGGTGCTCATCGTGCCGGACCCGTCCCCCGCGTCCGCGACGCCGCCCGCCGCGTCGCCCAGCGCCGCCGAGCGCTTCGACGCCGCGTACGCGCGCGACGAGGATCCATGGCGCGTCACCACCCGCTGGTACGAGCGCCGCAAGCGCCTCGCGACCCTCGCGGCGCTGCCCGACGAGCGCTACGGGCGCGCCCTCGAGATCGGCTGCTCCATCGGCGTCACGAGCGCGGGCCTGGCCGAGCGCGTCGACGAGCTGCTCGCGGTGGACGTCGCGCCGACCGCCGTCGAGCGCGCGCGGGCCCGGCTCGCCGACGCACCGCACGTGCGCGTCGAGGTGCGCGACGTGGGCGCCGACTGGCCCGCGGGCGCCTTCGACCTCGTCGTGATGAGCGAGGTCGGCTACTACCTCGACGACGCCGCGCTCGACCGGGTCCTCACTGCGCTGCCCGGCGCGCTCGGCGCCACGGGCACGCTGGTCGCCTGCCACTGGCGCCACCCCGAGGGCGACTTCCGCCGCTCGGGCGACGAGGTGCACGCGCGGCTGGCCGACGTGCCGGGGCTCACGCGCATCCTCCGGCACGAGGAGGACGACTTCCTGCTGGAGGTGCTGTCGGCGGATCCGCGTTCGGTCGCCGCCCGGACGGGGCTGCGGTGACGGGGCGCGAGGGCGCGTCCGCGACGGCCGCCGGCGCCGCCGAGGAGCGGGCACCGCGGATCCGCGCGGTCGCCGTGGTCATCCCCGCGCGCGACGAGGAGGCGCTGGTCGGGCGCTGCCTGGCCTCGGTCGAGGTCGCCGCCGCGGGCGCCCGGGCCGCGGGCGTCGACGTGCGCGTGATCCTCGTCGCCGACGACTGCCGCGACCGCACCGCGGAGATCGCCCGGTCGGCGGGCGTCGAGGTCATCGAGAGCTCGGCCGGCCGGGTCGGCGCCGCGCGGGCGCGGGGCGTCGACGCCGCGCGCGCGAGCTGGGACGGCGCGGACGCCGAGCTCTGGATCGCGTGCACCGACGCCGACTCGGAGGTGCCGGCCGCGTGGATCACCAGCCAGCTGGCGCTCGCGGACGCCGGATCCGACGTGGTCGTGGGCACCGTCCGGCCGGAGCTGGAGGCGCTCAGCCCGGCGCAGGTCGCGGCCTGGCGGGCGACGCGCGTGCCCGGCGAGGCGAACGGGCACGTGCACGGCGCGAACCTCGGCGTGCGCGCGGACGCGTACGCCGCGGCCGGCGGCTTCCCCGCGGTCGTCGAGCACGAGGACGTGGACCTGGTCGCCCGGCTCCGGTCCCTCGGCGCGCGGATCACGGCGTCGGCCGCGGGCGAGGTGCTCACCTCGAGCCGGCGCGACGGCCGGACGCCCGGCGGCTACGCGGGGTACCTGCACGTGTCGCTGCTGGAGCGGGCGGCGGCGCGGGCGGCGGAGACGCGGGCGGCGCGCGCGGGCTGCGACAGCCCCTGCGTCCCCGCGGGCTGACCGGACGACCGCCCCTCAGCCCCCGGTCGCGCCGTCGCCGGCCATCGCGCGCGTGCCCGCCGCGGTCCCCTCCGCGACCGCCCGCACGACCGCCGCCGCCGTGCGGAGCTGATCGGGGGTGAACCCGTCGAGCGCCCGGTCGACCTCGACCTGCGCACCCTGGAGGAGAGCCGTCACGCGCGCCCGGGACGCGGCGGTCGGTCGCAACGTCACCACCCGCCGGTCGGCGCTCTCCCGACTCCGCTCGAGGTGACCACCGCCCTCGAGCCGGTTGACGAGCGCGGTCGTGGCCCCCGAGGTCAGGTGGAGCCGTTCCGACAGGCGGGCCGGCGACAGCGCGCGGCCGGCGGTCTCCGCCCAGATGACCTCGGCGAGCGCCGTCGTGTCCGTCGTCGGCAGCCCGAGCGCCGCGGCCAGCTGCCGCACCGACTCGTCGAACGCGGTCGTGTGGTCCCGCAGCCGCTCGAGCACCTCGGAGCGGTCCCCGGGGACGGCGATGGTGTCCGACATGACGTGATCCTCCGAAGCATCTCGAACGCTTCACGGTGAAGCATCTCCGCCATAGAGTCTACTCGGACCCGGGATCCCGGGTCCGCTCGACGGCAAGAGGAGATCACCGCATGGCCGACATCACCCACCACCGCCCGAGGGTCCTCGTGACGGGAGCCAGCATCGCCGGACCCGCTCTCGCCTGGGGCCTGCACCGCGAGGGCTTCGACGTGACCCTGCTCGAGCGCTCGGTCGAGCCGCGCCAGGCGGGGCAGAACATCGACGTGCGCGGTCTCGGCCGTGACGTCCTCCGGCGCATGGGCATCGAGGACGTCGTCATGGCGAACCTCACGGGCGAGGACGGGACGCGCTTCGTCGACGAGGAGGGGCGCGTCCTCGCGACGTTCCCGCGCGCCGAGGGCGAGGACGGGCCGACGGCGGAGGTGGAGATCCTGCGCGGCAGGTTCGCGGGGATCCTCGTCGACCTCGTGCGGGACGACGTCGAACTCCGCTACGGCGACTTCGTGACGGGGGTGCGCCAGGACGCCACCGGGGTCGACGTGGAGCTCGCGAGCGGATCCCGCGAGCGCTACGACCTCCTGCTCGTCGCCGAGGGACGCAGCTCCCGCACGCGCCGGCTGGCCTTCGCCGAGGAGACCACGCTCCGCGACCACGGCGTGAGCATCGCCTACGGGACGATCGACCGCATCGCCGGCGACACCGGCTACTGGGACTTCCTCACGGGACGCGGCGCGCGGAACGCCACCATCCGGCCCGACGACGAGGGCACGATCCGCGCGAGCCTGTCGTTCGAGTCGGAGCCGTCCGGGTTCGAGCAGCTGCCGTTCGACGCGCAGATGACCGTGCTCCGCGCGCGCTTCCGCGGCACGGGCTGGCAGGTCGAGCGGATCCTCGACGGGTTCCAGGCGCGACCGGACGAGTTCTACACGCAGCGCATGGAGCAGGTGATCGTCTCGACGTGGTCGAAGGGGCGCATCGCGCTCCTGGGCGACGCGGCCTGGGGATCCGGCCCCACGGGCATGGGCACGACCCTCTCGCTCGTCGCCGCCCACGTGCTCGCGGGCGAGCTGGGAGGCGTGCTCGCCGATCCCGCCGACACCTTCGAGGCCGCCTTCGCGCGCTACGAGGCGCAGCTGCGGCGGTACGCCGACAGCGCGCAGGGGCTCCCGCCGGGAGGCGCGCGGCTCACCCATCCGTCGTCGGCGCTCGGGCAGAGGGCGCTGCGCGGGGCCGTGCGGGTGGCCGCGAGCCGGCCGGTGCGCGGGCTGGCCGACCGCTTCCTCCTCACGAGCGCGCGCCACGCGCCGACGCTCGCCGCCTATCCGCGGCTGCGCGGCTGAGGAGCGGAGCCGGGCGCCGATCCTCGGCCGGCACGTCGGATCGCCCGGGCCGGTCGGGCGGGCCGCCCGTGCCGACGCGATGGCGCATCGCCGACCGTCCCCCCTACGCTCGCGACATGGACGCATCCGAGCTCGCCCGGTGGATGCGGGACCTGCGCGCGGCGGCGGACCGCCCTCTCGTCGTCGGGGTCTCCGGCTACGGCGGATCCGGGAAGTCGACGCTCGCCCGGCGGCTGGCGGCCGCCCTGCCCGGTGCCGTGCGGCTGCGGGGCGACGACTTCCTCGATCCGGCGCGGTCGCATCGCAGGTCGTCCGATTGGGACGGCGTCGAGCGGACGCGGCTCGTGGAGGAGGTGCTGGATCCGCTGCGCTCCGGCCGACACGGATCCTTCCGCCGATACGACTGGAGCCGCCGCGCCCTCGGCGTTCCCGAGCCGCTGCCCGCGACGGACCTCCTGGTGGTCGACGTCATCGGGCTGCTGCACCCGGAGGCCCGGCCGTGGATCGACCTCGCAGTCTGGTGCGACGTGGACCTCGCGACGGCGTCCGCCCGCGGCATGGTCCGTGATGCCCGGCTCGGCCGCGACCACGTCGCGCTCTGGCAGGACGTCTGGATCCCGAACGAGCGCGACTTCGACGCCCGCTTCGCGCCGCGTGCGGCGGCGGACATTCTGCTCGACGCCCGACCGGTCGCCGGGGAGCCGACGGCCTGACGGCCTGACGCGTCAGCGCGACCTGTCGGCCTCCGCCTGGGCCGACCGCAGCGCCGCCCACCGCCGGTGCGCGAGCACGTGCAGCACCAGGGAGACCACGGCCACCACCGCGAGCGCGGCGGCCAGGAGCCACAGGCCGGTGTCGCCGCCGATCCCGCCCCCGAGCACCTGCGTCCCGGTGGCGCCGCCGACCGCCGCCACCACCGCGCTGACCACCGCCAGGGCCGCGAGCCCCACGCCCACCGCGAGGAGCCCGTTGGTCGGGCCCTCCTGCGGGGCGCCGACGGGACGCGCCGGGGCCCGCTCCCACGTCACGATGAAGAACGTCGCGATGGGCCCGAGGAGCAGCGAGACGAGGAACCAGGTCCACCTCGACCGGCCCTTCTGCTCCGCGAGGCCCGCGTTGACGAGCGCGAGGACGAGCCAGCCCGATGATCCGATCCACTGCTGCTGCATGCCGTCGACGCTAGGGCACGAGCACCCGCCCCGGCTATTTCCCCACCCGCTCCACTACCCTCGATCCATGCACAGAACCGCGCGGGAGCCCGCTCCCGACAGCCACAGTCCCGGCGCCCGGACGACCCCGGGCACGCCCCGCACCCTCCGCGCCGCCCTCCTCGCCACGAGCCGCTCGAGCGGCGCCCGCCCGAGCGGCACCCGCTCGTGAACGGCGACCTCCTCCTCAACATCGTCCTGGTCGTGGTGTTCGTGCTCGTCGGCGGCGTCTTCGCCGCCACGGAGATGGCGCTCGTCACCCTCCGCGAGGGCCAGCTCAACGCCCTCGCCGCCCGCGGCCGCCGCGGTGAGAAGGTCGCCGCGCTCGCCCGGAACCCCAACACCTTCCTCGCGGCGGTGCAGATCGGCGTGACCGTCGCCGGGTTCGCGTCCGCCGCGTACGGCGCCTCGTCCATCGCGCCGTCCGTCGTCCCGCTCCTGGAGTCGTGGGGCCTGGAGTCCGGGCTCGCGTCCACGGTCGCCACGCTCCTCCTCACCCTGGTGATCGCGTACCTCTCGCTCGTCCTCGGCGAGCTCGCGCCCAAGCGCCTCGCGATCCAGCGCAACGCGGGCTTCGCGTACGGCGTCGCGCCCGTGCTCAACGGGTTCGCGATCCTCATGCGCCCCGTGATCTGGCTGCTCTCCGTCTCGACCGACCTCGTCGTCCGCCTCCTCGGCGGCGACCCGCACAAGACGGGCGAGGAGATGAGCGAGGAGGAGCTCCGCGACATCGTCTCCAGCCACGAGGGCCTCCCGGACGACGAGCGCCGGATCCTCGACGACGTGCTCTCCCTCCGCCACCGCCAGCTCAGCGAGGTGATGAAGCCGCGGCCCGAGATCGCCGCGCTCGACGGCGCCGGCACCGTCCGCGACGCCGGGCTCGACGTGCAGGACCGGCCGTACTCGCGATATCCGGTGATGGACAAGAGCATCGACGACGTCATCGGCTTCGTGCACGTGCGCGACCTGTACCAGGCCATCGCGGCGGATCCGGAGCGGCCCGTGTCCGAGATCCTTCGCCCGATCCCGTACCTGCCGGCGACCGCACGCGTGCTGCCGACGCTCACGATGATGCGCGCCGAGGGCCACCAGATCGCCGTGATCGTGGACGAGTACGGCGGCACCGACGGCATCGTCACGCTCGAGGACCTCGTGGAGGAGGTCGTGGGCGAGATCTTCGACGAGTACGACACCGACTCCGCCGCGCGCGACCTCGCGGAGGACGGCGGCACGATCGACGGCCGCCTCAACTTCCAGGACTTCGAGGAGGCCACGGGCGTGAAGCTGCCCGACTCGGCGTCCGACACGGTGGCGGGCTTCGTCATCGAGAACCTCGGGCGGCTCGCGCAGGTCGGCGACTCGGTCGAGGTCGACGGCGTGACCCTCCAGGTGACCGCGCTCGACCGGCGACGGATCTCGGAGATCCTCGTCGTGCCACGCGAGGAGCCGACGGACGGCGACGCCGAGGCATCAGGGCCGGCCGAGCGCACGACGGCGTAGCGGCGCGGGCGTCGGGCGTCAGGCGTCAGGCGTCAGGCGTCAGGCGTCAGGGCAGCGGGATCACGCGGTCCGCGACCGTGCGCCCGCCGACCTCGGCCCGGCCGTCCGGTAGCAGCCGCGTCACCAGCTCGCTGCCGCGGCCCTGCGTGATGCGGAGGTCGCGGCCGAGGTGCGCGGTGATGCGGAGGGCGGCGGATCCGGTCGCCTCGTCCTCGGGGACCCCGAGCGCGGGAGCGGCCATGCGCGAGCGGATCGCGCCCGCGGCCTCGTCGATCCACGCCCACGCGTAGAGGTGGTCGGCGGTCGCGTCCGCGACGGCGGCCTGCAGGTCGAGCGCGGTGAGGTCCGCGACGGACGGCAGCTCGCGCCAGGCGAACTTGGGGCCCCACGCGGGATCGGCGGCGACGCGCACGACGTCGTTGCCGTGCGTCACGGCGACGACCCCGGCGGGCACGCGCAGGTGATCGACCGGCACGCCGCGCGAGGCCAGCCACCAGGCGGTGCCGACGGTCGGGTGCCCGGCGAAGGGCAGCTCGCGGGCGGGTGTGAGGATGCGGACGGCCGCGCCGCGCGGATCCGCGTCCGGGCCGTCGACCGCGTCCACGAACACGGTCTCGCTGAAGCCGAGCGTCGCGGCGATCGTGAGCTCCCGCCCCTCCGTGCGCGCCGACGCGAGGACGATCCCGAGCTCGTTGCCGTGCCGCCCGTCGGCGTCCGCGAACACGCGCACGACGTGCACCTCGTCCGGCCGTACGCCGTCGAGGGCGACGACCGGACGCACGGTCACAGGGTCGCGTAGCGCGCGCGGGCGCCGCAGTAGAGGCCGTACGCGATGAGGCCGAGGCCCGTGATCGCGAGGACGGCGACGCCGGCCGGCAGCTGCGCGAGCGACTGGAGCGCGCCGTCGAGCCCCGTGGCGCGACTCGGGTCGGCCGTCACGGCGCCGACGACGAACAGCACGCCGACCGCGACGAGCGCCACGCCCTTGGCGATGTACCCGGCCACGCCGAGCGCGGTGATCCCGCGGGCGAGCGAGCCCGCGGGCACCGAGATGTCCTCCTGGAAGCGCTTCGTGCCGCCCTTGTAGGCGAAGTAGACGCCCACCGCGATGACGCCGAGCCCCACGAGCACGAGCATCACGACGCCGCCGGGCGCCGCGAGGACGCGCGCGCTGAGCGACTGGGTCTGCTCGGACGAGTCGCTGGATCCGCCGGTCGCGAAGCGCAGGGCGGTGGACGCGATGACGAGGTAGGCCACGGCCTTGCCGAGCTCCTTCGCGCGCGCCGCCCAGGTGCCCTTCGCGTCGTCGCCGCGCGCGAGCACGGTCTCCACGAGCTGCCAGAGGCCGAGGCCGACGAGGCCCGCCACGATGATCCAGAGCAGCACGCGGCCGCCCGGCGTCTGGGCGATGGAGCCGAGCGCGCCGGACTGGTCGGCCCCGCCGCCGCCCGTGCCCGTCGCGAGGCGGAACGCGACGACGCCGATGAGGAGGTGGAGCAGGCCGTTGACCGCGTGCCCGAGGCGGGCCGCGACCGCGAAGCCGGGCTTGCGCTGGAGACGGGACGCGGCGCCGGCGGCGCTCATCGGTCGGCGTGCGTCGTGGTCGCGGGAGCCGAGGGGCGGCCCGTGAGCAGCGAGGTGAGGCCGCGCACGCCGCGCTTCCCCGGGGGCGCCTCCGCCGACCGCGGGCTGGCGTCGGCCGGCTCCTCCTCATCGGGCTCCATCACGATCTTCCATGCGGTCCAGGCGACGGCCGTGAGCGGCACCGAGAGGATCGCGCCGACGATGCCGCCGAGGATCGTGCCGGCGGTCAGGGCCAGCAGCACGACGAGCCCGTGCAGCTTGAGCGCGTTGCCGAGCACCACCGGCTGCAGCAGGTTGCCCTCGAGCTGGTTCACGAGGACCACGATGCCGACCACGACGAGCGCTGTCGTCAGGTCGTTCGTGACCAGCGCGACGAGCGCCGCGAGGATGCCCGCGACGGTGGCGCCGACGATCGGCACGAAGGCGCCGATGAACACCACGAGCGCGAGCGGCAGCGCCAGCGGCACGCCGAGGATGAGGAGGCCGGCACCGATGAACACGGTGTCGACGAGCGCGACCGTCGCGGTGCCGCGGATGTAGCCGCCCAGCACCTTCGCGCCCTCGTGGCCCACGCGCACGGCGCGCTTGCGACCGCGGCCGCGGAACGGGCGGATGAGGAAGGCCCAGATCCGCGGCCCGTCCTTGACGAAGTAGAAGAAGACCACGAGCCCGAGCACCGCTCCGGTGACGACCTCGGCCGCGGCGGAGACGCCCGCTATGGCGCCGGATCCGAACTGGCTGCTCGTGAGGAAGTCGACCGCGGACTGGCGGAACGAGTCGATCTGCGCGGTGTCGATGGGCAGGCCGCCCTCCTCGACGACCGCCTGCAGCCGGTCGACGCCCTCGCTGGTGGCCTTCACGAGGGTCGGCCACTGGCTCTGCACGCCGAAGACGACGAGCGTGATCGCGCCGCCGAAGAGCACGAGGCCCGTGAGGAGCGCGATGGCCGCGGCGAGCGCGTCCGGGACGCCGCGGCGCTCCATCCAGAGCACGAGGGGGCGCACGGCGCAGGCGAGGATCAGCGCGATGATCACCGGGATCACGACGAGCTTGAGCGAGATGGCGGCGTACACGATCGCGATGGCGACCACGAGGACCGCCAGGATCTGCACGCAGCGGATGGAGAGGCGGCCGAGCTTGTCCTGCCAGACGGACTGCGGGGTGGTCATGCGCTCCACCCTACGGGCGGGCGGGCCGCGCGACCGGGCCGCGGGCCGGGCCCGGACACCCGCGTGACCGGCCGCTAGCCTCGACCCATGGGACCCCGCCTCTCCGTCGTCCGCGAGGGCGCGCTCGACGTCGCCGACCACGAGCGGATCGCGGCGCTCCTGGCGCTCGCCTTCCCCGACTTCGCCGCGGGCTACGCGGGTGCGTGCAGCTGGGCGGGCGCGCAGCCGGAGCTGCGGATCCTCGTGCACGACGGCGACGCGCTCGTGGCGCACGCCGGCATCCGGCGCGTGTTCGTCGAGGTGGGCGACGGCCGGGGCGACCCGGCCGACGACCTGCTCATGGGATCCACGGGCATGGTCGCCGTGCATCCGGACCGGCAGGGCGCGGGCCTCGGCACGCTGCTCGCCGACGGGATCCGCGGTGCCCTCGCGCGCCTCGCCGTCCCGTTCGGCCTGCTCGAGACCGGCGCCGAGACCACCGGCTACTACGCCCACCACGGCTGGCTGCCGCTCGACGGCCGCACCGGCCACTACAACGGCTTCACGCTCCTCGGCGCCGCGGGCGTCGTGCACCAGGACCACGGCTGGATGGCGCTGCCGGTCACGGCGCCCGCCGACGCCCTCCCCGCCGGCGACCTCCACGTGAACGGCCAGCTGGTCTGATCCGATGGACGCCGTGATCCACCGCCTCCGCGCCGAGGACTGGCGCGAGTACCGCGCCCTCCGCCTCGAGATGCTCGAGGACACCCCGCTCGCGTACCTCGAGACGCTCGAGCACGCGCTCGCCCAGCCGGAGTCGGACTGGCGCGCCCGCACCGCTCGCGCCGAGCAGCCGGGCAGCACCGCCTACGTCGCCGTGGAGCGCGCGACCGGCCGCTGGCTCGGCGCGATGAACGCGTTCGTGGCCGCGGATCCCACGCGCGTGATGCTCGTGAGCGTCTACATCACGCCCGACGCCCGGGGTCGCGCGGCGGGCGTCACCGACCTCCTCCTCGACGCCGTGATCGCCTGGGCCCGCGACCGGCCGACGGCCCGCGCCGTGCGGCTCGAGGTCCACGAGGACAACCCGCGCGCCCGCGCCTACTACGAGCGCCGCGGCTTCGTGCTGACGGGTCGCAGCGTGCCGTACGCGCTGGATCGCTCGCAGAAGGACCTGGAGATGGAGCTGCCACTGGTGTGACCGATGACCACTGGGCAGCGTCAGGATCGCATGCGGGCGTTCAGTAAGTTGGTAGCGCCAAGAGGTTGTTCGTTTCTCGTCCGTCCGCTTCGGTTCGAATGTAAGCCGAGCCATACATGGGACGTGCCACGCGAACGCGGACTCGTGTCGGAGACTCGACGTAAACTTCATTTCCTTGGTCAATATACGTGACCATGACTGCGACAGAGTGCTGGCCGGTCTGGCCAGTATCGGACATGCGCCACCGGACGCTCTCGATACGATCGTACCGACGTTCTCCGGCACTGAGGTGAATGGCCGTGATCACAGCACTCATGAATGGACTCCTGGGTCGATTGATGCCCTGACTTTTAACGAATCTCGCACTAAGGAAGGACAGCGGCAATCCCCCAAAAAAGGGCGCATAAGTCGCCTGCTGCCATTTAGTGTGCACATAGACGCAGTGTTCAAAGTCTTGTCGTCGGTCAGGATTGCAAATCTCGTTACCCAAGACGCATACCCAGCGACGCACACGACGACGCCCGCCCCCTCACCGAGGGGACGGGCGTCGTGTCACGCGATCAGCGGATCACCGCCGCGGCTCAGTGGGCCGCGACACCGACCTCCTCGGCGTCGCGCGTCGGGCCGGGGGTGGCCTCGGCGACGGGCGCGGATCCGGCGAGCGGCGGCAGGCCGGCGGCGACGGCCGCACCGAGCCATGCGTCGACGTTCGTCCAGTACTGGATGACGCGGGCGCGCAGCTCGGCCGTGGTGACCTTGCTCACGTGGCCGACGATGTTGCCGACGAGGCGCTCGCGCTGGGCGTCGTCCATCGACTCGTTGACGAGCATCCGGGCCTGGACGAAGTCGTCGTCCTCGGGGTGCAGCGTGGCGGCCGCGCGGACGAGCTCTCCGTCCTGCTCCCAGCCGGCGCTCTCCGCGGCGCGAGCCGGGTCGGCGTGCGCGCCGCCGTGCGAGTTGGGCGCGTAGACGGGCGTGCCCGCGTCCTGGAACGTGTATCGCCCCTGGCCGTCCTTCGAGTAGCTGTGCACGGGCGACTTCGGCGCGTTGACCGGCAGCTGCGCGTGGTTCGTGCCCACGCGGTAGCGGTGCGCGTCGGCGTAGCTGAAGATGCGCGCGAGGAGCATCTTGTCGGGGCTGGTCTGGATCCCGGGGACGAAGTTCGAGGGCGCGAACGCGGCCTGCTCGATCTGCGCGAAGTAGTTCTCCGGGTTGCGGTTCAGGGTCATGGTGCCGACCTCGATGCGCGGGTAGTCCTTCTGCGACCAGACCTTGGTGAGGTCGAACGGGTTGAACCGGTACGACTTCGCCTCCTCGTAGGGCATGATCTGCACCTCGAGCTTCCACTCCGGGTAGTCGCCGCGGTCGATGGCCTCGGTGAGGTCGCGGATGTGGAAGTCGGCGTCCTCTCCCGCGATCTGGTCGGCCTGCTCCTGCTTGAGGATCTCGATGCCCTGCTGGGTCTTGAAGTGGTACTTCACCCAGAAGCGCTCGCCGGCCGCGTTGATCCACTGGTAGGTGTGCGAGCCGAAGCCGTCCATGTGGCGCCACGAGCTCGGGAGGCCGCGGTCGCCCATGAGCCAGGTGACCTGGTGGGCGGACTCGGGCGAGAGCGTCCAGAAGTCCCACTGCATGTCGTGGTCGCGGAGGTGCGAGCCCGGCAGGCGCTTCTGCGAGCGGATGAAGTCGGGGAACTTGATCCCGTCGCGGATGAAGAAGACGGGGGTGTTGTTGCCGACGAGGTCGTAGTTGCCCTCGTCCGTGTAGAACTTCAGCGCGAAGCCGCGCGGGTCGCGCCACGTGTCGGGGCTGCCCTGCTCGCCGGCGACGGTGGAGAAGCGCGCGAGCATCTCGACCTCGGCGCCGGGCTGGAAGAGGGAGGCGCGGGTGTACGCGCTCACGTCGCCCGTGACGCGGAAGGTGCCGAACGCGCCGCCGCCCTTGGCGTGCACGACGCGCTCCGGGATGCGCTCGCGGTTGAACTGGGCGAGCTTCTCGACGAGGTAGTGGTCGTGGAGGGGGATGGCGCCGTCGGGGCCGACGGAGAGCGAGTGCTCGTCGCTGGCGACCGGGGCGCCGGAGTCGGTGGTCGTGTACTTCTGGTCGGTCATGGTGTTTCTCCTGTCAGCGGTGGAACGGGGAGGTGCTGGCTCGGGTCATCCGGCCGAGGGGCGGGCCGGTGGCGACCGCTAGGTCGCGACGGTGGCACCGGGATCCGCGGATGCGGTCCGGCAGGCGGGGCACAGGCCCCAGTACGTCACCTCGGCGCTCGCCACGAGGAACCCCGCCGAGTCGGACGGCGCGAGGCAGGGGGACTCCCCCACCGCGCAGTCCACGTCGACGATGGTCCTGCAACCTGTGCATACGAGGTGATGGTGATTGTCGCCCGTCCGGCGCTCGTAGCGCGCGGACGATCCCGCGGGCTCGATGCGCCGCACGAGCCCCGCGGCCGCGAGCGCGCCGAGCACGCCGTAGACCGCCTGGATGCTCGTGCCGGGCAGCTCGCGCTTCACCGTCTGGAGCACCTCGTCGGCGTCCGAGTGCGGCCGGGCGTCGACCGCCTCGAGGACGGCCACGCGCGGCCGGGTCACGCGGAGGCCCGCCTCCCGGAGCGCGGCGCGCAGGGCGTCGGCATCCAGGGGCGGCGCGTGGTGGTGCGCGTGGTCGGCGGGCATGGCCGCAGTCAAGCACACTTCCCTTGAATGGTTCAAAAAAAGCGGACCGGCGGCGCGTCGCGGTCGCGGGACGTGCCTAGGCTCGAGAGGCGGCCCATCCGGCCGCAGGAGAACGGAGCACCGCATGAAGCACATCCACACCGGCACGGGCCTCGACGTCGGCCGCATCGGCCTCGGCTGCATGGGCATGAGCGCCTTCTACGACGGCGCCGGCCAGGACGAGGCGGAGTCGATCCGCACCCTGCATCGCGCGGTCGACCAGGGCGTCACCCTCTTCGACACGGCCGAGGCGTACGGGCCGTTCACCAACGAGCGCCTGGTCGGATCCGCGCTCGCGGGCCGCCGCGACGACGTCGTCATCGCCACCAAGTTCGGCCTGCTGAAGCACGCCCCGGGCAAGGACGCGGAGGACTACGAGCGCGGAATGGACAGCTCGCCCGCGGGCATCCGCATCGCCGTCGAGGCCTCGCTGCAGCGCCTCGGGACCGACCGCATCGACGTCCTGTACCAGCACCGCGTCGACCCGGCCGTGCCGATCGAGGAGACCGTCGGCGCGATGAAGGAGCTCGTCGACGAGGGCAAGGTCCTGCACCTGGGGCTCTCCGAGGCCGGGCCCGACACCATCCGCCGGGCGCACGCCGTGCACCCGATCTCGGTGCTGCAGAGCGAGTACTCCATCTGGACCCGCGACCCCGAGGCCGGCGTGCTCGAGGTGCTGCGCGAGCTCGGCATCGGGCTCGTCGCGTACTCGCCGCTCGGCCGCGGCTTCCTCACCGGCGCGATCACGAGCGTCGCCGACCTCTCCGAGGCCGACTACCGCTCCTCGTCCCCGCGCTTCGCGGAGGAGGCCTTCGCGCAGAACATGCGCATCGTCGACGCCGTGAAGGACGTGGCGGGCGAGCTCGACGCGACGCCCGCGCAGGTGGCGCTCGCGTGGATCCTGGCGCAGGGCGACGACATCGCCGTGATCCCCGGCACGAAGCGCGTCAGCCGCCTCGACGAGAACGTGGCGGCCGACGCCGTGACGCTCTCCGCCGACCAGCTCGCGCACCTCTCGTCGCTGCCCACCCCGGTCGGCGACCGCTACGCGGACATGGGTCCCGTCGGGCGCTGATCCGCTCGCATGAGCGCGGGCCCGGTCGCCTCGGCAGCCGGGCCCGCGGATCATAGGGCCCACGAAGAGTTCGCGCAAATCTCGTCGGGCCGGTTCCGCCGGGCCGGACGCGTACCTAACCTCACGTGACGTGAACATGCTCTCGACCACGTCACCCGCAGGAACCGCTCCCGCGACGGCCCGCGATCGCAGCATCGCCGGCGTCGCCGATCCCCGCCCCCTGATGGCCGCGCTCGACGCGACGGCACGTCAGCTGGGCCTGCTCCCCGACCCCGACCGTCCGGCCGCGCCGGACGACGGCGACGGCGACGCCGACGCCGACCTCCGCGAGCGATCGTGGACCGATCCGACGGGCGGTCGCGCCCACGTCGGGATCCACCTCGGCGGCGTCGCCCCGCGCTCCCTCCTCCCGGCGAACCCGCGGAGCCGGGCGTTCCACGGGATCGTCCGGGCCGACGACCCGGAGGTCGCGGAGCTCCTCCGCGACGCCGTCGAGCGGCACGACCGGCGCCTGTCCGAGGAGGAGCAGGCCACGCTCTCCGCCGCCATGCCGATCCTCGACTGGGCCGCGCGCACCCACCCCATCGCGCCGGGCGGCTGGCGGATCGTCTTCCGCGACCACCTCGTGGAGAACTCGCTCGGCTTCGTGCGCGCGCTGCTCGCCGCAGGCATCGCGCCGGAGGAGGTGATGGTGCTCGACAAGGGCGACCGCACGCTCAACCGGGCGCGCATCGCCGCGACCCTGCGCGCCCACGGCGTGGACGTGCGGAAGCTCGACAACGCCGCCGTCGACCGCACGGCGTCGGGCGCCGAGGCCGCGCGCGCGGAGGAGTCCGCCCGCGCCGTCGACCGGTTCGTCGCCGACGCGCACGGATGCGGCCAGCGGGTCGCGATGATCGACGACGGCGGGCTGCTCGGCCTCACCGGCGCCGACGGGCGGTCCGTGCTCCAGCAGCGCCCGGACGCCGCGGTCGAGCTGACCGTGAGCGGGCTCAAGCGCCTCGCCCGCAGCCCGCTCGCGCGCGACCTGCCGGTCGCGAACATGGCGCGGTCCGAGGTGAAGCAGCGCATCGGCTACAACGAGATCGCCGACTCCTGCATCCGCCGGCTGCGCGAGGCCCTCCGCGGCGAGAAGCTCATCGGGATGCGCGTCGTGAGCGTCGGCTTCGGCTCGCTCGGCGCGCGCATCGCCCGTGGGCTCCGGGCCCTCGGCTGCCGCGTGGTCGTGGTCGACACCGACCACCTCCAGCTCATCGCCGCGGCCGAGGACGGCTTCGAGACGACCCCGTCGATCGGCGAGGCCGTCGCCATGGCGCCCACGCTGCTCGTCTCGAGCACGGGCGAGCCCATCGCCGACGCGGCGACGCTCCGGGCGCTGCCGCGGACGTCCTACGTGACCGCGTTCGCGACCGCCGACCTGTCGGCGCTCGCGGACGGGCCGGACGACGGGCCCGTCGTGCTCGGCGACGGGCGGTCGTTCAACCTGCACCGGTTCGAGGGGATCCCGAACGGCGGGTACGACATGTACCGCGCGGCGACGTGGATCGTCCTCGGCCGCCTCATGGAGCGCGTCGAGGCCCGGCCCGGCGCGCCCGTGCCGCTCGCGGACGTCGACGGGTGGGTGCGCACCTCCGGCGTCTACGAGAGGTACTACGAGCACCACTTCCGTCGGGGCGCGTGAGCGTGCGCGTCACCGTGGTGGGCGGCGGGCGGATCGGCCTGCTGCGCGCCTCCCTCCTCGCCCGCATGGGGCACGAGGTCACGATCGTGGATCCGCACCTCGACCCGCGCGCCGTGCCCTGGCCGACCTCCCCCGACCTCGCGGGAGCCCCCGCGGACCCGGCCGTCTGGATCATCGCGACGCCGACCGCGACGCACCTCGACCGGCTGCGGGAGATCGTCGCGCGGTGCCCGGACGCGGCCGTGCTCGTGGAGAAGCCCGTCTGCTCGCCCGAGCAGCTGGACGCGCTGCGGGCGCTGATCGCGGAGCACCCCGGGGTCGTGCTCGAGGTGGCGTCGCAGTACCAGGACAGCATCGCGATCCGGGCCCTCGGGCACGAGGCGCGGATCCGGCCACGGCACGCGCTCACCGTGAGCTTCGTCAAGGACCGGCGGCCCGACGAGGCCCGCGGGCGCTTCACCGACCGGATCGCCGGTGTGCTCGGCTACGAGTGGCCGCACCTCTACGCCATCGCCCGGGCGCTGGGCGCGACCGGGGACGACCTCGTGCCGACCGATCCGGACGCCCGGCGCCTCGAGCTCGTCGACGAGGGCGGGTCCCTCGTCGAGGCGCGGTTCGCCGCCGTGTGCGCCGACGGACGGGACCTCGTGCTCCACAGCCGCATCGCGGGGGCATCCCCCTCGGTCCCGCTCGAGCCCGACGACGACCCCGCGTGCGACCCGGCCAACCACCGGGTGGTCCGATTGTCGGACGGGCGGGAGCGGATCACGCTGTGGCTCGCGCCCTCGTACGCGGACGAGCGGACCTTCCCGCGCGCGCGGACCGCGCTGCTCGTGCACGAGACGCCCGACGGCCGGCGCGTGCGGACGATCCCGGACGACCCCTTGCGGGTGTCGATGCGGGACGCGCTGCTGCGCCTGGTCACACGGCGCCCGCGGCGCATCGACGTCGACCTCGACATGATCGAGCACACGCGCCTGCTGCTCGGCTCGCGCGCCGTGCCGGTCGTAGGCGGCGACGCCGGGTCCCGCGCGTGACGGCCCGGGACGTCGGGCTCGTCGGCCTCGGGGCGATGGGCGCGACGTACCATCGGCTCCTCCGCACGGATCCCGCGCTCGCGCCCCTCGTGGGCCGGCTGCGGATCGGCGCGCGCCGCCTCCCGCCGGGCTGGCGGCCCCTCGACCCGCGTGACGAGGCGGCGTCCCCCGACGCCGTGCTCGACGACGCCTCGCTCGAGGCCGTCCTCATCGCGACCCCGCCCGACAGCCACGAGGAGCTCGCCCACCGCGCCCTCGACCGGGGCATGCACGTGCTCGTCGAGAAGCCGGCCGCGCTCACGGCCGCGGGCGCGCGGGCGCTCGACCGGCACGCGGCGTCCGCCGGTCGCACCCTCCAGGTGGTCAGCCAGCTGCGCCGGGTCGACGAGGTGCGGCGCGTCCGGGAGAGGATCCGCGCCGGCGACCTCGGCCGGATCCGCACGGCCCTCGTCGAGCTCCCCCTCTGGCGGTCCGACGCCTACTTCCGGGCGTCGGCCGCCCGCAGGAGCCACGAGCTGTGGAACCTCGCGTACCACCAGCTGGACCTCGCGGTCTGGTGCCTGGGACCCGTCGACCGGATCTCCGTCACGGCCTCCCGGGCGCCCCGCCGCGGGCCCGGCGCGCGGCAGGGCGCGTTCACCGCGGCGCTCGAGCACGCGTCGGGCTGCCTCACCACGGTGCGGTACACGACGGAGGCCTTCCCGGGGCGCGCGCCCCGGCTGGCGTTCGACGGCACGGCCGGCTCGGTCGTGCTGGAGTCGGAGACGACCGTGCTCGACCTCGCGCCGCCGCCCGACGAGGTCCCCGACGCGGGCCTGTACGCCCGCGAGCGATCCGCGACGACCGCGCCGTCGGACTGGCTCGCCCCGCACGTGGTGCAGCTCCGCGCGTTCCTCGCCGACCCCCGGGCGGCGTCGCCCCCGCGCCTCGACGCCGCCTCCCTCCGCACCGTCGACCTGATCGACCGCCTCCAGCAGCACCTCCATGACACGAACGCACCTCTCTAGGAAGGGATCCACCATGCCGTCCACCGCCTTCGCCATCGTCGAGGACGAGTTCTCCCGCGACTTCCTCCAGCACCCCCTCGACGCCCTGATCGCCGCCACCGTGCTGGGGCGGTCCGGGCACGACGTGGTCATCTGGGACCAGCGCGTCGCCGCCGAGCCGCCCGCCGGGACCGACCCGGACCACGTCGTGGTCGTCACCGCCATCGCCGACCGCGCCCAGTGCTACCCGCTCGACCTGTCGCCCGTCCGGGCCTGCGTCGCCGGCCTCCGCGAACGCTGGCCCGCGGCCGACGTGATCGCCGTCGGCCCGCACGGCACGCAGCTGCCGCAGGCCACCCTCGACGACCTGGGGGTGGACTTCGTCGCCCGCGGGGAGTCCGACGCCGCCGCGATCGGCGCCGTCCGCCTGCTCGAGGCCGGCGGCACCCCGCTGTCGCGCGTGCTCCCCTTCTCCGGCGTCTTCCCGCCGCTCGGGCCCGAGGAGATGCCCGTGCCCGACTACGAGCTCATCGACCCCTCCCTCTACACGGCCGAGACCTTCACCGACGGATCCCTGCACCGCAGCACGTGCGGCATCGCCCTCGGGGTGCGCGGCTGCACCTACGGGTGCACGTTCTGCCACCTGCCCTTCGGGACGCGGATGCGCGCCGAGCCGGTCGAGACCACGCTCGCCTCCATCGAGCAGCAGACCGCGCGCGGCGTCTCGGACGTGTTCTTCCTCGACTACGTCTTCGGCCTGCACAAGACCTTCTACACCGAGCTCTGCGAGCGGCTGACCGGCCGCGGGGTGAGCTGGACCGGCCAGACCCGCACGGAGGTGGTGCTCCGCACCGACGTCGAGGCGTGGGCGGAGGCCGGGTGCCGCGGCATGTGGCTCGGCGCCGAGTCGCCGGCGGTGAGCGAGACGGGCGTGGGCAAGCGGATCCCGGCGGAGAAGATCCAGCTCGCCGTCGAGAAGCTGGCGGACGCCGGGATCACGCCGTTCGCCTTCGTGCTGCTCGGGCTGCCCGACGACCCGACGTGCCGGTCGGGCGAGATCGTCGACTGGGCGGCGACCATCCCCGGCTACTTCGGCCTCAACCAGCTGTTCCTCCGGCCGGGCACGCCCCTCTACTCCGAGGTCGCCGACCGCTACTCGCCCGACGGCCCGCCGCGGGACTGGCACGGCGTCGACCGCATCACGCAGCGCTATAGAAAGGAGTACCCGGCCGACCTCGACGACCTCGAGCGCCGGCTGCAGGCGCTGCCCAACTACATCGGCAACGCGCTGTACTGATGGGGCCGGGCGCCGTCATCACCGTCCCGCCCGCGTCCGCGCACTCCTACGACCACGCGGGCTGGGCCACGGACCTCGTCGTGGCCGGGGCGCTGGGGGCGATCCTCGGCGCGGGCGTCGGCGGCCGGGCACCGGCGGTCGTCGCCACGCGCGACGAGCACAGCATCCCCGCGCTCGCGGCCGGACCCCCTCCGCCGCTCGCGCACCTGGCGGCCCTCGCGCGGTCCGTGGCCGGCGGGGACGTCGTCGTCGGATCCACGGCGCAGCCCGCGGTCGCCGACCACGCGCGCACCGCGTGGGATGCGCTCGCGGCGCAGGGCGCGCTCGAGCGCGGGGTGCACGCGCGACCGCGGTGCTCCCGGTGCGGGGCGCTGCCGGACACCACCGCGACCTCCGCCTGCGAGGGGTGCGGGAGCCCGGCCTCCCCGGGCGACGGCGAGCCGAACTGGTTCCTCCGCGTCGCGCCGTTCGCCGACGGGATCGCCGCGTTCCGCGAGCGCGTCGCCCTCCGGGGGCCGGCCGCGGCCCTCGGGCGCGCGAGCGCGGCGCCGCCCGCGACGCTGAGCGTCTCGCGGCCGGCGTCCCGCACGGGCGGGCACGGCGTGCCCGTGCCGGGCGACCCCGGCCAGGTGATCCACTCGGGGTTCGTGGCGGCGGCGAGCTACCTGGCGCCGCGGCCCGACGCGGGGTGGGCGGAGTCGGCGACGCGGATCCAGGTGCTCGGCAAGGGCCTGCTCAACCTGCACCTCACCCTCGTGCCGCTCCTGTGCCAGGCGCTCGACGCGCCGACCGCCGACGTGCTGCACGTGCACCACCACCTGCGGGTGGAGGGGCGGTCGCCGCGGGAGGCGGCGGCCGCGGGGATCACCGCCTCGGCGCTCGTCGAGCGGCACGGGCCGACCGCGGTGCGCTGGGGGATCCTGCGCCTCGCGCTGGCCCGTCGCGACGCGTCGCTGCTGCTCCGCGACCTCGCGGCGCTCGGGTCGCGGGAGGCGCCGCGCGTCGCCGCGCTCGCCGGGTCCGGGTCCGGGGCTGCGGGCGCGGGGACGGACGCGTCCGCGACGCCCGGTCCGCACGGGGACCCCGCGGCCGGGCGGCGGACGGCGGCGCAGCTCGCGGCCCTCGACCTCGGCGGGCTCACCCGGTCGCTGCTGGCCGCGCCGGACCGCGGCGGGCTCGACGCCGTCGCGACGGGGACCGACCGCGCGCGGCTCGACTCCCTCGTCGCCTGGGTCGTCGGCGCGGGGGCCCGCCCGTGACGCGGCTGCCGCGCCGTCTCCTCGCGCTCCTCGTCCTCGTGCGGGCGGCGGGCTTCACGTCGATCGTCGCGGTCGTGTGGTTCCGCGAGCTCCACACGACGAGCGAGGTCGCGCTGATCCTCACGGCGGCCGGCGTCGGATCCGTCGTGCTCCCCGCCGCGGCCGGGCTCCTCGCGCCGCGCCGCGCGCTGCGTCCCCTGCTGATCGGCACGCTGGCGCTCGACGGGGCCGCGCTCCTCGTCCTGCCCGCCGCGGTGGGGGGATCCGCTCTCCTGCTGGCGGCGGTCATGCTCGTCGTCGGCGGGGCGGCGGGACTGGCGCGCTCGCTCATCGGCACGCTCATCACGGTGCAGGTGGAGGGGGATCGGCAGGCGCGCACGCAGTCCGCGATCTCGTGGACGGCGAACGTCGGCGGCGTCGTCGCGACGGGCGTGGCCGGCCTCGTCACGGCGGCCGGGATCGGCTACGCGCCCCTGATGCTCGTCGAGGGCACGCTGCTCCTCGTCGCCGCGCTCCTGGTGCCGCGGCCCGCCCCGGGTGCGGCGGGGGGCCCCGAGCCGAGCACCGACGCGGCGGGCGTCCGGTCGGCGTCCGCGGTCCGTCGCCTGGGCTCGCCGCTCCTCGTCGCCCTCGCCGGGACGGCGCTGATGCAGGGGCTCGGGATCCAGTTCGCGCTGACGACCGCCACGCCGGGGTCGTACGTGTACGCCGCGCTGACCAACGTCGTGCTGCTCATCGGCCTGCAGCCGCTCGTGCTCCGCGTGGTGCGCGACGAGCGGGCGCCGGCCTACCTCGTGGCCGGCTTCACCGCGGGCGCGCTCACCGCGGTCGCGACGGCCGCGACCGACAGCTGGCTCGCGTTCGGCGTCGGCTGGACGGCGTGCGAGCTGCTCGTGACGGCGGGCATGGTGCCGACCATCCTCGCCCGCGTGCCCGCCGCCGACCACGTGGCGGCGCTCGGGATGGTGGGCTCGTCCTGGGGCCTCACGGCGGCGATCACGCCCGCGGTGTCCGGGGCCGCGGTCGCCGCGGTCGGCACGGCCGGCAGCTGGGGCGTCCTCGCGCTCGTCGGCGCGCTGGGCGCCGTCGGCCTGCCCGCCGCGGCGGCGCTGCGGGCGTCACGGGAGTCACGGGAGTCACGGGAATCTCGCGTGCGCGGACGCGGAGCGCCGGCCGGTCCCGCGCCGGGCTGAGCGGGAGGCGGAGCGGGAGGCGGAGCGGGAGGCGGAGCGGTCGCGGCTCCGGGATCCGTTCCGCCGTGGGGCTCAGCCCTGCTGCTCGAGCCCCCGGCGCCGGTTCGCGAGCACGGGCAGCGTGCCGCGCGCGGTCTCGACGGCCGACGGGTCGACGTCCACGACGAGCAGCTCCTCCTCGCCGCCGAGCCGGTGCAGCACCTCGCCGAGCGGGGAGACCACCGCGCTCCGGCCGATGCCCGTGGGCGCGCCGCTCGCGGGGTCGTGGCCGCGGGATCCGGCCGGCAGCGTCGCGGGGTCGCCCTGGCCGACCGCGACGACGAAGGTCGTGGAGTCGAGCGCGCGGGCCCGCAGCAGGAGGTCCCACTGGTCGGCCTTGCCGGGGCCGGCGCCCCAGCTCGCGCACACGACGCTGACGGCCGCGCCCCGGTCGGCGCCCGCGAGGAAGAGGGCCGGGAAGCGCACGTCGTAGCAGGTGGCGAGGGAGGCGCGCGTGCCGCCGACCTCGATCACGGCGACCTCGTCGCCCGGGTCCACGGCGTCGGACTCGCGGAAGCCGAACGCGTCGAACAGGTGGATCTTGTCGTAGGAGCCGGCGCCCGCCGCCTCCGCACCCGAGGGCCGCGCGACCAGCAGGGTGTTGCGTACGCGGCCGTCGGCGCCGGGCGTGAACATGCCCGCGACGATCACGACCCCGAGCCGGTCGGCGACCGCCCGCACGCCGGAGGCCCACGGCCCGTCGAGCGGCTCCGCGACCTCCGGCAGCGGGTTGCCGAACGCGCGCTGCGCCGCCTCCGGGAACACCACGAGCTCGGCGCCCTGCCGAGCGGCGTCCTCCGCGAAGCGCTCGATCCGTGCGAGGTTGTCCGCGGGATCCGGGGAGCTGATGATCTGGGCGAGCGCGATTCTCATGGTCCTCCTGTGATGTATACATAGCGTATGCGAGAACGGGCGGGCGATCCAGGGTCACCGGCGAGCGCCCTCTCCGGCCGCGAGCGGGCCTACGAGTTCCTCCACGCGCACGTCCTCACCGACCCGGACCAGCAGGGCGCGTTCCTCAACGAGCAGGAGCTGGCCGAGCGCATCGGCGTCTCCCGCACGCCCGTCCGCGAGGCCCTGCTGCTGCTCGCCGCCGACGACCTGGTGGAGATGATCCCGAAGCGCGGCGCCCGCATCCCCGTCATCACCGGACGCCAGATCGCCGAGCTGATGGAGCTGCGCGGGGTGCTCGAGCGGCATGCCGCCACGAGCGCCGTGGAGCACGACCGCACGCCGCTCGACGCGATGCGCGAGGTGCTCGAGCAGCAGCGCGCGATGGTGGCGAGCCCGCCGCGCGAGAGCGGCCGGGAGTTCATCGAGCACGACCGCCGCTTCCACCAGCTCCTCGTCGACGCGGCGGGCAGCGAGCTGATGAGCCGCACCTACGCGAAGCTCCGCGCCCGGCAGATCCTCGTGGGCGTCGAGGCGCTCTACCGCGCGACCGACCGGCAGGACCGGGTCTGCGAGGAGCACGCCGGCATCGTCGACGCGCTGGCCGCGGGCGACGCCGAGGCCGCGCGCGGGGCGATCGACCGGCACCTCGCCGTCACGCTCGACGTGCTGCTGCGCGCCTGACGCGGTCCCGCACGCGCGACCGCCCCGCACGCGCCGACGCCCGGACCCCGCGGCGGGGATCCGGGCGTCGGCCGAACAGGGCGTGCGTCAGACCCGCGGCGCCGCGACGCCCTCGGCGCCCGTGCGCACGTACTCCTCGTCCTCGGCCACGTCGGAGTCGCGGCCCATCGCGAGGCCCACGAGCGTGAGCACGACCGCGGCGGTGAGGTACAGCGCGATGCCGACCCAGCTGCCGGTCTCCTCGTAGATGATCGTGAACATCAGCGGCGCGATGGCCCCGCCGATCACGCCGGCGATCGTGTACGCGAGCGAGGCGCCCGTGTAGCGGAGCCGGGGCGAGAACTGCTCGATGATGTACGCCGCCTGCGGCCCGTACATAAAGGAGTGGAAGAACAGGCCGAGCACCATGCCCACGCCGAGCACGAAGGTCGACGAGCCGTCGGTGATCGCGAAGAACACGTACGCCCAGACGGCCGCGCCCACCGCGGCGGCCGCGTACAGCGCCCGGCGGTTGATCCGGTCGCTCACGGCGCCCGCGAACGGGATGGTGAACAGCTGCACCGCGGATCCGACGAGCACCGCCACGAGCACCTGGCTGCGCTCGAAGCCGAGCGAGTTCACGCCGTAGGTGAGGGTGAAGACGGTGAAGAGCGCGTAGAGCACGTCGGGGCCGACGCGGCTGAGGATCGCGGCCACGAGCGGACGGGCCTGCGTGCGGAAGATCTCCGAGATGGGCGCGCTCGGCCGGTCGCCGCGCTCCTGCAGCGCCTTGAACACGGGGGTGTCCTCGAGCTTCAGGCGGATCCAGAGGCCGAACGCCACGAGCAGCGCGGAGAGGAGGAAGGCCACGCGCCAGCCCCAGTCGAGGAAGTCGTCCTCGGTGAGCAGCACGGTGAGCAGCGCGAGCGCGCCGTTGGCGAGCAGGTTGCCGGCGGGCGGGCCGACCTGCGCGGCCGAGGACCAGAAGCCCCTCTTCCGCGGATCGCCGAACTCGCTCGAGAGCAGCACCGCGCCGCCCCACTCGCCGCCGACGCCCACGCCCTGCGCGAAGCGGAGGAGCACGAGGATGATCGGCGCCGCGAGCCCGATGGTCGCGTAGCCCGGCAGCACGCCGATGAGGAACGTCGCGATGCCGATGAGCAGCAGCGTGAGCACGAGGACGGGCTTCCGTCCGATCTTGTCGCCGAGCCGCCCGAACACGAACCCGCCGACGGGGCGCGACACGTAGCCGACCGCGTAGGTCGAGAACGCGAGGATCGTCGCCGTGTAGGGGTCGGACGCGGGGAAGAACACGACGGGGAACACGACGGCGCTGGCCGCCGAGTAGACGGCGAAGTCGTACCACTCGAGCGACGTGCCGGTGAGGCTCGCGGTGAAGGCCTTCACGAGCTCGCGGCGCGACGGCCTCGGGGTGTCGTGGGGCGCGCCGTTCGCGGGCGCGCCGGCTGCGGATGCGGTGGTCGCCGCAGCGGCGGTGGGGTCGTCGGCCATGGGTCTCCTCGGGTGCGGGACCGGGTGGGGAGTCGCCGCGGATCCGGCTGTCGGACCCGCCGGGCGTCCGGTCGGTGTGCTGTATACAGTAGGCATACCGGATGCCGGTGACCATGGCCAGGGCGACCGGATCCGCATTTCTTCACACGCTCGAAACACCACCGGAGGACCGATGACCACCCTGCGCTTCCAGCTGCCCGACGGATCCACCACGAGCGTCGAGGTCGTGTCGCTCCTCAACGCCGGCTACGCGGGCCGCGACCAGGCCGAGGTCCAGGCGCACATCGCGGAGCTCGCCGAGCTCGGCGTGCCCGGCCCCGAGGTGACGCCTGCGCTCTACCCGGTCGCGCCCTACCTCGCGTCGCAGGCGGACGCGGTGCCCGCGCAGCACGGCCGCACCTCCGGCGAGGCCGAGTGGGCGCTCGTGATCACCGACGACGACGTGCTGCTCACGGTCGCCTGCGACCACACCGACCGCGCCCTCGAGGTGCACGGCGTCGCGTGGAGCAAGAACGCGGGCCCGGACGTGCTGGGACGCAAGGCCTGGCGCCTCGCCGACGTGCGCGACCGC
Source organism: Clavibacter michiganensis subsp. tessellarius (assembly GCF_021922985.1). Lineage (NCBI taxonomy): Bacteria > Bacillati > Actinomycetota > Actinomycetes > Micrococcales > Microbacteriaceae > Clavibacter > Clavibacter tessellarius. The sequence goes on along the minus strand of NZ_CP040788.1, from coordinate 3,104,569 downwards.
CTCGACGCGATCCGCCTGCGCGGCTGGGTCGGCGAGGAGGGCGCCGAGGAGCTCATCCAGGACTCCACGCTCGGCGCGCTCCTCACGCCCGACCACTGGCTCGAGGTGCTCGAGCGGCGCGGCCTGCGCGTCCCCGGCACGGTGCTGATCTCGGGCACGGTCGCGATGGTCCCGGGCGTCGACCAGTTCGCCTCGCGCTGGCGCGTGCAGCTCGAGGACCCCGCCACGGGCGAGACCATCGACGCCGCCTACCGGGTGGAGCTGCTGCCCGAGGCGATCGGCTGATCCCGGCCGCGACATCGCCGTCGGCCCGCCGCCCACCGCTGCCCGCCCGGGGAGCCGCCCGGCGGGCCGCGGCGGTCCGGTACGCTGAGCGCATCCACCCGCCTCCAGGAATCCGGAGTCCCATCGTGCCCACGATCGTCGTCGAAGTGATGCCCAAGGCCGAGCTGCTCGACCCCCAGGGGAAGGCCGTGGCCGGCGCCCTCGCCCGCCTCGGCAAGGACCGCTTCACCGGCGTCCGCATCGGCAAGCGCTTCGAGCTCACCGTCGAGGGCGAGGTGGACGACGCGCTGCTCGCCGACGTCCAGTCGCTCGCCGCCGACATGCTCTCCAACTCCGTCATCGAGGACGTCATCAGCGTCCACGTCGCCGGGCTCGACGGGTTCGGCATCTCGGCCGAGGCCGACATGGCCACCGGCAACGTCACCGACGACCACACGGTCGCCGACGGCGGCACGGCCGAAACCGACGTCGCCGCGCACCCGCTCCCCCACGGCTCGGCCGCGGCGGAGCAGCGCTGATGCGCGTCGGGGTCATCACCTTCCCGGGATCCCTCGACGACCGCGACGCCCAGCGCGCCGTCCGCCTCGCGGGCGCCACGCCAGTAGCGCTGTGGCACGGCGACCACGACCTCCAGGGCGTCGACGCGGTCGTGCTCCCCGGCGGCTTCAGCTACGGCGACTACATGCGCGCCGGCGCCATCGCGGCCTTCGCGCCGATCATGCGCGAGGTGGTGGACGCCGCCGAGCGCGGCGTGCCCGTGCTCGGCATCTGCAACGGCTTCCAGATGCTCACCGAGGCGCACCTGCTGCCCGGCGGGCTGATCCGCAACGAGGCCGGCAACTTCGTCTGCCGCGACCAGCGCCTCCGCGTCGAGGCCACCGGCACCGCGTGGACGAACGCCTTCACCGCGGGCGAGGAGATCACCATCCCGCTCAAGAACGGCGAGGGCGGCTTCATCGCCGACGCCGACACCCTCGACCGCCTCGAGGGCGAGGGCCGCGTGGCCTTCCGCTACCTGGGCGGCAACCCGAACGGATCCCTGCGCGACATCGCCGGGATCACCAACGCCCGCGGCAACGTCGTCGGCCTCATGCCCCACCCCGAGCACGCCGTCGAGGAGGGCTTCGGACCGGACACCCCGGCCGCCATGCGCTCCGGTGTCGACGGCCTCCGTCTCTTCACGTCCGTCCTCGAAGGAGTCCTCGCGCAGTGAGCGTCCACCCCGATCCCGCCTCCGTCCCCACCGACCCCGCGGGAGAGGGACGCAGCATCCGCCGCCACGTCGCCGACACCGTCGAGATGGCCGAGCGCACCCCCGAGAAGGAGCAGCCCTACGCGGCGCTCGGGCTCACCGAGGGCGAGTACCTGAAGATCAGGGAGATCCTCGGCCGCCGACCCACGAGCGGCGAGCTCGCCATGTACTCGGTCATGTGGAGCGAGCACTGCTCCTACAAGTCCTCGAAGAAGTACCTGCGCCAGTTCGGGCAGAAGGTGTCCGAGTCCATGAAGAAGGACCTCATGGTCGGCATGGGCGAGAACGCCGGCGTCGTCGACGTGGGCGAGGGCTGGGCCGTCACCTTCAAGATCGAGAGCCACAACCACCCCTCCTACATCGAGCCGTTCCAGGGCGCGGCCACGGGCGTCGGCGGCATCGTCCGCGACATCATCTCGATGGGCGCCCGCCCCGTCGCCGTCATGGACGCGCTGCGCTTCGGCGACATCGACGACCCCGACACCGCGCGCGTCGTGCACGGCGTGGTCTCCGGCATCAGCTTCTACGGCAACTGCCTGGGGCTGCCGAACATCGGCGGCGAGACCTACTTCGACCGCGTGTACCAGGGCAACCCGCTCGTCAACGCGCTCGCGGTCGGCGTGCTCCGCCACGAGGACCTCCACCTCGCCAACGCGCGCGGCGTCGGCAACAAGGTCGTGCTGTTCGGCGCCCGCACGGGCGGCGACGGCATCGGCGGCGCCTCCATCCTCGCGAGCGACACCTTCGCCGACGGCGGCCCCACCAAGCGCCCCGCGGTGCAGGTGGGCGACCCGTTCGCCGAGAAGGTGCTCATCGAGTGCTGCCTCGAGCTCTTCCGGGAGGACCTCGTCGAGGGCATCCAGGACCTGGGCGCCGCCGGCATCTCCTGCGCCACGAGCGAGCTCGCGTCCAACGGCGACGGCGGCATGCACATCCGGCTCGAGGAGGTGCTGCTGCGCGACCCGTCGCTCACGGCCGAGGAGATCCTCATGTCGGAGAGCCAGGAGCGCATGATGGCGGTGGTCAAGCCGGAGAAGCTCGAGGGCTTCCTCGCCGTGGTCCGCAAGTGGGACGTCGAGACGAGCGTGCTCGGCGAGGTCACCGACACCGGCCGCCTCGTCATCGACCACCACGGCGAGCGCATCGTCGACGTCGAGCCGCGCACGGTCGCGGTCGACGGCCCCGTCTACGACCGCCCCGTCTCCTACCCCACGTGGATCGACGCCCTCCAGGCCGACTCCGCGTCGCGCCTCGCGCGCCCCACCGCGCCCGACGACATCCGCGACCAGTTCCTGCAGCTCCTCGGCAGCCCGAACCTGGCCGACGCGTCGTGGATCACCGACCAGTACGACCGCTACGTCATGGGCAACACGGCCCTGTCGTTCCCCGACGACGCCGGCATGGTCCGCGTCGACGAGGAGAGCGGCCTCGGCTTCTCGGTCGCGACCGACGCGAACGGCCGCTTCTGCCAGCTCGACCCGTACCAGGGCGCGCAGCTCGCCCTCGCGGAGGCGTACCGCAACGTCGCCGCGTCCGGCGCCACGCCCGTCGCCGTGAGCGACTGCCTCAACTTCGGCAGCCCCGAGGACCCCGAGGTCATGTGGCAGTTCAGCCGCACGGTCGAGGGCCTCGCCGACGGCTGCCTGGAGCTCGAGATCCCCGTCACGGGCGGCAACGTCTCCCTCTACAACCAGACGGGCACGCAGGCCATCCACCCCACGCCCGTCGTGGGCGTGCTCGGCGTGATCGACGACGTCGCGCGCCGCATCCCGTCCGGCTGGCAGGACGAGGGCGACAACATCTACCTCCTCGGCGTCACGCGCGAGGAGCTCGATGGATCCGCCTGGGCCGGCACCGTGCACGACCACCTCGGCGGCGTCCCGCCCGTGGTCGACCTCCGCGCCGAGAGGGAGCTCGCCTCCCTCATCGCCGCCGGCGCCACGCAGTCGCTCGTCGCGAGCGCGCACGACCTCTCGGACGGCGGCCTCGGCCAGGCGCTCGCGGAGTCCGTCATGCGCTTCGGCGTCGGCGCCCGCGTCTGGCTCGACGGCATCGTCCAGCGCGACGGCGTCGATGCGGCGACCGCCCTCTTCTCGGAGTCCACCGGCCGGATGCTCGTCACGGTCCCCCGCGAGGACGACGTCAAGTTCCAGGGTCTCTGCGAGGGGCGCGGCTACCCCGTGCTCCGCATCGGGGTGACGGACGCGCAGGCGCCCGGCCTCGAGCTGCAGGGCCTGTTCACCCTGTCGGTCGAGGAGCTGCGCGGGATCCACCGCGCCACGCTCCCCGCCCGCTTCGGCACCGCCGTGGAGGCATGAGCATGACCGATCCCGCATCGACCCCCGTCTGGTCGCCGTCCCTCGCCGAGCTCACCGAGCGCGTGCCGCTGCCCGCGGGCGCCGACATCCAGATGGGCCCGGTGCTGTACGAGCACGCGGGCACCGAGCTCGAGGGCCTGCTCGCCCGCGACGCGTCGCAGGGCGGCCGCCGCCCGGCCGTGCTCGTGATCCACGACTGGTTCGGCGTCGGCGGGCACGTGGCCGCCAGGATCCAGATGCTCGCGCGCCTCGGCTACGTCGCCTTCGCGGCCGACGTCTACGGCCGCGACGTGCGCCCCGGCCCCGAGGAGGCCGGCCAGGTCGCCGGGTCCTACTACGCCGACCTGCCGCTCATGCGCGCCCGCGTGCAGGCCGGCATCGACCGGCTCGCCGCCGAGCCCGACGTCGACCCGTCGCGCATCGCCGTCATGGGCTACTGCTTCGGCGGCAGCGCCTCGCTCGAGGTCGCCCGCGCGGGCGCCGAGATCAAGGCCGCCATCTCCCTGCACGGCAGCCTCGTGGTGCACGACCCGGCCGACGTCGCCGACGTGAAGGCCGCGATCCTCGTCCTCACCGGCGCGGACGACCCGCTGGTCCCCGACGAGAAGGTCGCCGCGTTCCAGGACGAGATGCGCACGCGTCCCGCGATCGACTGGCAGGTCGTCAGCTACAGCGGCGCGATGCACGCGTTCTCCGTGCCCGGCGTCGACTCGCCCGAGCACGGCGCGCAGTACCAGGATCGCGCCGAGCGCCGCTCGTGGCGCGCGCTCACGGACTTCCTCGCGGAGCACCTGGGCTGACCCGCCTCCCCGCGTCGATCCGCGCGCCGCCGGCACCCGCCGGCGGCGCGCGCGTCTGCCAGCGGACCATGCGCCGCCTGGCGGAACCCTCCGCGCCGGACCGACACGCCGCATCCGGGTTGCCATCCCCGCACCCCTCGCGTAGACCTGTCCGTGCAGTTCACGCATCCGCCATGTGCCGTTGGTGCCCCGCAGGGGCGCGCACGCGCAGGCTGATCATGCGAGACACGTGCGACCCGAGGAGATCTCCATGATGGCCAGCGGCGGATCCAGCCGACGCGACCTGTTCGACGGCGCCGGATCATCGGATCCGGGCATCGGACGCCCCACCCGCGGTTCCGGCACGGCGCTCCTCGAGCGGCCGCGCGCGGACGAGACGACCACCACCACGGACGGCCCGGACGGCACCGCGGAGGCCGACCCCCCTCCGTCTCGCCCGGCGGCAGCGGCTCCCGTCGCTCCCGCCCCGCCCCAGCAGGCGACCATCGGCTCGGCCGAGGGCGACCTCGTGCACGTCATGACCTGCAACATCCGCCTGGCCCGCCCCTCCACCGAGCCCGGCGATCCCGACCACTGGGCCGACCGCGAGCCCGTGCTCGCCCGCTTCCTCCAGCTCGAGCAGCCCACCGTCCTCGGCGTGCAGGAGGCCCTCTCGGCCCAGCTGCCCGCCATCGCCCGGGCGCTCCCCCACCACCGCATGCTGGGCTACGGCCGCGACGGCGGATCCGGCGGCGAGTACAGCGCGATCTTCTACGACGAGCGCCGCCTCGACGTCGTCGCGTGGGACCAGTTCTGGCTGTCCGACCTGCCCGAGCTCATCGGCTCGCGCTCGTGGGGCTGCAGCACCACCCGCATCGCGACGTGGGCGCGCTTCCGCGACCGCCGCAGCGGCGCCGAGTTCGTGCACCTCAACACGCACCTCGACCACGAGTCGGAGCTCGCCCGCGTGAAGAGCGCCGACCTCATCACCGAGCGGCTGCAGGAGGTCGCCTCGGGCGCCCCGGTCGTCGTCACGGGCGACTTCAACGCGCCGGCCGAGGAGTCCGCGGCGTACGACATCCTCACGCGCGACGCCGGCCTCGCCGACACGTGGACCACCGCGGCGCACCACGCGACGCCCGGCATCGGCACCTTCACGGCGTACGGCGCTCCCGTGCCCGAGGGCGAGCGCATCGACTGGATCCTCGCGGGTCGCGGCGTCGAGGTGGTCGACTCGGCCATCAACCCGTACACGTACGAGGGTCGCTCCCCCTCCGACCACGCCGCCGTGCAGGCGCTGGTCCGGCTCGCGCAGACCGCCTGACCCGCACGCCCCCGGGCCCCGCCGCGTGACGCACGCGGCGGGGCCCTCGCGCGTCCCCGCTCCGCCGCACGCCGCGCCGCCCTCGCGCGTCGCCGCTCCGCCGCTCGCCGCCGCGCCGCCGGGGCTCCGGAAACCCCATGCCACAATGGTTTCCGAGCGGCCCCGTGATCGCAGCGGCTGACGGGGTCACCGGCTCGCCGCTGCCGCGGACCCCTCCACGATCGGATGAACACCTATGCCCGCACGTCGCATGGCCCGGGGCGCAGTCGGCGCCCTCGCCGCCGTCCTCCTGCTCGCCGGGTGCACCAGCGGCCCGCAGCCCGCGCCCACCGGCACCGACGGGGCGCCCGCCCCCGACGCGTCCGCCACGACGGCGCCCGAGGACATGACCCGCATCGTCGTCATGGGCGACTCGAACACCAACGGCTTCGTCGGCACGCTGCCGCAGGGCATCGACCAGGGCATGGCCTACGTCGACTACGTCGTGGGCGACCCGCTGACGTACGCGGGCGGCTGGGGCACCGACGGCGCCACGAGCACGGTCATGGCCGCGAACACGCCGACCGTCGAGGACGTCGACGTGGCGCTCATCATGATCGGCACGAACAACCGCATCGCCGGGGTGCCGGACACGCAGCTCGACGCCGACATCATCCAGACGGTCGAGAAGCTCGCGCCGAAGGAGACCGTGATCCTCGGCATCCCGCCGCAGAACGCCTCGCCCGAGACGCCGCCCGAGGTCAACGCGCACCTGGAGCAGTTCGCCGACGCGCAGGGGTACCACTTCTTCAACCCGTGGAAGAACCTCACGAACAAGGACATGAAGTGGCGGAGCGAGTTCTTCCGCGACGGGATCCACACGAACATGACGGGCTACAAGCTGATGGGCGCGGAGGTGCGCCGGTTCGTGCGCGTCGAGGTCCTCGACGACCCCGCCGCCCAGAAGTAGGGGCATCCCCGGGCCCGCCCGCCGCCGGGGCGGCCGTTAGGGTCGAACCGGTGCGTCCGACGCGTCGTGCCCGCACCAGAGGAGAGCCCGCGTGACCAGCACCGTGACAGTGAAGAGCGAGACCGGTCGCAAGATCGAGTTCCTCGAGGCGGTCCGCGGCGTCGCGTCGTTCATCGTGGTGCTGCAGCACCTCATCGCCGCGGAGTACCCGGCGTTCGAGACGTTCAGCCGCGAGTGGGTGGACGCCGGGCGCGTGGGCGTCGTCGCGTTCTTCCTCGTCAGCGGCTACGTGATCCCGCTCAGCCTCCAGCGCCAGGACACCCGCACGTTCCTCGTGCGCCGCGTCTACCGGCTCTTCCCGCTCTACTGGCTCGTGCTCGGGCTGATGATGCTGTGGGTCGCGACCACGGGCGAGGGCGAGCTCGGCGGGCCCCTCACCATCATGGCGAACGTGCTCATGGTGCAGGGCGCCGTGGGCATCATGACGATCGTGCCGACGGCCTGGACCCTCGGCATCGAGCTGATCTTCTACGGGCAGAGCCTCGTCGCGAAGCTCGTCGGCCGCCTCGACCGCAGCGTCGTGATGGGCTACGTCTGGCTCGCGGGCTTCGTCGCGGCCGCGGTCGCCGGTCGGGTGCTCGAGCGCGAGCTGCCGTGGACGCTGCCGCTGCTGCTGTACACGGCCTCGCTCGGACACGCGATCCACCTGCGCGACCGCGACGGGTCCACCGCCTGGAAGGGCCTCCTCGTCGCCGGCGTCGTGGGCGTGCCCCTCTTCACGTACCTCAATGGCGGGCAGGACGCCACGTGGCCGCCCTTCGACTACGCCGTCTCGTTCCTCCTCGGCCTCGGCCTGTTCTTCGCGTTCTACGCCTCGCGGCAGGCGGCGCACTCGCGCGTGCTGATCTGGCTCGGCGCGATCTCCTACGCCGCGTACCTCCTGCACCCGCTCGCCTACCGGGTGATGCGCGCGGTCGACGTCCCCGAGGGCATCGTCCGCGTCGTCGCCGCCATCGCGCTCACGCTCGTGGCCTCCTGGCTCGTGCACCGCTTCGTGGAGGTGCCCTTCATCGGCGTCGCCCGGCGCTTGACGAGGCGCTCGGCCGCGAAGGGGCCGCGGCACTGATCCCCGGCCGGCCTGCCTGACGGGTCGGCGTGGGCCTCCGCCGGCCGACCGGGGCGCACCCGCGGGCGCGGACGCCGCCGCGGTCGCGGCTCCGCTCGCCAGCCCGCATGAGCGCGTGCCCGCCGGCGGTCGTGCGCTCCCGCCCGCCCGCCGGAGCAGGCGACGACCGCGGCTCGCCCGGGCCGCCGGGGGGCCTGGCGGGGGTCCCGGCGGCCGATCACCGACGAGCGCCCGCGCGCACGACGACGGGCGCCCCTCCCGGAGGAGGAGCGCCCGTCGTGGCGTGCGGTGGGGCGGGTGCCGGTCAGCCGGCCGCGGGGGCCGGGGCGGCGAGCTGCGAGAGCACGTCCGACATGATCGGCGCGAGCGCCTGCGACTGGCGGGCCGTGAGGTGCGACGTGTCGCCGCGCACGGGGATCCCGTCCACGAACGCCGGGCAGCTGCCCTGGCTGCAGAACCAGCCCTGCGTGTTGATGAACTGCACGGGCGCCCCGACCTCCTCGGCCGCCGCCGCCATGGTGCGGGCGTGGCTGACGAAGGACGGCGAGACCTCGGAGCGGCAGTCGTTCGGCGAGCTCGTCGGCGTCTTGCACTCGACGAGGGCCGTGGCTGCCGGCGGGCGGGACAGGACGATGACGTTCGTCGCGGCCGTCTTCAGCGCGTTCATGGTGGTGAGCGCGCCGGCCTGCCACTCCCGGTCGGCGGCGCCGCCCGTGGCCTTGCTCGACAGGTAGGAGTTGTCGACCGACTCGCTCATGAGGACGAGCGCCGGCTTCGTGGCGTTCATCTCGCCGAGCGCCCAGGTGCGGAAGTCGCCGCACTCGGTGTACTCGGATCCGTCGGTGTCGGTGCTCGTGACGGTGGAGGCAGGGCAGCGGGCCATCGTGAGCACGCGCACCTTCCACTCGTCGCCGAGCGTGGTGCGGAGCATGGGCGCGTAGCTGACGGCGAGCGAGTCGCCGAAGATGACGGCCGTCTTGTCGGGACCCGCCGCGGCGTTGCCGTAGACGCAGTGCTCGGCGTTCTTGATCGCGTCCTTGTCCTTCGCGAGGTCGCCGCCCAGGCAGCCGTCCTTCGCCCACTCGGGCGCGATGACGTCGCGGCCGAAGTTGCCGAACGACTCGACGGCGGGATCCAGCGCCGGCCACTCGTCGGCCGCGAGGGCCGCCGTGATCTGCTCGGCGCGGGTCGCGAGCGCGGTGCCGGTGGCCTCGACGGGGGCGGCGGTGCCGCCCGTGCTGGGCGTTCCGCTGCCGAGCTGGCTCTGGCCGGCGGGCTCGTCGCGGACGACCGCGACCGCCACGACGCCGACCACGGCGACCGCGACGACGGACAGGGCCGCGACGGTCATCTTCAGCTGCACGGCCGAGGAGCGGCGTCCGGCCTTCTTCGGGTCGAGCCAGCTGGAGCGGCGGATCGGGTCCTCGACGAGGTGGAAGGAGGCGACGGCGAGCACGAGCGTCGCGCCGATCGCGGCCGCGTAGTAGACGGTGCGGTCGCGGATCACGGAGTCGAGCAGGATGATCGCCGGGAAGTGCCAGAGGTACAGCGAGAACGACAGCCGGCCGATGTAGGTGGTGACCGGGTTCGTGATGGGCGCCATGGCCTTCGACACCCCGCCGATGCCCGAGGCGATGACGAGGGCCGTCGCGACGACCGGCAGCAGGCCGGACGGCACCGGGAAGGCGAGGTCGCCCGCGATGACGAAGAACGAGACGACGATGCCGGCGAGGCCGACGTAGCCGAGCACCGGGCGGATGGAGGCCGGCATGGTCGCGATGCGGGCCGCGAAGATCGCGAGCAGCGCGCCGATGCCGAGCTCCCACGCACGGGAGAAGGTGGAGAAGTACGCGACCGTCGGGCGGGCCGAGGTCTCGTAGAAGCCCCATGCCAGCGAGGCGACGATGAGGACGCCGACGGTGATGCCGATCGTCCGTGTGAAGAGGCGGGCGCGCTTGACGCGGTTCTTGGGCGTGCGGCGCCGGGCGAACGCGATCACCAGGAAGATCAGCACCGGCCACACGAGGTAGAACTGCTCCTCGACCGAGAGCGACCAGTAGTGGCGGAACGGCGAGATGGGGCCGTCGGACGCGAAGTAGTCGGTGCCGGCGCTCGCGAAGTGCCAGTTGGAGACGAAGAGGGCGGACCAGACGGCGTCCCAGAGGCTGGCCTGCGCGCGGATCACGTTGAAGACGAGGAACGACGCGGCGGTCGTCACCACGAGCACGAGGAGCGCGGCCGGCATGATGCGGCGGACGCGGCGCTTGTAGAAGTCGAGGAACGAGATGCTCTTGGTGCGCTCGTACTCCTTCAGCAGGAGCCCGGTGATGAGGAATCCGCTGATGACGAAGAAGACGTCGACGCCGACGAAGCCGCCGGAGGGCCAGTCGAAGAGGTGGTCGACGATGACGGCGACGACCGCGAGGGCGCGCAGGCCCTCGACGTCCGGGCGGAATCCGCGGTTCACCGTGGCGGGCGAATCCCCCTCAGGTGGCGGGTTCTTGTCACTCGGAGCGGAGCGGAGCTCCGACGGGTCTGGGAGCGCGGGCGTACCCCGGCGAAATGTCTGCGAGCTCATGGCCCAGGTCCCTACTCACTCGTGTACCGCCGTGCAGCACTGCTGTAGCTGCGACCATAACAGGGCGTCAAGAGGCCTACCATGCCCCGGACGGGGGCGTTCCGAGCTGCCTGCGGCCCTCGTGAGCTGTGTGATGATAGACAGCCGAGGCTGTGGATATCCCACGTATGCGGACACTCCGCGCCTGGCAGTTTTTGGGGAAGGGTTCTACATCATGGCGCTCCGTGACTTCATTCGGATGCTGCGGAGGGGCGCGGTGCTGATCATCCTGACGCTCCTGGTGGGCGTCGGCGCAGCCGCGGCCTTCTCCCTCCTCCAGACCCCCGAGTACGAGGCCTCGACGAAGATGTACGTCGCCCAGAGCAGCTCGGGCAGCGTGCAGGACCTCCAGCAGGGCAACAACTTCATCACCCAGGCGGTGAAGAGCTACGCCGACGTCGTCACGACCCGCGCCGTGCTCCAGCCGGTCATCGACCAGTTCGACCTCGACATGACGTCGCGCGAGCTGGCCGAGACGGTCCGCGCCGCGGCCCCGCTCGACACGACGATCATCGACATCACGGTGAAGAACGAGTCCCGCCAGGACGCGGCCACGCTGGCCGACGCCATCGGCGCGAGCCTCACCACCGTCGTCGGCCAGCTCGTGCCCGAGACGATCGAGGGCACCCCGCAGGTGCAGATCACGCAGCTCGAGCAGGCGGAGATCCCCGAGTCGCCGTCGTCGCCGAACCTGCCCGTCAACATCATCGTCGGCGCGATCATCGGCCTCCTCATCGGCGTGGGCGTCAGCCTCCTCCGCGAGACGCTCGACAACCGCATCCGCGGGGAGCGCGACGTCGAGCTCGTCACGACCAAGCCCATCCTCGGCGGCATCGCGTACGACCCGAAGGCCACCGAGCGCCCGCTCATCGTGCAGGACGACCCGCGGAGCCCCCGCGCCGAGTCCTTCCGCAGCCTCCGCACGAACCTCCAGTTCCTGGAGTTCGGCGGCCGCTCGCGCAGCTTCGTCATCACCTCCTCCATCCAGGGCGAGGGCAAGTCGACCACCAGCTCGAACCTCGCGCTGGCCCTGGCCGACTCCGGCATCAAGGTCGTCCTCATCGACGCCGACCTCCGCCGCCCGCGCCTGGCCTCCTACATGGGCCTCGAGGGCGCCGTGGGCCTCACCGACATCCTCATCGGCCGCGCCGAGATCGAGGACGTCATCCAGCCCTGGGGCTCGGGCATGCTCTCGATCCTCCCCGCCGGCCAGATCCCGCCGAACCCCTCCGAGCTCCTCGGCTCGCAGGGCATGGCCCGCCTGCTGCAGGACCTCGAGGCGCGCTACGACGTGGTGCTCATCGATGCCCCGCCGCTCCTGCCCGTCACGGACGCCGCGATCCTGTCCAAGAACGCCGGCGGCGCCATCGTCGTCGTCGCCGCGGGCCGCACGCACCGCACCCAGCTGAAGAGCGCCATCGCCAACCTCACGAACGTGGGCGCGGACGTGCTCGGCCTCGTCATCACCATGCTCCCCACCAAGGGCCCGGACGCGTACGGCTACGGCCACTACGGCTACGGGTACGGGTACACGGAGGACGAGGACGGCACGAAGACCAAGGCGCCCATCGAGAAGATCAAGGCGTAGCTCCCCTCCATGTCGGAACTCCCCCCCACGAGCCGCAGGGCCGCACGCGCGGCCCTCGGCGACGCATCCTCCGAGGGCGTCGACGACGGCTCGTTCCGCGTCCTGTTCGTCTGCTCGGGCAACATCTGCCGATCCGCGCTCGCCGAGCAGGTGCTCCGGGCGCGCGTCCGGGCCATCTTCGGCGGCCACGCCGCCGAGGCCGACTCGGTCGTCCGCTTCTCCAGCGCCGGCACCATCGCGGCCGAGGGCCAGCGGATGCCCGAGCAGGCGGCCGAGCTCTCCGTCCGCTACGGCGGCGACCCGAGCGAGCACCAGGCGCGGTTCCTCACGCCCGGCATCATCCAGGGCGTCGACCTCGTGCTGACGATGGCGCGCGAGCACCGGAGCGCCGTCGTGCGCGCGGTGCCCCGCGCCAACCGCTTCACGTTCACGATCCGCGAGTTCGCGGCGCTGTTCGAGCACCTCGTGGAGGTCTCGGGCGACGAGAAGCACATCGCCTGCGACGGGGACGTGCCGGCGCAGCTGCGGGACCTCATCCCGCTCGTCGCGGCGCAGCGGGGCGTGACCCTGCCGCCCGCGCACGAGGACGACTACGACGTGGTCGACCCGTACCGCCGTTCCCAGGCCACCTACGACGCCTCGGGCGAGCAGGCCGGCGGGGCCATCGAGTCGATCCTCGAGTCGGTGCGCGCCGTCACCCGCACCGCCGCGCCGCGCCTCCGGGGCTGACCCGACCGCCCATCGCCCACGGGAGCGCCCGCCGCTCCCTCCAGCCGCCATCGGCCCCCTGTCGGGAGCCGCCTCACCCGGGGGAACTGTGGACACGCACCAGACACGACGCACGGACGAGGCCCAGGAGGGCTCGCGCTGGCGCGTCGTCTACGCCCGGCGCCTCGCGCTGAGCGACGCGATCGTCATCGTCCTGACGACCTTCGGCGTGCAGTTCCTGTGGTTCGGCACGACGGCGGGCACGGTCGACCTCGGCGCCAACGCGCAGGGCGTCGCCGTGACCTACACGATGGTCTCCGTCGTGCTGATCGCCGCCTGGCTCTTCGTGCTCACCGTCTACAGCACGCGCGACTACCGCATCGTCGGCACGGGCACGCAGGAGTACAAGCAGGTCGCGGACGCGACGCTGCGGCTCTTCGGGATCATCGCCATCGTCGCCTTCCTCGTGAAGATCGACCTGGCGCGCGGCTACATCGTCACCGGCCTGCCGCTCGGCCTCGTGCTCCTGCTGCTGTCCCGCGCGCTCTGGCGCGTGTGGCTGTCGGCGCAGCGCCGCCGCGGGGAGTTCTCCTCGCTGATCCTCCTGGTCGGCTCGCTGGAGAGCGCCACGCACACCGCGACCACGCTCGCCCGCGCGCCCTCCGCCGGGTACCGCGTGGTGGGCGCCTGCCTCACGGGCGACGCGCGGCCGTCGCGGCTCCCGGGACTCGACGTGCCCGTGCTCGGCGACGCCGACGACGCGCTCGCGACCCTCGACCGGCTCGGCGCCGACACGCTCGTGCTCACCTCGAGCGACGAGCTGCCGCCCGAGCGGATCCGCGAGCTCAGCTGGTCGCTCGAGCCCGGCCGCCACCACCTCGTCATGGCGCCCGGCCTCACCGACATCGGCGGCCCGCGCATCCACACCCGCCCGGTGGCCGGCCTGCCGCTGATCCACGTGGAGACGCCGCGCTTCGAGGGCCGGAAGCTGCTGTCGAAGCGGCTGTTCGACATCGTCGTCTCCGGCATCACGCTCATCGTGCTCAGCCCGGTGTTCCTCATCCTCGCGATCCTCATCAAGGCCACGAGCGCGGGCGACGTCTTCTACAAGCAGGAGCGCATCGGCCTGAACGGCGAGCCGTTCCACATGCTCAAGTTCCGCTCCATGCGGATGAACGCCGACGCCGAGCTGTTCGCGCTGCTGGAGCAGCAGGGCACGGCGGACACCCCGCTGTTCAAGGTGACGGACGACCCGCGCATCACGAAGGTGGGCGGCGTGCTCCGCCGCTACTCGCTCGACGAGCTGCCGCAGTTCCTCAACGTGCTGCTGGGATCCATGAGCCTCATCGGCCCGCGCCCGCAGCGCGAGGGCGAGGTCGCGCTATACGACAGCGCCGCGCGCCGCCGCCTGCTCATCAAGCCCGGCATGTCGGGCCTCTGGCAGGTCTCCGGCCGCTCCTCGCTCTCGTGGGAGGACGCCATCCGGCTCGACCTCTACTACGTGGAGAACTGGTCGCTCACGGGCGACATCATCATCCTCGCGCGCACGTTCAAGGCCGTCTTCGGCGCGGACGGGGCCGTCTGATGGCGGGGCTGCTGGTCCAGGAGTGGATCGAGAGGTCGGGCGGATCCGAGAAGGTGTTCGACGCGTTCGCGCACGCCTTCCCCGACGCCGACCTCTTCACGCTCTGGAACGACGACCCGGGCCGCTTCGGCGACCGCCCGGTGCGGGAGAGCTGGATCGCGCGCACGCCGCTGCGGAAGCGCAAGCCCCTCGCGCTGCCGTTCATGCCGCTCACCTGGAGCTCGGTCGACCTCGACGCGTACGAGTGGACGCTCGCGAGCTCGCACCTGTTCGCGCACCACCTCGGGCACGGCGCCGGATCCGCGCGGAAGCACGTCTACGTGCACAGCCCCGCGCGCTACCTCTGGACGCCCGACCTCGACCAGCGCGGCGCGAACCCGCTCGTGAAGGCCGCCGCTCCCCCGCTCCGCGCCCTCGACCGCCGGCGCGCGCGCTCGTCGCACGCCGAGTTCGCCGCGAACAGCGCGTTCGTGCAGGCGCGCGTGCGGACGGCGTGGGACGTGGACGCGCAGGTGATCCACCCGCCCGTCGACGCGACCGCGATCCGCGCGACCGCCTCGTGGGAGGCGACGCTCACCGGATCCGACGCCGCGACCGCCGCGTCGCTGCCCGACGGGTTCCTCCTCGGCGCGAGCCGCTTCGTGCCGTACAAGCAGCTCGACCTGGTGATCCGCGCGGGGGAGGCCGCCGGCGTGCCCGTCGTGCTCGCCGGATCCGGGCCGCTGGCCGAGGAGCTGCGCGCGCGGGCCGCCGCGGCCACCGTGCCGGTCACGATCGTCCCGCGCCCGAGCGACGCGCTCCTCTACACGCTCTACCAGCGCTGCCTCGCGTACGTGTTCCCCGCGGTCGAGGACTTCGGGATCATGCCGGTCGAGGCGATGGCCGCCGGCGCGCGCGTGCTCGTCAGCGACGTGGGCGGCGCGACCGAGAGCGTCGTCGACGGCGTCACGGGCGTGCACGTGCACGACTGGGCCGGATCCGGCCTCGCCGACGCCGTGGCCCGCGCCGCCGCGCTCGACCCGGCCGCGAGCGTCCGCCGCTCCGCCGACTTCGACGTGTCCGTCTTCGAGCGCCGCATCGCCTCCTGGGTCCGCCACGACGGCGCCCGGCTCGACGGGACGGCCGCCTGATGCGCCGGCTCGTCGTCAACGAGGCCTACGCGGGGCAGCGGATCACCGGCCAGCAGCGCTACGCCGTCGAGATCGCGAAGGCCCTCGAGGGCAAGGAGGGCGTCACGCGCGCCACGCCCGCGGCGCGCACCGCGTCGTCCGGCGCCCGCAGCTGGCTCTGGGTGCAGACGACCCTGCCGTGGCTGACGCGCCAGGACGTGCTCCTGTCGCTCACGAGCCGCGCGCCCCTCGTGCACCGCCGCCACATCGTCGTCGTGCACGACCTGTTCGTGCTCACGAACCCCGAGTGGTACAGCCGCGAGTACGTCGTCACGCACGTGCCGCTGCTGAAGGCGAACCTGCGGGACGCGCGCGTCATCGTCTGCGTGAGCGAGCCCGTCGCCGAGCAGGTGCGCCAGCTCGGCCTCTCCAGCGCGCCCGTCGTGGTCGCGCCCAACGCGCCGAGCCCCGTGTTCGGCGAGCCGCGCGGCGCCGAGGAGCGCGCTCGCGTGCTCGCGAAGCACGGCGTGACCGACGGCGGGTACCTCCTCGCGGTCGGCAGCATGGATCCGCGCAAGAACCTCCAGCGCCTGTCCGAGGCCTACCTCGCGCTGCCCGCGGAGACCCGGGCCGCCGCCCCCCTCGTGCTCGTGGGCGCCAAGAGCGCCGTCTTCGGCGACGTCGACCTGGCCGAGTCCGACGACATCAAGCTGGCCGGCTACGTGACCGACGACGAGCTCGCCGTGCTCTACGCGGCCTCGCGCGGCGTCGTGTTCCCGAGCCTCGCGGAGGGCTTCGGCCTGCCGCTCGTGGAGGCGATGGTCGCGGGCGCGCGCCTGGCCGTCTCCGACATCCCCGTCTTCCACTGGATCTGCGGCGACGACGCCACCTACTTCTCCCCCGCCGACACGTCCGCCGTCACCGACGCGCTCGCCCGCCTCGCCGCCGCGCCGCCGCTCGACGAGGAGGAGGCCGCGCGCATCCGCCGCGCCGTCATGTGCCGCTTCGACTGGCGCACCTCCGCGCAGACCGTCCACGACGCCTACCAGAGCATCGGGACCCGATGATCCGTCGTCTCGCGCTGCTGCTCCCCACGGGCGCGGCCGGGCTCACGCGCGTGCTGCAGCTGGTGCTGCTCGTGGTGCTCGCGAACCTGTCGGACGGGTCGGCGGAGAGCGCGCTCGTCACCGGGTTCGCGCTGCTCAGCTCGTTCGCGATCATCACCGACTCGGGCGCGGCCAACTTCCTGCTGTCGCTGCCGCGCGCGCGGCTCACCCGGGGCGTGCACGCGCGGGCGGTCGGCTTCCACGCGGCGCTCGGGTCCCTCGGCGCCGCGATCGCGGTGGTCCTCACGGTCGCCGCCGCGTCGTCCATCCCCGGCGAGGCCGTCCTGCTGCTGGTGGCGCTCGGCGTCAGCCAGGTGCTCGACTCCCTCACCCGCACGATCCGCGCGCCGCTGCTCGTCGGCCGCCGCGACGCGTCCTACGCGTTCCCCGACCTCGCGCTCGTGGTGCTGAAGGCCGTGCCGCTCGCGATCGCCGTGCTCGTGCCCGAGGTGCTCGTGCTGCTGGCCTTCCCGCTCGTGTCGCTCGTCGTCACCGCGGGCACGTGGATCGCCGTCCGCCGCGGGCTGCCGACCACGGGCGACCAGCCCGTGCGCGTCTTCCCGCAGATCCTGGAGTTCGGGCTCTCGGGATCGCTCAGCGCCCTCTACTCGCAGGCGCCGCTCGTGCTCGGCACGGCGATCCTCGGGGTCGACGCGGTCGTGCCGCTCGCCCTCGCCTACCGCGTGGTGCAGCCGCTCGAGGTGCTGCCGGCCACGCTCTCGCAGCAGCTGATCCCGCGCATCCGCACCGCCGGCCGCCCCGCGCGCGCCTACTGGTGGCGGTTCGCGCTCGGCGGCCTCGTGCTCGCCGGGATCATCGCGCTGATCCGCGAGCCCGTCGAGCGGGTCTTCGGCGGCGCCGCGTTCGACCAGGTCGTGTTCCTCGTGATCCTGCTCTCGGTCGCCCCGAAGTTCGGCAACTACGCGCTCATGGCGTACGCGATGGGCTCCGGCCTCGTCCGCGTGCGGCTCGTCGCGACCGTCGTCACGGGCGTCGTCGCCGTGGCCCTCACGCTCGCGGCCGCGCTCACCGCCGGCCCCGCCCTCCTCGCCGGCGTCACGCTCGCCAGCGAGCTCGTCCTGAGCGCCGCCATCGCCGTGCTCCTCATCCGCACCCGCACCCGCACCCGCAGGAAGGAGGACGCATGAGGATCCTCATCGTCTCCGCCGACCGCACGCTCGCGTCCGGCCACCCGCAGAACCTCGGCGACGCCTTCCTCACCGACGCCCTCTCCGAGCGCCTCCGCCGCGCCGGCCACGAGACCGTGGTCGCCGACTTCGGGCAGACCGCCCGGCGCGACTCCACGGAGGAGCGCGCCCGCGTGGGCGGCGTCCGCGGCCTCGCGGACCTCGTGCGCCAGGTCGACGCGGTCGTCGTCGGCGGCGGCACGCTCCTCGCCGACGACCAGCCGGACCGGCCGTTCGCCGGGCTGCCGCGCCTCATGGCCGTGACGGGCCTCATCGCCCGCACCAGCCGCACGCCGCTCGCGGTGTTCGGCGTGGGCGCGGATCCCGTGACCCGCCGCCGCGCGCGCCTCGCCCTCCGCTCCGGCCTCGACGCCGCCCGCGTCTGGACCCGCGACCCCGCGTCGGCCGGCCGCGCCGCGGGCTACTCGCGGGCCCCGGTCGAGGTGGCCGCCGACGTCAGCCTCTTCGCCGCCCCCGAGCTCGCCCGGATGGCCGCCCCCGCCGCCGACCGCCGCGGCGCCGTCGTCGCGCTCAACGCGACGCACTCCCCCCAGGTCACGCTCGCGGACGTCGCCGCCCTCGAGGAGCGCTTCGGCGAGGTCGCCTTCGTCTCGATGGACCAGGGCGACGACTCCGACGCGGGCGCGCTGCACCCCGAGGTCCGCGCGCGGCTCGTCACCGAGCCCGGCGACCACGGCTGGCGCCGCGCGGCCGAGCTGATGGCCGGTCGCGAGGTCGTCATCGCCTCTCGCATGCACGCCATGTACCTCGGTACGATGCTGACGACGCCCGTGGTGGCCGTCGGCGGAGCCACCAAGGTCGGGGCGTTCGTGACCGAGTTCCAGATCCCGTCGGAGGCATCCTTCGACCAGGCGGTCCGCACCGCCGTCACCGGTCCGGCCGACGCCGGCACCGCATCCACCACGGCGACGGCCCTCGTCGCAGCCACCGCCCGCCTGGACGCGGCATTCGAGGAGATGACTTCATGGGTCCGACGTACCGCCTAGCGACCCCGGCGGTCTTCGCGGCCGCCGTGGTGCTCACCGTCCTCGCCGCGCTCGGCGGCGTGGCCCTGCTCGGCAACGAGCTCTCCTACCCGTTCATGATCGCGGTCCTCGCGATCCTGCTGGTGGGCGTGCTCGTGAAGGAGACCGTCTCCAACGGGGACCCGATCACCCCGGGCGGCATCGTCGCCTTCACGGGCCTGCTGCTGTTCGTGCTGCGCCCGCTCACGGTCGCCAACAGCATGGAGACGAGCCCCGGCGCCATCGCCGACACGCGCTTCTTCTCCCCCACGCTGCAGCTCGCCGCGAGCTCCGCCCTCATCGAGGCGCTGATCTTCTTCTCGGCGTTCTTCGTCGTCTACTACTACACGGTGGCCCGCGAGGCCCGCCGCATCGCCCGCGGCGGCGAGGACGCCAAGTCCCTGCAGGACAACGCCCTCGCGGGCGGCCCCGCCTTCGTCGACCCCGACACGCAGGTGCGCTGGCAGCGCGTGTTCAACACGTCGGTCTCGCAGGCCATCGTGGTGATCTCCTCGGTCGTGGCCCTCGGCCTCCTCGTGTACCTGGTGCTCTCCTCCGGCGGCATCCAGGCGTACACGACGGGCCTCGCCAACCGGAGCGACTTCCTCTCCGGCAAGTCGTTCATCGGCCTCTCCTACATCCCCGTGCAGATCGCGATCGTCTACAACGTGCTCGCACGCCGACAGAAGGGCCTCGAGGGCTGGAACTGGGTCAACCTGGTCGCCGTGCTGGTGCTCGTGGTCTGCGCCGGGTCCGCCGGCGGCCGCGGACCGCTCATCATCGGCGTGTTCCTGCCGTTCCTGATCCTCAAGCAGGTCGGTCCGAAGCCGTTCCGCTTCCGCACCATCGCCCTCATCGGCGGCGTGACGGCCGTGGTCGCGATGGTCTACTCGATCGTCATCCGCGAGTCCACGTTCGACAACGGCCGCTCGCTCGACCGCCTCACGCAGGACCCGATCGGCGTGCTCCTCGACCGCCTCACCAGCGGCATCGAGACCCGCCCGTTCGACGTGCTCATCCGCCTCAACGAGGTCGCGTCGCTGCCCGACTTCGTCTACCAGTGGGGCGCCACCTACGCGGCCGTGCCGGCCTGGTTCGTCCCGCGCGGGCTCTGGGAGGACAAGCCGTTCGGCGGCGGCAACACGTGGTTCACGTCCACCTACGTGCCCCGGTTCTACGGCGTCAACCGCGTCGAGACGAGCCTGTCGGCCATCGGCGAGGCGTTCTCGAACTTCGGCATCCCCGGGGTGGTCGCCGTCGGCGCGCTCCTCGGGCTCGTGGCCGGCCTCTTCATCCGCGCGCGCATGCGCCGCCGCGGCGTGCTGGGCGGCGCCATCGCGGTCGTCGTGACCCCGTACCTCTTCTCCCTCATCCGCGGCGACGCGTACCAGGGCATGTCGACGAGCATCGCGTCGCTCGTGATCCTCGTGCTCTTCTTCTGGTTCTCCACCACGCGGAAGCAGGTGACCGGACCCGTGAGCGCCCCCGAGCCGCTGCCGGACGAGACGGCGTCGGCCGCCGAGCGCGAGCGCGCCCTCGTCGGCGCGGGCGTCGCCGCGGGCGCCGGCGTGGCCGAGCCCCGGCCGGCGGTCGGCAACGGCCGCGCGTTCCCCGCCGGCCGCCCGGCCGTGACCTGGGACCGCGACCGATGACGGGCCCCGAGATCACCGGCGACCCCGCCGAGGGCGCCGACCGCCGGGACCGCACGGCCCGCGCCGGCCGCGCGGATCGCGGCGACCGCGCCGACCGGCCGCGCCGCCCGCTGTGGAAGCGCAAGCGCCTGTGGATCCCCGTGGGCGTCGTCGTCCTGGCGGTCGTCGGCGTCGGCGTCTCGGCCGCGCTGATCCTGCCCCGCGTCGACACCGTGCAGAGCGAGCTCCGCGCCGCCCTGCCGCTCTCCGACCAGGTGTGTGACTTTCGCCGCTTAGTGGCGTCTGATCTTGATCAATCGATGGCGGCCCGGGCTGCGGTGGAGTGCCAGCGACACCCTTAGCCCGCGGCCTACTTCCCCGCCGTCAAGCTGCCGCGTGAGCGCGCGCGCGTGCCGCTGCGGTGCCTAACCGAATGCTGCTGCCCAAGCGCACGTCCGGCACCAACGGGTGGATGAGCCTCTGGGGCAGCAACGGTCGGGAAGTACGTCCTCGCCGCTCTCATGTTCGCCGGCCGCGTCGGTCCGATCGGGCTAGCGTCGGCCCTGGCCATCCGACGGCGGACCCTCCTCTACGAGTGGCCGGCGGATCGCCCCGTCATCGGGTAGCCCGCACCGACGCTGGCGTTCCCGGACCCTTCGCTGTCCCACGGGCCGAGGGGTGGCACACGATTCGATGTGCGGCGCGGGCTACACTCGCGGCGGCGATGGATCCCGCCAGGACGACCCGTCCGAACCGCACCGCTTGCTGATGGTTCCTATCCCACCCGTACGGGTGGTCGCTTGCGGTGCCATCGGTCCTGAGGCGATCACCTGCGCATCGACGCAGAAAGCAGCCAGCGTGTTCACTGACCCCAGCCAAGTCCTGGACTTCATCACGAACACGGACGTCACGTTCCTCGACGTCCGGTTCACTGACCTTCCCGGCGTCCAGCAGCACCTCACGATCCCCGCATCCACGGTCGACGTGAAGTTCTTCACGGAGGGGATCGCCTTCGACGGGTCGTCCATCCGCGGCTTCGCGAGCATCCACGAGTCGGACATGCAGCTCATCCCCGACGTGACGACGGCCTACATCGACCCGTTCCGCATCGAGCGCACCCTCATCATGGTGTTCGACATCTACAACCCCCGCAACGGCGAGATCTACGCCCGCGACCCGCGCCAGGTGGCCAAGAAGGCCGAGAAGTTCCTCGCCGCGTCCGGCATCGCCGACACCGCGTTCTTCGCGCCCGAGGCCGAGTTCTACATCTTCGACGACGTCCGCTACGAGGTGAACCAGCACACGAGCTTCTACTCGGTCGACTCCGAGGAGGGCGCCTGGAACTCGGGCCGCGAGGAGGAGGGCGGCAACCTGGGCAACAAGACGCCCTACAAGGGCGGCTACTTCCCCGTCAGCCCGGTCGACAAGCAGGCCGACCTCCGCGACGACATCAGCCTCAAGCTGATCGACGCCGGCCTCATCCTCGAGCGCGCGCACCACGAGGTGGGCACGGGCGGCCAGGCCGAGATCAACTACCGCTTCGACACCATGGTGCACGCGGCGGACGACATCCTGAAGTTCAAGTACATCGTCAAGAACACGGCCGAGCAGTGGGGCAAGACGGCCACGTTCATGCCGAAGCCGCTGTTCGGCGACAACGGCTCGGGCATGCACACGCACCAGTCGCTCTGGAACGACGGCAAGCCGCTGTTCTACGACGAGGCCGGCTACGGCGGGCTGTCGGACGTCGCGCGCTGGTACATCGGCGGCATCCTCAAGCACGCGCCCGCCATCCTCGCGTTCACGAACCCGACGGTGAACTCGTACCACCGCCTCGTCCCCGGCTTCGAGGCGCCCGTCAACCTCGTGTACTCGGCGGGCAACCGCTCGGCGTCGATCCGCATCCCCATCACGGGCACGAACCCGAAGGCGAAGCGCATCGAGTTCCGCGCGCCCGACGCGTCGAGCAACCCGTACCTCGCGTTCGCCGCGCAGCTCATGGCCGGCATCGACGGCATCAAGAACCGCATCGAGCCGCACGAGCCCGTCGACAAGGACCTCTACGAGCTCCCGCCCGAGGAGGCGAAGAACATCCCGCAGGTGCCCGCGTCGCTCGGAGCCGCCCTCGAGGCGCTCGAGGCCGACCACGAGTTCCTCACGGCCGGCAACGTGTTCACACCCGACCTCATCGAGACGTGGATCGAGTACAAGCGCGAGATGGAGATCAAGCCCCTCGCGCAGCGCCCGCACCCGTTCGAGTTCGAGCTGTACTACGGCGTCTGATCCCGCCGGCGCCCCGCAGCGGGGCGAATGACGCACGGGCCGTCCTCCTCCGGGAGGCCGGCCCGTGCGTCATGCGGCGAGCAGCGACGAGCGCGCAGCGCTCGTCCTGCTGGCCCCCTACCCGGTGACCGCTCCGATGGCGGCCGATCCGACGAGGCGCGTGTACTTGGCGAGCACTCCCCGTGTGTACCGAACAGGCAGAGGTACCCAGCCCTGTCGGCGTCGCTCCAGCTCTTCCTCGTCGACGAGGAGGTCGACGCGTCGGGTGGGGATGTCGACGCGGATCCGGTCCTCGTCGCACACGAACGCGATGACGCCGCCGTCTGCGGCTTCCGGGGCGACGTGGCCGATGCACAAGCCGGTGGTGCCGCCGGAGAACCGCCCGTCGGTGAGAAGGAGGACGTCCTTTCCCAATCCCGCGCCCTTGATGGCGGCCGTGATGGCGAGCATTTCGCGCATGCCTGGTCCGCCCTTGGGGCCTTCGTAGCGGATCACGACGACGTCGCCCGGGCGGATGCGGCCTTCGGTTAGCGCGTCCAGTGCGGCGCGCTCGCGATCGAAGACTCGCGCGGATCCCTCGAACGAGGTGGCGTCGAAGCCGGCTGTCTTCACAACAGCGCCGTCGGTCGCAAGCGACCCTCGGAGGATCGTGAGTCCGCCGGTGGCGTGGAGGGGATCGTCGAGGCGGTGGAACACCTCCCCGTCGGGCTCGGGTGGGTCGATCTCCGCGAGGTTCTCTGCGACGGTCTTGCCTGTGACCGTCAGGCAGTCGCCGTGGAGCAGGCCGGCGTCCAGCAGCGCCTTCATGATGACGGGGACACCGCCTCGACGGTCTACGTCGCGCATCACGAAGCGCCCGAAGGGCTTCATGTCGGCCAGGTGCGGGACCTTGGATCCGATCCGGTCGAAGTCGTCGAGGGTGAGCTCGACCTCAGCCTCGTGCGCGATCGCCAGCAGGTGGAGCACCACGTTGGTCGACCCTCCGAGTGCCATGGCGACGGCGATGGCGTTCTCGAATGCCTCTCTGGTGAGGATGTGACGTGCGGTGATCCCCATCCGGATCATCTCCACGACCGCTTCACCTGATCGGTGCGCGTACTGGTCGCGACGGCGGTCGGCGCTCGGTGGCGCCGCGGATCCGGGTAGCGACATGCCCAGCGCCTCGGCCATGCAGGCCATGGTGTTCGCGGTGAACATGCCCCCGCATGCGCCTTCCCCGGGGACGGACGCGCACTCGATCTTCTTCAGCTCTTCCTCGGTCATGGTTCCGGCAGCACAGGCGCCGACGCCTTCGAACGCGTCGACGATGGTGACCTCCCTGCCCGTCCCGTCGGCGTGCTGCACGTATCCGGGTAGGACGGATCCTGCGTAGAGGAACACGCTCGCGAGGTCGAGTCGCGCGGCTGCCATGAGCATCCCTGGGAGGGACTTGTCGCATCCGGCGAGCAGGACGGTGCCGTCCAACCGCTCAGCGCTGACGACGACCTCGACGCTGTCGGCGATCACCTCCCGAGACACGAGGGAGAAGTGCATGCCCTCATGGCCCATCGAGATCCCGTCCGAGACGGAGATCGTGCCGAACTGCAGCGGGTAGCCGCCACCTCGATGGACACCCTCCTTCGCTCCCTGGGCGAGACGGTCCAGGGACAGGTTGCACGGCGTGATCTCGTTCCACGACGAGGCGATGCCGATCTGCGGCTTGTCCCAGTCCTCGTCGCCCATGCCGACGGCCCGCAGCATGCCGCGGGACGGCGTCGCCTCGATCCCGTGCGTCACAGCCCAGCTCCGTGGCTTCATGTCGGTTGCTCCAGTCATCGCACCCTCTTTCGTCGCGTGTTCTCGTGGCCGTGCACGCACGTGCCGTGTGACGCTCGTCGTGCTTGCTGACGGGTCATGCCAGCCCGTACGGCAGGTCGTGTGCGGTCTCTTCGATCTCGGTGAGCCGGTTGTACTTCGCCACGCGCTCGCCTCGTGCGGGGGCTCCGGACTTGATCTGCCCAGTGCCGGTTCCGACGACGAGGTCCGCGATGAACGCGTCCGTGGTCTCTCCGGAGCGGTGCGAGACCATGCTGCGCATACCCAGCTCGCGGGCCGTGCGAATCGCGTCCAAGGTCTGCGACACGGTGCCGATCTGGTTGGGCTTGATCAGGGCGGCGTTGGACAGGCCATCCCGGCCCCCGTCGCGAATGCGCTGGGGGTCTGTGACGTAGAGGTCGTCGCCGACGATCTGCAGACGAGAGCCCAGAGCGGTGTTCATGGCCTTCCACCCGGCATGGTCGTCCTCCGAGAAGCCGTCCTCGATGCTGCGGATCGGGTAGGTGCCGACGAGGCGCTCGTAGTACGCGACGAGGCCGTCACGGTCCAGGTGCTGATCGACGATCCGGTACGTGCCGTCGCCGAGCGCGAACTCGTTCGCTGCGGGGTCGAGTGCGATAGCCATCGCGTTCACGCCCGCGTCGTGTCCGGAAATGCGGATGGCGTCGACCAGTAGATCCAGGGCCTCCTCCGGGGATGTGATCGCCGGTGCGAAACCGCCCTCGTCGCCGAGTCCGACCGCGCCGAAGCGTTCCCGCACGATGCCAGAGAGGGCGTGGTAGACGTCCGACCCCACGCGGACGGCGTCGACCATGCTGGTCGCGGAGACGGGCGCGATCATGAACTCCTGGAAGTCGAGCGCGTTCGCAGCGTGAGCGCCGCCGTTGAGGACGTTGAAGTGCGGTACGGGGAGGCGCGGCGTGCTGCCGGTGACGTCAGCGATCCACCGCCACAGCGGCAGTCCAGCGGCGGCGGCGAACGCGCGCGACATGGCGATGGAGGTCGCGACCACGGTGTTCGCTCCCAACCGCGAGTACCCGGCGGTGCCGTCGAGTGCGGCCAGGGCGGCGTCGAGCTCGGTGATCGACACCCAGCTCCTGCCGGTGATCAGCGGGGCGACCTCCGCGGCCGTCATGAGCAGGGCCTGGGAGACGTCGCGGCCAGCGTAGGCGTCGCCGCCGTCGCGGAGCTCGACGGCTTCGTGTGCACCGGTCGATGCTCCCGCCGGGGCGTCACCGGTGACGGTGGTCCCGTCGGTGAGCGTGAGGTGCACGCGGACCGTCGGGTAGCCGCGGGAGTCGAGGATGCGGGACGCGCGGAGGTCCGTGATGGTGACCGGGTGCAGGGTGCGGGTGACGTACTCGCCTGTGTGCCGTGATGCGTGGTGCGTGTTGCTGATGTACTCGTTCATGGGATCGCTTCTCATTCGGGGTAGGTCGTGCGCGGGAGCCGACGGTCGGCCGGCTGAGGGGTCAGCGGTGGCGGGGAAAGCGCTGCTGGGCTGTGCGGATGAGGGCCTCCGCGTCAGTGACAGAGGTCCACCCGGCGGTGGTCACGTGCTTGCCGTGCTCGGTCTCCTTGTAGTGGGAGAAGAAGTGCTCGATCTCCTGCAGGGTCGTGTCCGGGACGTCGGCGATGTCGTGGATGTCCGCGAAGCGGGGGTCACCGTAGGGGACGGTGAGGATCTTGTCGTCGCCGCCGTTCTCGTCGACCATGCGGAGCATTCCGACAGGACGCACGTCGATGACGACACCGGGGAAGGTCGGGCGGGGCAGGAGCACGAGCGCGTCCAGAGGATCACCGTCGTCGCCGAGGGTGTCATCGATGCTGCCGTAGTCCTGCGGGAACACCATGCTGGTGAACACGGCTCGGTCCAGGCGGATCCGCCCGGTCGCGTGATCGATCTCGTACTTGTTGCCGCTGCCGCGGGGGATCTCGATGGTGATGTCGAAGTGCATGTCGTCTCCTGTGTCGGGTCGGGGAGTCAGAGGTGTGTGCCGAGAGCGATGCCGGCGATCGCGGAGGCGACGGAGGTGATGAGCATTCCGAAGCCGTAGCCGGCTGCTGTGAGCACCCGCCCGGTGCGGGCGAGGCGGATCGTCTCGTAGCTGGCGGTGCTGAAGGTGGTGTATCCGCCCATGAGGCCGGTGCCGAGGACCGCGACGGCTGTGGCGCCGAGATGGGTCGCTGCGCCGGTGAGTAGGCCGAGTAGCAATGAGCCGGTGATGTTGATCGTCAGTGTCCCCACCGGGAGCCGGTACTGGCGAGTTCGGTTGATCGCTCCGTCGAGGAAGAACCGCAAGGCGGCGCCGACGCCTCCGGCCACGGCGACCACGATCGGGATGAGTACGTTCATGAGTGCGCTCCTCTGGGCCGGAGCGCACGCGCGGTGACGAGACCGATGGTGGTGGCCAGGGCGCCGGTCACGACCGTGAGCAACGCATACCCGGCGCCGACGAGCGCATGGTCGTCGAGGATCAGGGCGGCCGTGCTGGACGCGAGGGCGCTGTAGGTCGTGAACCCGCCGAGCGCTCCGGTCCCCATGAGCAGCCGGGTGGTGCGGCGGCGGCCTTCGTCAGGGCCTCGATGTGCGAGATGCTCCAGCAGCAGCCCGAGTAGGAGCGCACCGGTGACGTTGATCCAGAAGATCGCCCAGGACACCCCGTCGGCGGCAGGGAAGACGTAGCTGATGGTCTCTCGCGCTCCGGTGCCGACCGTGCCGCCGAGCGCGACGAGTCCGAGGTACCGCCAGCGCAGGTGCACCGGTTGCGGTGAGGTCGTGGGGTCATCGACGTCGACGTCGGGGTCATCAGGCAACTGCCCACCCGTTGCGGCGTCGTGCGATCGCGTGGTCATGTTCCCCCCTCGGCAGCGACGGCCGCTGCTGCTTCCTGTGCGTCCGGATCGATGTACTCGCCACCCCGTGGACCGAAACCCGTCGCCGCATCGAAGCGGTACATGAGGGGCTGCGCGGTGGGGAGATTCAACTGGGCGAGCTCACCATCGGTCAGCTCGTCGACGCAGGCGCAGACCGCGCGAAGGGAGTTCCCATGTGCGATCAGCACCACTGTCCGACCCAGGCGCAGTTCGGGCAAGACCTGCGCGACGAGGAAAGGCTGCACGCGCAAGATGACGTCCGCCAGCGCCTCGGTCCGCCGCACCGCTGCCCACGGCAGATTCCGCAGAGCCGGCGTACGCCGAAGACGCATCCAGGCTGTCACCGACATCCGCGGGGGTCGGCCGGTGCGGGTCCGACGCACCGCGAAGAACCGCTCCTCGCCCAGGACCGTCCGCGCATGCGCTTTGGTCATCCCGGTCAGCGCACCGTAGTTGCGCTCATTCAGCTCCCACCGCTGCTCGGTCCGCACGTCCAGGCCCAGCACATCCGTCACGACCTCCGCCGTGTGGATCGAGCGCTGCAGCGTGGAGGTGAGGACCAGATCCGGCCGGATCCCCTGTCTCGCCATCGCAGATCCGGCGCGGCGCGCTTCCGCCACGCCTTGCCGCGTCAACGGGACGTCCTGCAAGCCCGTGAAGATCCCGGCCGCGTTCGCAGTGCTCTCCCCGTGGCGCAGAAGCACCAGCAGGCCCATCAGAGATCCTGCTGAGGCGGTGACGCGTGAAATCCGATCGGGTCGGTCGGGATCACGAGCACCGGACGGTGCTGGTGGTGCACCAGCTGCGCGGCGACGGATCCCGAGAAGAACTCGGCGATGCGACGCGCTCCACTTCGGCTACCGATGACCAGCATCGACGCATCCCGCTGCTCCGCAGCCCTGATGAGCGCCCGGGCTGGGTCGCCGACTCCGGCCAGGAGCTCCACGGTTACTCCCGCTCGCGCGGCCACGGCCCGCACTTCCTCTTCCTCTGAGGCGGACAGCGTCCTCGGGGCGGAGTCGTCGGTGTCGGAGTCCAACGGCTCGAGCATCTCGGACCCGTCGTCCCGAGTCCCGGTATCCACGAACGCAGGATCGACGCTCACGCACACTAGAGACGAACCAAGGCGTGCGGCGTACGACGCGGCGACCTCAACGACCCCAGATACGTATCCCGGTTGCAGACCGACCACGATGGGGCCGGTACCGACAGGCTCGGACATCGCTCTCCCTATCTCGGGCGCGCCTAGCGCGACCAGCTGAGATAGGGACTGTTGTCGACGAGCGTCGAAGTTGGATCCGGCAAGCCCCTCTGCCGGGTCGTGAGACCCCTCAAGTATGCACCTCTCACCCTGCGCATGCGCTCTTCACGATCCATCTCGAAAAGCAATAGCTTTTCGAGACACCATGATCTGCGCCTCCGAGCCGCGTCGACTGAGCCTGTTCACTGGGGGCCGGACGTCTCGTCAAGTCGTCTCACCGCAAAGTGTCTCGAAGAGCCCCACCGTGGGTATTTCTGAGGCAGACTGCTCGGGTGAGGCTTCTGGGATACACGCGGGTGAGCACGACGAGTCAGGATGCGCAGCTCCAGCTCGACGCGCTGGTGAAGGACGGCGTGCAGAAGCGGGACGTGTTCGCCGACGTCACCTCCGGCAGCCGGGCCGCGATCGATCGGCCGGGGATGAAGAAGCTGCTCGAGTACGCCGAGGACGGCGACACCATCGTCGTCTGGCGCATCGACCGTCTAGGCCGCTCGATGCTCGACGTCCTCAGCACCGTGAAGATGCTGCGCGAACGGGGCGTGCAGATCCGCTCCATCTCCGACGGCATCGATCCGGCGACGACCTCGGGCCGGCTGATGC
This sequence comes from Clavibacter michiganensis subsp. tessellarius, assembly GCF_021922985.1. NCBI lineage: Bacteria > Bacillati > Actinomycetota > Actinomycetes > Micrococcales > Microbacteriaceae > Clavibacter > Clavibacter tessellarius. The sequence continues at coordinate 3,075,144 of NZ_CP040788.1, read as the reverse complement.
TGGGCATGCTCGCGAGCCTGGCCGAGTACGAGCGCGAGCTCATCGTCGAGCGCGTCAACGCCGGCATCGCCGTCGCGCGCGACAACGGGACCCGCTTCGGCCGCCCCTTGTCGGATCCGGCCGTCATCGCCGACAAGCTCCAGATCGCGACCGATGCGCGAGCCCGTGGCCGGACCGCGGAGGACGCGGCCCGTCTCGTCGGGTGGAGCCGCGCGACGTTGTACCGGCACCAGTCGAACGCTGCGCGCGAGAGCGCCGCGATGTAGGTGCCGGGGTGGACGGGCTCGAGCGGTGGCGCGTTCTTCGACTGCATGTCGAAGACCAGATCCCGCTCGCAGCTCTCGCCCGGACCACCGGGATCAGCGCGCGGACCCTGCAGCGCTGGCACCACCTCTACTGCGCCGGCGGCATCACTGCCCTCGACTCCAGGTCCCGGATCGACGCGGGCCGGCGGCGGACAGCGGCCGCGACGGTCACGTTCATCGAACGGCTCGCGCTGACCAAGCCCCGTCCGAGCATCGCGACCCTGCACCGCCTCGCCGCCACGGACGCGCAGCAGCGCGGGGACCCGGTCCCGAGCTACTCCACGGTGCGGGAGATCGTGCAGGCGCTCGACCCCGCGCTGGTGACGCTGGCCCTGGAGGGGCCGGCGTCGTATCGGGATCGGCACGAGCTCGTGTATCGGCGCCGGGCGGAGCGCCCCAACCAGACGTGGCAGGCCGACCACACCGAGCTCGACGTCCTCATCGTCGGCGCCGGCGGGAAGCCCGACCGCCCCTGGCTGACCGTGATCATGGACGACTACTCCCGTGCCATCTGCGGATACACCGTCTTCACCGGCGCCCCATCGGCGATGAACACCGCACTCGCACTCCGGCAAGCGATCTGGAGGAAGCCGGATCCCGGCTGGGCGATGTGCGGGATCCCCGACATCCTCCACGTCGACCACGGCACCGACTTCACCAGCCGACACCTCGAGCACACGGCCGCGGAGCTGCGGATCCGGATCATCCACTCCGCTGTCGGCCGCCCCCAGGGCCGCGGGAAGATCGAGCGGTTCTTCGGCACCATCACCACCGAACTGCTCCCGCTCCTTCCCGGACACCTCAGCCCCGGGAACCGACGCCCGGACCCGGTGCTCGACCTAGCCGGCCTCGACACGGCCGTCGGGTCGTTCATCGCCACCTACAACGACCGCCCGCACAAGGAGCTCGGGACCACACCGCGAACAACCTGGGCCGGTGACGGCTGGCTGCCTCGGATGCCGGAGAGCCTCGTGGAGCTCGACGGGCTCTTGCTGACTGTGCCGAAGAGCCGCACCGTGCAGCGCGACGGGATCCACTTCCAGGGCCAGCGGTACCTCGCCCCGACCCTTGCTCCGTTCGTCGGCCGGACCGTGACGATCCGGTACGACCCGCGTGACATCTCCGAGATCCGCGTCTACGACCACGACACCTTCATCTGCGTCGCCGTCGACGAGGCCCACCCGAACCTGCGGATGAGCCTCCGCGACGTCGAGACCGCACGCCGCGCCCGCCGCCGGCAGCTGCGCCGGGACCTCAACGACCGGATCCCAACTACAGCCAGCCGTGCCGAGCTCCCCGCGACACCGCCGCCGCCTCGGCGGCCGCGCCTGCGCACCTATGAAGAGGACGGATGATGCCCGACACGTTCATCACCACGAAAGAGCACCGGCGGTTCGTCGAGTTCGCGAACGCCGTCCGGAAGGAGCAGACCATCGGGATCTGCCACGGCGATGCCGGCGTCGGGAAGACCAACTCCGCCCGCCGGTACGCGCACTGGGATGCGCTCGAGCCGTACGCCCAGGAGTGGGGTCGGCGCGGCGCGGACGACCCGAAGCTCGATGCGGCCGCGAACCGCTCCCGGGCGGTGTTCTACACGCCCGAAGTCCTGCCCCGGCCGAAGGACCTCATGCGGGAGCTGGACCGCTGGACGGTCGACCTCGGCATCAGGATCGAGGATCACCAGCGCACGATCGGGAAGATCACCGGCACCGCCGGCGATGCGCGCCGGTGGGTCGAGCTGCTGATCATCGACGAAGCGGAACGGCTCACGCCCACCGCCCTCGAGCTCCTCCGCGATCGGCACGACCGTGAGCACCTCGCGATCATCCTCATCGGCATGCCCGGAATCGACCAGCGCTTCCGTCACTACCCGCAGCTCTACAGTCGCCTCGGCTTCGCCCACCGCTACCGCGCCCTCGGCCAAGACGAGCTCCTGTTCGTTCTCGACCGCCACTGGAAGCGCCTCGGCCACACCCTGAACCCTGACGACTTCACCGACGCGCAAGCCATCGCCGCGATCCAACGCATCACCCGCGGCAACTTCCGACTCCTCGAACGGCTCTTCCCGCAGATCCAGCGCGTCCTCAAGATCAACCAGCTCGAGACCATCACCGACGACGTCGTCGAAGCCGCCGCCAGCATCCTCGTCACCGGATGACGACACCGAACGGCAACAGAACCGCGCCATGAAGCGGCACCGCCCACAGACCAGGTGCAGGCGTCGCTCCTCGCGGGCGATGTCGACGCCGCGAAGGCCGGCGCCGCCGAGCTCCGCGAGCACACGGCCGCCGCGGCCGACGCGGCGGACGACGGCGTGCTCGCCGCATACGAGTGGGTCCCCGCCGTCGGCCCGAACCTGCACGCCGCGCGCGTGCTGGCGTCGGCGACCGACCGGCTCGCGACCGACGTCGTGACGCCCGCCACCGAGGTCTCCCTCTCCGCCTTCACGCCCGTGCTCGGGCGCATCGACCTCGACGGGATCCGCTCCCTCGGCGAGACCGTCGACACCGCCTCCCGGGGCCTCGCCGGCGCCCGCTCCGAGGTCGACGCCATCGACCGCGACGCCCTCTGGGCCCAGGTCCGGGACGACGTCGACCTGATGGACGAGACGCTGTCGAGCACGCAGGCCACGGCCGACACCTTCGCCGAGGTCACGGGCGCGCTGCCCGCCCTCCTCGGCGCCGACGGCGCCCGCAACTACCTGCTGATGTTCCAGAACAACGCCGAGGTCCGCTCCACCGGCGGCAACCCCGCCGCGCTCGTGCTGCTGACCGTCGAGGACGGCGCCGTGCGGATCGCGAAGCAGGCGTCGAGCAACGACTTCCCGCGCAACGTCCGCCAGGGCGACGTGCCGGACGAGACCGTGCGCCTCGTCGAGCCGCGCTCGGACCGGTTCGAGCAGAACATCACGATGTTCCCCGACTTCCCCACCTCGGGCGCGCTCGCGAAGGCGTACTGGGAGCGGTACCTCGGCGACCGGGTCGACGGCGTGCTGTCGTTCGACCCCATCGCGCTCAGCTACCTGCTGGAGGCGACCGGCCCCATCACGCTGGCCACGGGCGACGTGCTCGACGCGCAGAACGCCGTGCCGGTCCTCCTCGGCGCGGTCTACAGCCAGTACCCCGACTACCTCGCGCAGGACCGCTACTTCGCCAGCGCGGCCGGCACCATCTTCGCCAAGCTCGTCACCGACACCCCGCCCGTCGTCCCGCTGGTCACGGCGCTCGACCGGGCCATCGACGAGCGGCGGCTCCTCATGTGGAGCACGGTGCCCGAGGAGCAGGCGCTCATCGAGGGCGGGCCGCTGAGCGGCGCGCTGCCGGACGACAACGCCGAGCAGACGTCCATCGGGCTGTTCTTCAACGACATCGGCTCCGGATCCAAGATGAGCTACTACCTCCGCTCGGCGTCCCGGATCCAGGCGGAGACCTGCGCCGACACGACCACCTACACGGTCGACGTCGACATGACGAGCATCGCCCCGCTCGACGCCGCGACGAGCCTCCCCCGCTACGTCACGGGCCTCGACGGCGTCGCCAAGGGCCGCCAGTTCGACGACCTGCTCGTCTACGGCCCCGTCGGCTCCACCGTCACCGGGTGGTCGACCGAGGCCGACCTCACCACCGAGGAGGCGCGCGGCACCGACATGGGGCGCGGCATGATCCGCATCCGCACCGAGCTCGCGCCGCAGGACACGAAGACCGTCCGGGTCACGTTCACGATGCCGGCCGCGGACGACGCCGGGCCGCTCGAGGTCCGCCACACGCCCCTCGTGCGCCCGCTCGAGTCGGACATCACGCTGGTGCCCTGCTCGACGGGCGGCTGATCCGCCCCACCGCCCCGACGACGCCCGCGCTCCCTCCCCGGATGGGGGCGTCGTCATCCACCGGTCCGCCGCATAGGCTCGTCGAGCCGACGCGGGCACCCGAGCCCCGCACGCCCGCCCGCCGTCACCCGCGGATCCACCAGGCAGAGAGCGCACGTTGACACCCAGCACCACCCCCACCCCCGCCCGTCGGGGCGGCCGCGTCCGCCGATGGATCCTGCGCGCCCTGCTCGCCCTCTTCGTGCTCCTGCTCGCGTGGCTCCTCGCCGGCATCCCGCTCTTCGTGTTCCCGCCCGCGAGCCAGCCGGACAAGGCCGACGTGATCTACGTCATCGGCCCGCCGAACCCCACCCGCCGTGACCTCGCGGCGAAGCTCGTGGACGAGGGCTACTCCGACACCGTCGTCTTCTCCGTGCCGCCCACCGGCCCGCAGTCGGCCGGCGAGCTCGCGGCGTGCAACGGCGAGTTCCCCTACCCGGTCACGTGCGACACCCCGTCGCCGTTCACGACGCAGGGCGAGGCCCGCTACCTCCGCGACAAGTCGGAGGAGAACGGGTGGACGAGCGCCATCGTCATCACCTGGACGCCGCACGTCACCCGCACCGAGCTGCTCTTCGACCGCTGCTTCGACGGCGACCTGATGGTGGTCGAGGACCCGGTGGACTTCAGCCTCCGCCAGTGGATCTCGCAGTACACGTACCAGTCGGGCGCCTTCGTCAAGGCGCTCGTCACGCCCGGCTGCTGACGCGCGGACGGCCGCCCGCGCGGGGCACCGCATGTCCGCCTGGCGCCGCGCCGCGACGCGGCGATCGGGCGGGCGCGGTTGAATGGACGACATGACCCCCGCGATCGGCCCGACGACCGGCGACGACATCCACCTGATCTCGCTCAACGTGCGGATGCCGTGGCACGGCACCCGCCCCGGCGAGGCCGACCACTGGCCCGAGCGCCAGGAGCCGCTGACCCGCTTCCTGCAGCAGGAGCGGCCCACGGTGCTCGGCGTGCAGGAGGCGCTGTGGCCGCAGATCCAGGCGATCGAGAAGGCGCTGCCGCCGTCGTACCGCATGGTCGGGCAGGGCCGCGAGGGCGGCAGCCACGGCGAGCACGGGGCGATCTTCTACCAGGCGTCCCGCCTCACGCTCCTCGAGCACGACGTGATGTGGCTCTCGGACACCCCCGACGTGATCGGCAGCATGACGTGGGGCAACCCCATGCCGCGCATCCTCACCTGGGCCCGCTTCCAGGACGAGGCGACCGGCCTCCCGCTCGTGGTGCTCGACACGCACCTCGACCACGACGTCGCCGAGGCCCGCGACCGCGCGGCCGAGGCCATCGCCGAGCTGGTCCGCACGCGCTTCGCCGGCCTCCCGCTCGTGCTCATGGGCGACTTCAACGCGCCCGTCGACTCCACGCCCTACGACGCGCTCACGCGCCGCGGCGGCCTCCGCGACTCCTGGCTCGACACCGCGCGCCAGGCCACCCCGGCGTTCGGCACGTTCCCCGACTACCGGCCGCCGGTGGTGGGGGCGCCGCGCATCGACTGGATCCTCGTGAGCGAGCGCGTCGACGTCCGCGCCGCCGCCGTGAACGACTTCGCCTGGCAGGGCCGCATGATGAGCGACCACCTGCCCGTGCAGGCCCTCGTGCGGCTGCGCTGACGCCGGGCGGTCGCCGGGACGCCGCGCGTCACGCGTCCGGCGCGGCGCGCGCGGCCTCGTAGCCTGGGGGGATGACCACCGCACCGAAGGTATTCGCCATCCACGAGAACCCCGAGTGGTTCGGGCCGTTCGCCGAGGCGCTCGACGCGCGCGGCGTCCCCTACGAGGAGTGGCTGCTGACCGACGGCGTGCTCGAGATCGACGAGGCACCGCCCGAGGGGATCTTCTGGTCGAGGATCAGCGCCTCGGCCCACACGCGCGACCACGCGCTCTCCAAGGACTACACGCGCGGGCTCATGTCGTGGCTCGAGGCGCACGGCCGCCGGACGGTCAACGGGCGCCGCACCATCGAGCTCGAGGTGAGCAAGGTCGACCAGCTCACGGCCCTGCGCGCCGCCGGGATCGAGGTGCCGCGGACGCGCGCCGTGATCGGCAGCCACCGCATCGTCGAGGCGGCGCGCGGCCTGCCGACGCCGTTCATCACCAAGCACAACCAGGGCGGCAAGGGCCTCGGCGTCCGCCGGTTCGACAGCGTCGAGGAGCTGGCCGCCTACGTGGAGGGGCCCGACTTCGAGGAGCCGCAGGACGGGATCACCCTGCTGCAGGAGTTCCTCGAGGCGGCGACGCCGCGGGTCACTCGGGTGGAGATCGTGGGCGGGCGCTTCGTCTACGCGATCCAGGCCGACACCGCGCGCGGCGGCTACCAGCTGTGCCCGGCGGACGCATGCGCGATCGACCCGGCGACCGGCGCCCTCGTGATGCCGCCCGGCGCGACCATCGCGCAGCAGCCGGGCGACACGATCTTCTCGCTGCGGGAGGACATCACGGCCGAGAGCCCGATCGTGGAGCGCTACGTCGCGTTCCTCGCCGGGCTCGGGATCGAGGTCGCGGGCATCGAGTTCATCGAGACGACCGACGGCCGCGTCGTGACCTACGACGTGAACACGAACACGAACTACAACGCGGGCGTCGAGGCGGCGGCTCCCGCGTCGGGCCCGGGCGCGGTGGCGGAGCTGCTGGAGCGCGTGCTGCGGGAGGCGTACCCGGTGGCCTGAGCCCCGGAGGCGTGAGCCCCGGAGGCCTGAGCCCCCGCGGCCTGAGCCCCCGCGGCCTGACGGGTCAGGCCGTCGGGCCGCCGTCCTCGGGCGCGACCGCGGAGGTCGACGCGCCCTGGTCCTCGGCGATCCGCGTGTGGTGGTGGATGACCTCCGCGACGATGAAGTTCAGGAACTTCTCCGCGAAGGCGGGGTCGAGGCGCGACTCCTCGGCGAGGGCGCGGAGGCGGAGGATCTGGCGGCGCTCGCGCTCGGGATCCGCCGCGGGCAGCCCGTGCGCGGCCTTCAGCCGGCCGACCGACTGGGTGAACTTGAACCTCTCGGCCAGCAGGTGCACGAGGGCGGCGTCGATGTTGTCGATGCTGCCGCGGATCTCCCCCAGCTCCTCGAGGGCGGCACGGGCGTCGTCGTCGAGGGGAGCCCCTGCGGGGCCGGTGTTCTCAGGCATGGTCCGACCCTACCCATCCGCCCCTGGACGACGGAGGCGGGCGTCCCCATCGGGGGACGCCCGCCTCGCGGGTCGTGCGGTGCCGGTCAGTCGACGATGGTGACCTTCACGTCGATGTTGCCGCGCGTGGCGTTGGAGTACGGGCAGACCTGGTGGGCCGCGTCCGCGATCTCCTGGCGGCGCTCGGGCGCCACGTTGGGGAGGTAGACGTCGAGCTCGACGGCGAGGCCGAAGCCGCCCTGGCCGTTGTCGCCGATGGAGACGCTGGCGGAGACGCCCGCGTCCTTCGTGTCGACGCCGGCGTTCTTGCCGACGAGGTGGGTGGCGCCCAGGAAGCAGGCGCTGTACCCGGCGGCGAAGAGCTGCTCCGGGTTCGTGCCCTCGCCCGAGCCGCCCATCTCCTTGGGGGGACGGGTGTCGAAGTCGATGCGGTCGTCCTCGCTGCGGACGTGTCCGTCGCGTCCTCCGCCGGAGGCGTGCGCGATAGCGGTGTAGATGGGTTCCATGGATCCATCAGACCACGTCGCGGCTGGGAGCGCCGGACGCTCTCCATGGACGTTCGCGGCATGGACGGTGGATCCCGGGCGAACGCGCCGGGCGGAGGCCGCGACCCCGCGGGACGTCCCGGGCGCGTCGCGCGGAGCGGCGGCCCGGGTCAGGGCAGGAGGCCCGAGCGGTAGCCCCAGACGACGGTCTGCAGGCGGTCGCGCGTGCCGAGCTTCGTCATGATCCGGGTGAGGTGCGACTTCACGGTGCTCGTCTCGATCACGAGCCGGCCGCCGATCTCGTCGTTGGAGAGGCCGTCGCCGAGGAGCCGCACGATGTCCTGCTCGCGCGGCGTGAGGACGTCGGCGCCCGGGTGCACGGCGGAGGCGGCGCGGCGGCGCGTGAATTCCGCCATCACGCGGCGGGTGGTGACGCCGTCGAGCGCGGCCTGCCCCGCGGCGAGCGCGCGCACGGCCTGGATGAACTCCTCGGGCTCGGCGTCCTTGAGCACGAAGCCGCGGGCGCCGGCCTCGAGCGCGCCGAAGACGTACTCGTCGAGGTCGAAGGTGGTGGCGACGAGGACGGCGGGGGCGCGGTCGTCGCGGGGCGGGGATCCGGCGGGGGTCACGGTCACCGCGTCCGCGTCCGCGTCGGCGTCGGCTCCCGTGATGGCGCGGGTCGCCTCGATGCCGTCGCCGCCGGGCATCCGCACGTCCATCACGACGACGTCGGGCGCGAGCCGGCCGACCAGCGCGACGGCCTCGCGGCCGCCGGACGCCTCGCCGACCACCTCGATGCCGCCGGCCGTCTCCAGCACGACGCGGAAGCCCGCGCGCACGATGGACTGGTCGTCGACCAGGACCACGCGGATCACGCGCCGGCCGTCCGGTCGACGGCGGCGGGCTCGACCGGCAGCTCGAGGCGGACGCGCCACGTGCCGCGCGCGGTCGGGCCCGCCTCGAGGCGGCCGCCGACGAGCGCGGCCCGCTCGCGCATCCCGACGAGCCCGTAGCCGGGCGCGGTCGCGGGGGCCGCGGCCGGCAGCGCGTTCTCGACCGTGAGGGCGATGCGGGTCGGCTCGGCCTCGACGGTCAGCGTCACCGCGGACCCCGGCGCGTGCCGGCGCGCGTTCGCGAGGGACTCCTGCACGGTGCGGTACGCGGTCACGTCGGCCAGCGGCGCGAGCGGCGGGGCGTCGCCGGTCGTGCGCTCCTCCACCTCGGTGCCGGCGGCGCGGGCGGCCGCCACGAGCTCGGGCAGGTCGCCGAGGCCGGGCACCGGAGCGGTGCCCGCGCCGTCGCCGCCCTCGGCGTCGGAGGTCTGCCGGAGGATCCCGACGATGGAGCGCAGCGCGTCGAGCGTCTCGCGGCCCTGCACGCGGATCCCGCGGAGCGAGTCCTTGGCGCGCTCCGGATCGAGGTCCACCAGCCGCTCGGCGGCGCCCGCCTGCACCACGAGCGCGGTGAGGTGGTGCGCGGCCACGTCGTGCAGCTCGCGCGCCATGCGGGTGCGCTCGGCGGCGATCGCGGCGCGGCCGAGCGCGGCCTGGTGCTCGAGGGTCTCGGCCGCCCGGGCGAGCACGTCGCCGTCGTGGCGGCGGCGGAGCGCCACCCAGGATCCGACGGCGGCGCTCGCGGCGGCGATGAGCAGGCCGCTGACGAGGATCGACGCGGCCGAGACGACCGTGTCGACGCCGAACCGCGCGTCCACCGCCGTGGGCACGAGCAGCGCCCGCACCTGTCCCGTCGCGGCCAGGGTCGCGCCCACCGCCTCGATGCCGACGGCGGCGACCACGATGCGGACGGCGGAGGCCGGCGGCAGCAGCGCCCCCACCGTGTAGGCCGCGACGACGGGCGCCGCGGCCCAGAACCCGAACTGCGGCGGGAGCACCGCGACGAGCGCCCCCTGGAGGAGCGAGACCGCGAGGAGGGTCGAGCGCGGGTGCCGCCGCCGGAACGCGAGGGGCGCGCACTGCACGACGGCGAGGATCGCGATGACCCCGCCCTGCGCCGGCGACATGCTGCGGGCGGTGCCGTCCGACCAGACGAGCGCGGCGAGCACGCCGAGCAGCGGGATCGTGAGGAGCGCCCAGGCGGCCGCGGCCGCCGCGTCGCGCCCGGCGTCGGTGCGGATGCCGACGCGGCCGAGCGCGGCGCGGATCCGGTCGGCGAGCGCGCCCCGCGGCCGGACGGCGGCGGCGGTCGCGGCGGCACGGGCCGCATCGGCGCGCGCCGCCGCGGTGGCGCGGTCCGCGGTGGCGCGGTCCGCGTCCGCGCGGTCGGGGGTCGGATCGGTCACCTCCCGAGCATGCCAGGCGGACGGCCCGCCCCCGCCGCGCATCAGTAGCTCACGCTCGGCGCGAGGAGCCGGAAGCCGACCGCGAAGGCCGCGATGCCGACCAGGGCGACGACCACGAGGATCCGGCCCGCGACGATCCACGCGCCCCGACGGGCGTGGATCGCCTGCCAGGCGGCCAGCGCGGCGGGGATCACGGCGAGCGCGCCGAGCACCTGCAGCACCTGGAGGACGCGGAGCTGCCCGGCCGGGACGTCGACGAGGGAGAGCGCCTGCACGGCGGCGGCGGTCCAGCCGAGGAGCGCCACGAGCGTCACGGCCTGGCCGATGCGGGACAGGAGCAGCGTCCGGCTGCGGCGGGGGCGCGGCACGGCGACGGCCTCGTCCGATCCGTCGCGGCGGGCCCGGCGACGGCGCCCGATGCCGGCGATGGCCGTCGTCGGCCACACGACCACCGACACGACGAGCACGGCGACCGCGGCGAGGAGCCCGGGGATCACGACGGACGCGGCCTGCCACGGCTCGGCCCGGAGCATCGTGAACGACGCGCCCCACGTGATCGCGTCGACCGGCCCGCCCTCGGCGGAGGCACGGGTCGCGAGCAGGGCGTCGCCGCCGACCTCGCGCCACAGGTGGTCGCCCGCCTTCTCGTAGACGCCCGTGGTGATGCCGAGCGGCTTCGGCGTGACGGCGATGGTGCCGTCGGCGCGGGGCACGATCTCGGTCTGCCCGCTGAGGCTGAGGAGCGCGCCCGGGTTCGAGAACGGGGAGCGGGAGGACAGCCAGGTCCCGGCGAGCTCGGCGGCGGCCTCGGGATCGCCCGCGGCAGCAGCCTCCGACGCGCCGGCCGTGGCGCCCGTCGCGCCGTCGTCCTCGCGCAGGTAGCGGTCGGCGAAGCCCTGGAGCACGGCGGTGCGGAGCTCGAGGGTGTCGACGGCGTCGCGGCCGTTGCCGTTGAACGTCACGAAGATCCCGGCGTCGCTGTCCGGGAACATGCGCATGGCCGTGTGGAAGACGTTGGTGTCGCCGTCGTGGCCGAACGCGCGGATGCCGGGCGTGCTGTCGTCGAAGAAGCCGAGGTCCATGCGCTGGCCGGCGGCGAACGTGCCGAGCTGGTCCGCGTCGAGGGCCGGGCGGTGCATCTCGTCGAGGGTGGCGGGATCCAGCAGGGCCCGGTCCTCCGGCAGGTCGCCGAGGTGGCCGAGCATGAAGCGGGCCATGTCCTCGGCGGTCGCCGAGAGCGCGCCGGCGGGGGCCGCGTTGACGACCTCGGTCGGGTACGACGGCTGCGCGTCGTCGGGGTAGCCCTTCGCCAGGCGCGCATCGAGGTCGGCGGGCAGCGGCTGCGCGAAGGAGGACGAGGTCATCCCGGCGCGGTCGAGCACCTCCTGCTGCACGAGGTCGACGAACGGCATGCCGCCCACGCGCTCGGCGACGTAGCCGGCGAGGCTGGCGCCGTAGTTCGAGTAGGCGGGGGTGGTGCCGGGGACGAAGACCTGCTCGGGCGGATCCGTCCTCATCACGTCGCCGAGGGCGCGCTCCGAGCCGGGCGCGCCGATCAGGCCCGTGATGACCTCCTCGAACCCGGCGGTATGGGTGAGCAGGTGCCGGAGCGTCACCGTGCCCTTCGGGGTGTCGAGGTCGAAGTCGAGGTACTGCTGCACGTCGGCGTCGAGGTCGAGGCGGCCCTCCTCCACGAGCTGCATCACGGCGGTGGCGGAGACCACCTTCGAGACGGAGCCGACGCGGAAGAGCGTGTCGGCCGGATCCACCGCGCGGGCGGGCGAGCCCTCGGTGCCGGTGTCGGCGAGGCCGTAGCCGCGGGAGGTGAGCACCTGGCCGTCGGCGACCACCGACACAGCGGCACCGGGGATGCCGGTCGTCGGCAGCGCGGAGCCGACCACGCCGTCGAGCCAGGCGTCGACGTCGTCCTTCTGGAGGTCGTGCCCGCCCGGCTGGTGCTGGGGCGGGGCGGGCGGCGGCGGATCCGCGGGGCCGGCGGTCGTGGCGGCGCCCAGCGCGAACGGCAGCGCCAGGGCGAGCGCGAGGGCGCCGACGACGGGGGCGAGCCGCCGGGATCGGCGGGTCGCGCGGCGCGGCGCCGCGGCGGGAGAGGAGGTGGAGCGGGGTGTCGTGTCCATGCATCCCACGCTCCCGGGTCGACGCCCGCGGCACAGGGGGCGGGAGTCGGCACCCGGGTTGCGACTCGAGTCGCAGGCGGAGGCTCCCGACGTCGGGCTCAGCCGTCCGCGACTCGAGTCTCAGGCGGGCGTCCCGGAGGCACGAGGCGGGGCGGCGTCCGTGCGCGGAGCTGCGTCAGGTCCCGGGATCGGCGACGAGCTCCACCTTGAAGCGCTCGGCGTCCTCGAGGAAGGCGGCGCGGTGGTCCGGGCCGCCGGCGAACGGGTGGCGGTCGGCGTAGAGGCGCGACCAACCGTGAGCCGGCGCCGCGTCCCAGAGGCGGTCGACGTCGGCCGCGGATCCCGCGTGGAAGGCGAGGTGGCTGAGGCCCGCGCCGCGGCGGTCGTGCGCGGCGTCGCGGGGTGCCCGGGCGATGACCACGTACGCGTCGCCGAGGCGGAGGCTCGCGCCGTCCGGCCAGCGCGCGTCCTCGCGGTAGCCGAGCTCGCCGAGGATCCAGCCCCACGTCGCGAGCGCCCGCTCGAGGTCGCGCACCTGCAGCTCCACGTGGTGGAGCGATCCGCGGGTCGGCAGCCGAGCCGTCCGCCGGGCCTCCGCATCGCCACCGCCGTCGGTCCCCGTCCGCGCCGCCGCGTCGCCCATCGCTCCCCCTGCCGTCCGTCCCGAGGGTACGCGGCGGTGGCCGCCCCCGTCCGGGGCGCGGGGCACCGCGACGCCCGCCGACGCCGTAGGGTGAGGCCGTCGCCCTGCATCGCCAGAGCCGAACGACGTGCCGACCGGTCACCCGGGATCCCGTGCGCGGTCCCGCCCCGATGCCCGCGCCGGCCACCCACCGGCCGCGCCGCGCCGCTGCTCCTCGCAGCATCGGGTGTCCGCAGGATCCGACCGGCGACGACGCCGGGCCGATCGCGCGGACGTCGACATGATGCCCACCCCCGGAGGCATGGAATCGCCCACGTCCGCTGCTACCCCGCCGTCGACGCCGCCCGCGTCCACGCGAGCCCGACACCGCCCGACGCCGACCCCGGCAGCCGCAGCTACCTCGACTTCGCCGTCGTGGCGGAGGAGTCGGGCGTGCACTCCGTCACGGTGACCTACGACCACGCCGCCGCCGTGCCCCTCGCGCTCGGCTTCGCGCTCGACCGCGCGCACACGCGCACCGTCCGCTACCCGCCGCTCGAACCCGGGGCCGCGCGCCGCTCCACGACGCTCGACCTGCGCATGGAGCGCGGGCCCGCGGTGATCCGCGTGGCCGAGGGCAGCGCGGGGACGCCGCTGCGGGTGCACTCGATCCGCATCACCGGGCGCGAGGACGACCTCGAGCACGCCGGCGTCGCCCCCGTCGCCGCGCAGCGGGACGGCGGCGCCCGCGTCGTGGCGGCGGCACGGCGTCCGCCGGCCGGACCGCAGCAGCGCCCCCGTTCGGGCCGGGGCCTGGCGCGCCGGGCCGCCGCGGCATAGCTTCACCTCAGTCCCGAGCGGTCACCCGTCGCTGGGGACGTCGTCCGGAGCCGCAGGAGCGCGACAGCCCAGCGGAATCGCGCGGTCACACCAGGTCTCCGACCCGAACAGGGAGGGCTGGGAGCAGGGCCCGGCACGCGATAGCGCGCTGGCCGGGCTCGGGCTCGGTGCGCCGGCGCACCGGGAGCGTCGCGAACCGCCCGCACCACCCGCTCCCGGCCCACCCCGCCTCTCCCCCCCCCCTCCCCCCCCCCTCTCTCCCGCGGCGGATCCGCCGCCCGCCCGCGCACGTGCCCGCACTCCCCCGCACCACGACAGAGGGGCCGCCCATGACCGGGGACGCGCACGCTCCCCTCGGACGGCGCTCGATGCGCTTCGAGGACATCGAGCTGATGATCGCCGTCGCCTGGAACGACGAGGGCCGCCGCCGGGGCCTGCGCCCGCTGGCGTGGCAGGTGGGGGACGCCGACTTCGTGCACTTCACCGGGAGCGCCGACGCGTACGCCGCCGCGAGCCGCCGCGACATCATCGAGGACTGGATCGCGGAGCTCGGGCTCGCGGACGTGCTCCGCCGCTGCGCCGCGTCGGCCCGGACATGGTCTGGACGGGCCGCATCGACGCGGTCGGCTTGCGGTTCCACTACCCGGCCGGGCCGACGGATCCGGCGGACCTCGACCTCGACCTCGACCTCGACGCGGACCTCGGCCTCGACCGGGACGACCCCGGCCCGACCGCCGGCTGACGCGGCGACGCCGTCAGGCGCCGGACGTGCCCGCGACGCGGATCCGGCTCACGCGGGCGGCGTGCGGAACAGCACCGGCCGGCCCTCGTGGGCGGCGATGCGGGCGTCGAGGCCCGCGCGCACGGCCGGCCACTCGTCGACGAGGATCGAGTGCACCGCGGCGTCGCGCCAGGTGCCGTCGGCGCGGCGCTGGTCGCGGCGACGGACGCCCTCCAGGGTCGCGCCGAGCTGGAGGATCGCGGCGCGCGACCGGTCGTTGCGCGCGTCGGCCTGGAGCTCCACGCGTCCGAACCCGGAGTCGAACGCGAGGCCGAGCAGGAGGCGCTTGGCCTCGGCGTTGACGACGGTGCCCCAGACGCGCGGGTCGTACGCGGTCCAGCCGAGGTGGATCCGCTCGCGCGGCACGTCGAGGTCGGTGAGGGTGCTGGTGCCGACGAGCTCGCCATCGTGGGGGCCGCCGACGAGGATCACCGCGTGCGGCAGGTCGTCCCAGCGGAAGTAGCCGCGCGCCCACTCCGCGAACCCGGCCGGATCCGGGCGGAGGCCCGCGGCGCCGCCGCCGAAGCCGCCGGCGAACACCGCGGGGTGGGCGATGGCGGCGTGCAGCGCGGGGACGTGGTCGGGCGTGAGCGGCTCGAGGCGGACGTGGGCGCCGACGAGCGGCGCGGGCGCGGGGACGGTGGCGGTCACCCGGCCAGCCTGGCAGACGTGCGGCCGGGACCCGCGGGTGACGCGGGCCCCGGCCGGAGGGGATGGATCCGGTCAGCTGCCGGAGGTGGGCGCCGGCGTCGTGGCGGATCCGTCGCCAGACTGCTCCGGGGCGGCGGGGGCGGTGGCGCCGCCCGTCGCTCCGGGGGCCGCGGGGGCGGCGGGCGGGGTGGGCGCCTTGCCGTCCGCGCCCACGGGCGGGGCGGGCGGCGCGCAGCCGTCGGCGGGCGGGGCCGGCGGGGTGGCCGGGGTGCCGTCCGCGTTCGTGGGCGGCGTGGGCGGGGTGGGCGGCGTCGCCGGGGTGCCGTCCGCGTTCGTCGGCGGCGCGGGCACGGTGGCCGCGGATCCGTCGGCGTTCGTCGGCGGCGTCGGCGGGGTGGGCGGCGTCGCCGGGGTCCCGTCCGCGTTCGTGGGCGGCGCGGGCACGGTGGCCGCGGATCCGTCGGCGTTGGTCGGCGGGGTCGGCGGCGTGGCCGGGGTGCCGTCCGCGTTCGTGGGCGGCGTGGGGAGCGCGGGCGGCGTGGATCCGTCCGGCAGCGCGGGCGGCGCGGGGCAGGTCGCGGTCGTGCCGCTCCCGGATCCGGTCGATCCGCTGGCGTCGCCGCCGTTCCCGTCGGCGAACGCCGCCGAGGAGAAGAGCGCGACGAGGCCGAGGGAGGCGCCGGCGATGCCGACGGCCATGCCCGCGCGGCGCTTCCGCGGCGCGGGCGTCCCCGTGCCGCGGCCCTTCTCGAAGACCGTGATGGTGTCGTCCATGGTGTTCCTTCCGTGTCCGCCGCGGCGCGGGGTGCGCCGGGTCGGTACAGCCAGGCTCGGCAGCGGATCTGAAGTCCTGCTTAAGTTCCGCGCCCCGGGCGGACATGCGGCCGGGATCGCCCATCCGGGCCTCCTACAGTCGGCTCATGCTCCCTCCCGCACGCGTCCTCGTGGTCGAGGACGACGAGGCCATCCGCGCCGCCGTCGTGTCCACCCTCGCCGCCGAGCGCTTCGTCGTCCGCGGCCTCGCCTCGGGCGTCGAGCTCGAGGAGGAGGTCAAGGGGTTCCTGCCCGACCTCGTGGTGCTCGACTGGATGCTCCCCGGCCCGAGCGGCATCCGGCTGGCCGAGGGGATCCGCCGCTGGAGCGACGCGAGCGTCATCATGCTCACCGCGCGCGACGCCGTCGAGGACCGCCTGCGCGGCTTCGGCCAGGGCGTCGACGACTACATCGTCAAGCCGTTCGCGCTCGCGGAGCTCGTCGCGCGCGTCGGCGCCGTGCTCCGGAGGCGCGGGCGGCTCGCGTCCGTGGTCGAGATCGGCGACCTGCTGGTGGATCCCGACTCCGGCCTCGCGCGCCGCGGCGGCGAGCCGCTCGACCTCACCTCCATCGAGTTCCAGCTGCTCGCCTACCTCGCCGCCCACCGCGGCCGCACGCTGTCGAAGACGCAGCTGCTCACGCAGGTGTGGGGGTACGACCACGCGGATCCGAACCTCGTCGAGGTCCACATCAGCGCGCTCCGCAAGAAGATGGAGGCGCACGGGCCGCGGCTCCTGCACACCGTCCGCGGGCTCGGCTACCGGGTGGAGGCGTGAGCGCGGTCGCCCGCGCGCGGCGCCTCGCGCACGGCCTCGCTCCCGCCGCGGGGCCCGACGCGCCGCTGCGCACCGGATCCCTCCGCACCCGCACGGTCCTCGCCGTGCTCGCGCTCCTCGCGGTGCTCCTCGTGGCGCTGTCGCTCACGGTGCAGGCGATCCTCGGCGCGCAGCTGCGGCAGCAGATCCAGGACCGGCTCGCCGACCGCGCGTCCGCCGCCGCCGCGCTCGTGGGCGTGCTCGACGACGACGCGCTCGCCGAGCGGCTGAGCGCGCAGGGCGTGGCCGTGCAGATCACGAGCCCCGACGGCGGGGCCGTCTCGGTGCGTCCGGGCCGGGATCCTCTCGGCGGCGCGCTGCCGGGGCCGGATCCGCTCGGCGACGCCCCCGGATCCGTCAGCACCCCGGCGACGCCGCGCGCCGACGCCGTCTCCGTCACCGCGAGCTCCGTGAGCTCCTCGGCCGACGGGATCACCCTGCGCTCCGACCTCAGCGACGGAACGGTGCTCGAGCTGTCGGCGGGCACCGGATCCGTGGACGGCACGCTCGCCTCCCTCCGCGGGATCCTCGCGGTCGCCTCCCTGGCGTTCCTCGTGCTCGCGGCGGTCGCGCTCGTCGTGGTGGTGCGCGGCACGCTCCGGCCGCTCGAGGCGATGACGGGCGTCGCCCGCTCCATCGGCCGCGGCGACCGGGGCCGCCGCCTCCGCCCCACGCGTCCGACCACGGAGCTCGGCCGCACCGCCGTCGCCTTCGACGAGATGCTCGACGACATCGAGCACGCCGAGCGCCAGGCCCTCGCGGCCGAGGCGCGGATGCGCGCGTTCGTCGCGGACGCCGCCCACGAGCTGCGGACGCCCGTCGCCGGGATCCGCGCCTCCGCCGACGCCCTCGTGCGCGCCGACCCGAGCGCCGAGGAGCGCGAGCGCCTGGCGGTGCACGTCGTGCGCGAGGCGATCCGCGCGGGCCGCCTCGTCGACGACATGCTCACGATGGCGCGCCTCGACGAGGGCCTCTCCGTCGAGGGGCGCCCGGTGCGCCTCCCGCCGGTGATGGAGGCGGCCGTCGCGCAGCAGCGCGCCCGCACGCCCGGCACGCGCATCACCGCCGACGTGCCGGCCGCTCCCCCGGCCGTGCGCGCGGATCCCGACCGGCTCGCCCAGGTGCTCGACAACCTCCTGCAGAACGCCGCCCGCTACGCCGCGTCCGAGGTGCGCGTGACGGCGGAGGCGCCCGCGGACGGCACCGTGCGGATCACGGTGGCCGACGACGGCCCCGGCGTCCCCGACGCCGACCGCGAGCGCGTCTTCGACCGCCTCGTACGCCTCGACGACGGCCGCGACCGCCAGCACGGCGGCGCGGGCCTCGGCCTCTCCATCGCCCGCGCGCTCGCGCGCGCCCAGGGCGGCGACCTCGTCTGCCTGCCCGCCGTCCCGGGCGCGGGCGCGCGCTTCCGCCTGACGCTGCCGGTGGTGGATGCGGCTTGACGACCGCGCCACCGCCCCACCCCCGGCCTACGCTGACGACATGAGCACCGACGCCCACGCCCCGCGCACCCTGTCCGAGCACCGGCCCGAGGACGCGGAGGACCTGACGATCGAGGTCCCGGCGGCCCGGCTGTCCGCCGTCCGCGTGCCCGCCCGCACCGGGGACCCGGCGACGGCGCCCGTCGCGCTGCTCGTGCCGGGCTTCACGGGATCGAAGGAGGACTTCTTCCCGGTCATGGGTCCGCTCGCCGACCGCGGCTTCACCGTCGTGGCGTTCTCGCAGCGCGGGCAGTGGGGATCGACCGGCCCCGGCCAGGCCGAGCCGCCCGTCGACGCCTCCGGCTACGAGCTCGAGACCCTCGGCCAGGACGTGCACCACGTGGTCGACGCGCTCGCGGGCGTCGGCGGATCCGGGGGCCGTCACGTCGCGACCGGCACCGCCCCCGCCGCGCCCCTCGGCCCCGTGCACCTCCTCGGCCACAGCTTCGGCGGCGTCGTCGGCCTGCAGGCCGTGATCCGCGACCCCGGCCGCTTCGCCAGCTACGTGCACTGGAACTCGGGCCCGCGCAGCCGCGCCGACCGCGCCGAGCAGATCGCGGCCGTCCGCGCGTCCGGCAGCGCCGGGCTCTGGCCGCTGTGGTTCCTTCCCGAGCAGCTCGACGGCGACGACCCCGAGGTGGAGTGGTTCCGCACGCGCCTCGTCGGCACGGCGTCGGCACAGCTGCTGGGCGCGCTGGAGATCATGCAGGCGCAGACCGACCGCGTCGACGAGCTGCGCGCGACCGGACTCCCGGCGCTCGTCTCCCACGGCGACGCCGACGACGCCTGGCCGCAGGAGTGGCAGCGCGACATGGCCGCGCGCGCGGGGGCCCGCTACGAGGTGATCGCGGACGCCGGCCACTCCGCGCAGGTCGACCAGCCGGAGGCGAGCGCGGATCTCCTCGCGGGCTTCTGGCGGAGCGCGGCGCCGGCCGCCTGAGCGACGGCGGGCCCGGCGCTCCTGAGGAGGACGGGCCCGGGCCGGACGGCGGCTGGCTACCGTGACGCAGACGACCGGGCGCGAAAGGCGGCCGGGCGTCATCCGGCACCCGCTCCTCGTGGGTCGCGCAGTCCCGCCGCCCAGGAGGTCCCCCATGCCCGACATCCGGAGCGTGGCCGTGCTGGGGATCGGCACGCTCGGTTCGCAGATCGCCTTCCACGCGGCGTTCCACGGCCGACGCGTCACCGCCTACGACATCAGCGAGACGGCGCTCGACGCCTCCCGACGGCGACTCGCCGGGCTGCCCGCGGCGTACGTCGACGACGCGGTGCCCGGCGCCACGCCGAGCAGCACGGCGGCCGCGCTCGCCTCCCTCCGCATCACGACGGACCTGGCCGAGGCCGTGCGCGACGCGGACCTCGTCATCGAGGCGGCGCCCGAGGTCCTCTCCGTCAAGCGGGAGCTCCACCACGCGGTCTCGCGTCTCGCGCGCGACGACGCGATCATCGCCACGAACTCCTCCTACATGCTGCCGAGCGACCTCGTCGACGTGGTGCACCTGCCCGGTCGGTTCCTGGCCCTGCACTTCGCGAACCGCATCTGGCGCTACAACACGGCGGAGATCATGACCTCCCCCTCCACCGACGCGGCCGCCGTCGACGCCGCGCGCCGGTACGCGGCGGACACCGGGATGCTCACGATCGTGATGCAGCGGGAGAGGTCCGGCTACGTGCTCAACACCATGCTCGCGCCGTTCATGCGCGCCGCCGCCGAGCTCCTCGTGGGCGGCTACGCCGACGTCGAGACCATCGACGCGACCTGGCGCACGGCGACCGGATCCCCCTACGGCCCGTTCCAGATCTACGACGCCATCGGCCTCCGCAACTCGTACGCCACGGCGCGCATGTCGGCGGATCCGAAGGTGCGGGCCTGGGCGGAGTACCTCCACGAGAACTACGTGCGGCACGGCAGGACGGGCGTCGAGACGGGCGAGGGGTTCTACCGGTACCCGAGCGCATGACGCGGTCGTCGGCGTCGGCCTCCGCGTCGGGCCGCGACCCTCAGGACAGCCGGCCGGTGTCCTCCTGGAACCAGCGGATCAGCTCGCGGAGCGCGGGCCGGATGACGTCGTCCGGGCGCTCGCCCTCGAGGTCGTCGAAGGTGTCGCGGTAGCCGGGGATCCGCTCGGCCACGCGGGCGTCGTACTTGGCCATGCCCATCGTCCAGTCGGGGAACTGCCGCTCCGTGATCCGCTCCTCCATGAGCGTGGCGATCCGGCCGTGGCGGTCGTCGGCGAGGATCGCGGCCATGCGCTCGCGCACGTCGGCCTCCTCCCCCTCGATCAGCTGGAGGAAGCGCCCCTGCCGGTGGACGAGGAGCCCGGTCAGCCCGTGCGCCGCGTTGGTCGCGCGGCTCTGGGCCAGGAGCTGGGCGAGGTCGACGTCGTCGAAGGACCGCTCGGCGGTGCTGGAGTAGACGATCGAGAGCATGGGGTCCTTCCGCGTGCGCGGGGCCGGGTCCCCGCCGCCCCTCCAGCCTGGTCCTCCGGCGCGGCGGCGACCAGGACGCGGCCGGATACGTCGCCCGGCGGATGCCGTGGGCGTCGCGCCGCCGCTAGCCTCCGGCCATGATCATCTGGCTCAACGGGACGCACGGGGGAAGACGACGACGGCGCGGCTCGTGCAGGAGCGGATCCCCGGCAGCCGCGTCCTCGACGCCGAGAAGGTCGGCGAGGTGCTCATGGACGTCCGGCCGAGCCTGCCGGCGACGGACGACTTCCAGCACTGGGCGCCGTGGCGGCCGCTCGTCGTCGAGACCGCGCGGCGCGTGCTCGAGTACGCGGGCGGCACGCTCGTGATGCCGATGACGGTGCTCGTCGAGGCGTACTGGCGCGAGATCAGCGGGGGTCTGACCGCGCACGGCGTCCCGATCCGCCACTTCGTGCTGCACGCGGACACGGACACGCTCCGCCACCGGATCCAGCACGACCAGGACCTCGGCCCGTCGGCCTTCCGCTTCTCGCGCGTCGAGCCCTACGCCGAGGCCGCCCGCACCTGGCTGCACGCGGACGCGGAGGTGGTCGACACGTCGCGCATCACGCCGGTCGAGGCGGCGGATCGGATCGCGGCGTCGGTCGCCGGCCGCTGACGCGGAGGGCTGCGGGCAACGCGGGAAGAGCTGCGTCGCCTACGCCGCCGCGATCGCGCGCCGGTAGAGGATCCCCTGGCGCACCGCCGTCACGAGCATCACGATGCACGCGGCGATCATCAGGAACGGCAGCCCCACGCGCAGGGCCACGAAGACCGACTCGAAGAGGAACGCGCCCGCGAACCGCCACCCCTGCATCTCCCACAGGCCCGGCGTGAGGTACCACTCGCCCGGCGAGAAGGCCAGGCGGAACCCCGAGCCCTCCGTCGCCAGGAGGATGGACACCACCACGAGGAGCGGCAGGAGCACCGCCGCGTTCACGTCGAGCGCGCGCTTGTAGCGCTGCGCCCGGGACCGGGCGTCGGAGAAGATGTCGGCGACCGCATCCGCCGTCGTCGAGGCGAAGTGCTGGGTCCCGCTCGTGCGGCTGCCGCTGATGTGCCGCCAGCCCGCGTCGGCGAAGAGCTGCACGTAGTCGGCGAAGTCGTCGGCGCTCATGCGGGGCCGGTAGTCGATCCGCACGACCGCGGATCCGGGTTCGATGTCCGTGGAGGAGTAGACGAACCCCCGCTTCTGCATCAGCCGCCCCTCGGCCGCCATCCGGTCGAGCCAGCGCTCCTCCTCGTCGAAGTCCACGAAGAACCTGATCACCATGGTCATCCCTCCCTGCGTGCCGGCCCGTGCGCGTGGAGCCGCACGAGGTGGGCCATCCGCTCGGCGTCCTGCCCGAGCACCTCGGATCCCCTGTCGGTGAGGAGGTAGACCTTGCGGCGCGGATCCTCGCTCGCCACCCGCGCGATGAGCCGCTGCTTCACGAGCGTGTCGAGGGCGCCGTAGAGCGTCCCCGGCGCGAGGCGCACGGCGCCCTCGCTCATCTCCTCGACGCGCGCCATGATCGCGTACCCGTGCGCCGGCTCGCGCAGCGCGAGCAGGATGCAGGCCACCGTCTCGGTGAGCGGCAGCAGCGGGTCCCTCGTCATCTCGCCCTCCTCATGTCGTCCGACTGTACAGTCGGACGACATACAGCGCAACGGAATAGTGGGATCGGGGGCGCGCTACTGCTCCGTGAAGAGCCACCTGGCTGCCACGCGCTGCTCGTGACGGGATCCTCGAAGCGCTACCCGACGACGGCAGCGGACGCGATGTCCAGCAGCGCCTCGTGTGCGCGACGCGCCCTGGCGACGTCGTCCGAGGAGACGGGGCGATGCGCGTAGCCGGCCTTGGTCTTCAGGGCGAGCAGCCTCTCGAGGTGCTTGGCCGCATCCGGGTCCGCCCGGCGGAGCATCGCCACCGACTCCTGGTGGTTGCCCGTCGGGGAGTACTCACCGCTGGCGACGATCGAGATGACGTCCCCGGAGGCGATGCCGGAATGCACCGCGAGGGTGACGTAGGCATCGCCGAACTCGTCGGCGTCATCGGAGGCCGCGTCGGCGAACAGCTCCGCGGCGTCCGCGAACTGCCTCGCCTTGCGGAATCGACCGTCCGCCTCGGTCCGCCCTGCTTCGCGAGTCGGCGTCATGTGCCTGCGACCTCCTTCCGGAAGCGCGCCGCGCTCCCCGTCAACACGATCCCCTCGTCGGCGATCGACTCCAGGAGCGGCTCCTCCGCGGCCGCCCCTCGGATGTCGTCGCGACCGTACTCGATGATCCGTGGGTCGTTTCCCGTCCACCGATGGATCCGGCGCGTGAGCTCCGAGACGTCATCCGACCATTCGTCGGAGGCGGGCCGATCTCTCACGAGCAGCAGATCGAGGTCGCTGTCGAGCCTCATGGAGAGCCGAGCCCCCGAGCCGAAGAGGACGGCGAACCGGGGTGCGACGCGGAATGCCGCGAGGGCGGCACGGATGCGGTCGTGGAGCTCGCGATCGAGACGCGAGAGGTCGAGGATCGCCGGAGCAGCGAGGTGGTCGCGGTTGAGCTTGTGCAGCACGGCCTTCCCGGCCGGTTGGGTGTCGACCACGCCCTGCTCCGCCAGACGACGAAGGACGCGGCGGATGCCCTCCGGTGATCCCGATCCCGCGAGGCTGCGGATCCGCGCGACCGTGAACCAGGAATCCGAGCCAGCGAGCACGCGGAGGACGTCCCCGTCGATCGTCGGAGTGATCGTGCGGAAGGGATGCTGGAGCTGCATGCCCAGGATCGTAGTCGATCGCCAATAATCCTGGTCGGTCGCCGAGGAAGGATGCGCGCCGGGTGCCGGACCCGTACTACCGCTCGACGACGAGCCGCCGCAGCTCCGCCGACGACACGTACCCGAACCGGTGCAGCTCGCGCCATGCCGCCACGTACTGCTCCTGGCCCATGTCGAGGTCGGCCTGGAGGCGCTCGCGGTTCATCGTGCGCGCGTCCGCCCGGCTGAGGAAGCGCGCGAGGTCCGACGCGTCGGTGCCGAGGCGGGCGTCGTCGGCCCAGCCGTCGTGGATCAGGGTCAGGCCTCGAGGAGGTCGTGCAGCACGACGACCTGCTCGCGCTCCGGGCCCACGCCCACGGCCGAGATGCGCGCGCCGCTCATGCGCTCGATGGCCATCACGTAGTCCTGCGCGTTCTTCGGCAGGTCGGCGAAGGTGCGGCAGCCCGTGATGTCCTCCTGCCAGCCCGGCAGCTCCTCGTAGACGGGCGTCGCGTGGTGGAAGTCGGACTGGGAGACGGGCACCTCGTCGTGACGCACGCCGTCGACGTCGTAGGCGACGCAGACCGGGATGGTCGCCAGGCCGGAGAGCACGTCGAGCTTGGTGAGCACGAAGTCGGTGACGCCGTTGATGCGCGCCGTGTAGCGCGCGATGGGCGCGTCGTACCAGCCGCAGCGGCGCGGGCGGCCGGTGGTGGTGCCGAACTCGAAGCCCTTGGCGCGCAGGTACTCGCCGGACGCGTCGTGCAGCTCCGTGGGGAAGGGGCCGGCGCCGACGCGCGTCGTGTACGCCTTGACGACCGCGATGATCCGGTCGAGCCGGTTCGGCGCGACGCCCGAGCCCGTGGCCGCGCCGCCGGACGTGGCGGACGACGACGTGACGAACGGGTACGTGCCGTGGTCGATGTCGAGCATGGTGGCCTGGCCGGCCTCGAAGAGCACGGTCTTGCCCTCGTCGAGCGCGGCGTTCAGCTCGAGCGACGCGTCGCCCACCATGGGGCGGAGGCGCTCCACGTAGGAGAGGAGGCTCTCCACGATCTCCTCGGCCGAGATGGCGCGGCGGTTGTAGATCTTGACGAGCATGTGGTTCTTGGCGTCGAGGGCCGCCTCGACCTTCTGGCGCAGGATGTTCTCGTCGAAGAGGTCCTGGATCCGGATGCCGACGCGGTTGATCTTGTCGGCGTAGGTGGGCCCGATGCCGCGGCCGGTGGTGCCGATCTGGCGCTTGCCGAGGAAGCGCTCCGTGACCTTGTCGATGGTGCGGTGGTAGTGCGTGATGACGTGCGCGTTGGCGCTGACGCGGAGGCGCGAGACGTCGACGCCGCGGGCGGCGAGCGCGTCGAGCTCGTGGAACAGCACCTCGATGTCGACGACGACGCCGTTGCCGATGACGGGCACGACGCCCGGCGTGAGGATGCCCGAGGGCAGCAGGTGCAGCGCGTACTTCTCGTCGCCGACGACGACCGTGTGGCCGGCGTTGTTGCCGCCGTTGAACTTCACGACGTAGTCGACGCGGCTGCCGAGGAGGTCGGTCGCGCGTCCCTTGCCCTCGTCCCCCCACTGGGCTCCGATGATCACTACTGCGGGCATGGCTCACTCCTCGTCGGGGCGGGTCGGTCGGGTCTGGATCGGGTGGCGTGCGGTGGTGCGGGCGGTGCGTGGTGCGGTGGGGCGTCGTGCGGGTGGTGCGCGGTGCGGGCAGGTCAGTCCTGGCCGCGGATGACGATGGCCTCCGTGGGCGGGAGCGCCCCGGCCGTCGCCGCCTCGATGTGGCCGGCGGCCGTGGGATCCGCGTCGCGCAGGAAGGCGCTGAGGCGCGAGACCTCGTCCTCCTCGCCGATGGCGGCGGCCGCGCGACGCAGCGCGTAGAGGGAGCGGAGGACGCCGCGGTTCGGCTCGTGGTTCCACGGCACGGGGCCCTGGCCCTTCCAGCCGGACTTGCGCAGCGAGTCGAGCCCGCGGTGGTAGCCGACGCGCGCGAACGCGTACGAGGCGATGCGGTCGCCCTGCACGTACGCGGAGTCGGCGAGCAGCGCCCAGACGAGCGACGACTGCGGGTGGTCGGCCGCGATGGCGCCGAGGGTGTCGTGATCGCCGTCGGCGTTCGCGATGCGGGCGGCGACCTCGGGCTCGTCGGCCAGGCGCGTCTCGGGGACGCCGAGCAGGTTCTCTCCAGTCACACTCGATCCTACCAAGGCGGTCCCGCGGGTCCCGATGGCGGGCGGGCTGGTCGCGGGTGTCCGTCGGGCGACGCCTGGGGAGGGATCGGCGGATCCGGGCATGGGGATCCGGCCGCGGACGTTGGCCGGAGTACCGACGAGAGGACATCCCCATGACGACCTGGTTCATCACCGGCGCATCCAAGGGCTTCGGCCGCGAGTGGGCGGAGGCGGCGCTGGAGCGCGGCGACCGCGTCGCCGCGACGGCCCGCGACACCTCCACGCTCGACGCCCTCGTCGAGCGGTACGGCGACGCCGTGCTCCCCCTGCAGCTCGACGTCACCGACCGGGAGGCCGGGATCGCCGCCGTGCAGCGGGCGGCGGAGCGCTTCGGCACGCTCGACGTGGTCGTCAACAACGCGGGCTTCGGCCAGTTCGGCGCCATCGAGGAGCTCACCGAGGAGGAGGTGCGCGGCCAGTTCGAGGCCAACGTCTTCGGCGCGCTGTGGATCACGCAGGCCGCGGTCACGATCATGCGCGCGCAGGGATCCGGGCACATCGTCCAGGTGTCGAGCATCGGCGGGATCAGCGCCTTCACCAACACCGGCATCTACCACGCGTCGAAGTGGGCGCTCGAGGGGTTCAGCCAGTCGCTGGCGCTCGAGGTGGCGGAGTTCGGGATCCACGTGACGCTCGTCGAGCCCGCCGGCTACAGCACCGACTGGTCGGGCGCCTCGGCGAAGCGCGCCGAGCCCATCGCCGCCTACGACGGCATGCGGGAGCGCCGCGCGGAGGGCTACAAGAGCACGACGCCGGGCGACCCGACGGCGACGCGCGACGCGATCCTCGCGATCGTCGACGCGGAGGAGCCGCCGCTGCGGATCTTCCTCGGCGACGGGCCGCTGGCGATCGCGGAGAAGGACTACGCACAGCGCCTCGCGACGTGGCGGGAGTGGGAGGACGTGTCGGTCGCGGCGCACGGGAAGAAGGACTAGCCCGCGCGGGCGCCGACCGGCCCGGCCGTGTCGGCGCCCTCCGGTAGCGTGACGGGCACCGCCGGCAGCCCCACGGAAGGACCCGCGTGCGCATCCTCCACACGAGCGACTGGCACCTCGGGCGCACCCTCCACGGCGAGGACCTGCACGCGCATCACGCGGCGTTCCTCGACCACCTCGTCGCGCTCGTGGAGGAGCGGGAGGTGGACGTCGTGCTGGTCGCCGGCGACGTGTACGACCGCGCGGTGCCGGGCGTCCCCAGCGTCACGCTGCTCGGTGACGCGCTCGCGCGGCTGAGCGCGCACGCCACCGTCATCGTGACGCCCGGCAACCACGACTCGGCCGCGCGCCTCGGGTTCGCGTCGGGGCTGCTGCGCGACGGGGTGCGCATCCTCGCGTCGGCCGAGGCGCTCGACGTGCCCGTGGTGCTCGACGACGTGGACGGGCCGGTCGCGATCTACGGGGTGCCGTACCTCGATCCGGATGCCGTGCGCGCGTCGCTCGCCGCCGCCGACGCCCCTCCCCTGCCGCGCTCGCACGAGGCCGTGCTGGGCGCGGCGATGGACCGGGTGCGCGCCGACGCCGCCGGACGACCGGAGGCGCGCGTGGTCGTGGTCGCGCACGCGTTCGTCACGGGAGCGGCGCCCAGCGAGAGCGAGCGGGACATCCGCGTGGGCGGGTTCGACCAGGTGCCGGCGTCGGTGTTCCGGGGCGCGGACTACGTGGCGCTCGGGCACCTGCACGGGGCGCAGGAGGTGCGGGCGGAGCAGCCCGGCATCCGGGCACCGCGCATCAGGTACTCCGGCTCGCCGCTCGCGTTCTCGTTCGGGGAGCGCATGCAGCGGAAGTCGAGCGCGCTCGTCGAGCTGGCGGCCGACGGGTCCACCACGGTCGAGCTGATCGACGCGCCGGTGCCGCGGCGGCTGGATGAGGTCACGGGCACGCTCGCGGAGATCACGGACGGACGGCACGCCGACCTCGCCGACGCGTGGCTGCGCGTGCACGTGACGGATCCGGTGCATCCGGCCCACCTCGTCGCGCGCGTGCGGGAGGCGCTGCCGCACGCGCTCGTCGTGCTGCACGAGCCGGAGGGACGGGTCGAGGGCGTGCGGTCGCGCGTGGTGGACGCCACGACGGATCCGCTCGAGGTCGCCGCCGACTTCGTGGAGCACGCGACGGGCGCGCCGCCCACCGACGCCGAGGCGCTCGTGCTGCGCCAGGCGTACGAGCAGGCCCTGGCCGCGGACCGGAGCGCCTGATGGACCTGCACCGTCTGACCCTGCGCGCGATCGGCCCCTTCGCCGGCGAGCACGTCATCGACTTCGCCGAGCTCGGGCGGTCGGGCCTGTTCCTGCTCGAGGGGCCCACCGGATCCGGGAAGTCGACGCTCATCGACGCGATCGTGTTCGCGCTCTACGGTTCGCTCGCGAGCGAGGGATCCAGCCGCGACCGCCTGCACAGCCACCACGCGGCGCCCGGCGTGGAGCCGTACGTGGAGCTCGTGTTCGAGACCGCGGCCGGGATCCACCGGGTGCGCCGCAGCCCGCAGCACCAGCGCCCGAAGAAGAGCGGCACGGGCACCACGAACCAGAACGCCACGGCGAAGCTGTTCCGGCTGTCGTCGCCGGAGGCCGAGGCGGGCGAGGTGCTCGGCACCAGCACGCAGGAGGTGGGGACGGAGATCGGGCGCATCGTCGGGCTCACGCGCGCGCAGTTCGTGCAGACCGTCGTGCTGCCGCAGGGCGAGTTCGCGGAGTTCCTGCGCTCGACGGGCGAGCAGCGGCGGCTCGTGCTGCAGTCGCTGTTCGGCACGGCCGTCTACGACGTGACCGCGAAGCAGCTCGCGGAGATGCGCACGGCCGCCAAGGCGCGCACCGACGCGGCCGACGCGCGGGTCGCCGAGGCGCTCACGGGCCTGCGCGAGGCGACGCGCGTGGAGGCGCTCGCGGTCGACGACGCGGCCGACACCGTGCGCCTCCTCGCCGAGCTGGCGGATGCGGCGGACGCGGCGCGCGAGGAGGACGAGGCCACGCGGCGCCGGGCGGCGGATGCGCGGGAGGAGGCGGAGCGGATCACGCGCGCGCTCGAACGCCGACGCACCCTCATCGCGCGCGAGGAGGCGCTGCGGGCGGAGGCCGACGAGGTCGCGCTGCTGGCGGCGCGGCTGGAGGAGGCCCGGCGGGCGGAGGCGGTCGCGGGGCCGCTGGCCGCGCGCGACCGGGCCGACGCGGCCGGGGAGCGGGCGCGCACGGCCGAGGACGCGGCCCGGGCGGCGTGCCGCGACGCGCGGCCGACGCTCGCGGACGCCTCGGCGGACGACCTCTCCGCGCGGCGCGACGCCCTGGTCGCCGAGCTCGCGACCCTGGCCGACGCGGAGGCGCGCGAACGCGGGCTGCCGGGTCGGCGATCCGAGGTGCGCGCGGCCGAGGCGGCCGTCGCCCAGCGCGAGGCGGACGCGGAGGCGGCCGAGGCGGCTCTGGCGGAGCGGCCGGGCGAGCGGATCCCGCTGGTCGAGGCCCGCGACGCCGCGGCGGGAGCGGCGGGTGGCGTCGACGCGGCCCGCACCGCGGTCGCCGAGGCGGAGGCCACGAGGCGGAAGGCGGCGGCGCTCGTCGCCCAGGACGCGCGCATCACCGCGGCCCGCGCGGCGCTGGAGTCGCGGTCGACCGACGCGGGCGACGCCGTGCGGCACGAGGCCGAGCTGCGGCAGCGCAAGGTCCGCGGTCTCGCGGGCGAGCTGGCGCGCGAGCTGGTGGCGGGCGCGCCGTGCCCGGTGTGCGGATCCGCGGATCACCCGCTCCCCGCCCCGAGCACCCCCGGCCACCCGGACGACGACGAGATCGAGGCCGCCGCCGAGGCGCGCGAGCGCGCGGGGCGGGCGCAGGCCGAGGCGGCGGCGGCCCTGGCCGCGGAGACCGCGCGGCATGAGGCCATGGCCGCGGAGCTCGACGGCGTCACGCAGGAGGACGCCGAGCGCGAGGTCGCCGACCGCACCGCGCGACTCGCCGAGGCGGAGGCCGCGGGCGGTGCGCTCCGCGCGGCCGAGGCGCGGCTCGCGGCCCACGACGCCGAGACGGAGCGGATCCGCGTCCGCCGCGAGGACGCGCGCGCCGCGCTGTCGGGCCTCCGGGAGCGCGTGATCCGGGCCCGCGAACGGCTCGCGGAGGACGCGGAGGCGGTGCGCGCCGCCCTGCGCGCGGCCGGTGCCCAGCCGGACGCCGCGTCGGACGCCGGCGTGTCCGACGCCGCCGCAGCCGCCGATGACGACACCGAGACCGACACCCCCGACGCCCCGCGCGTCGCCGCCCTGGTCGCCGACCGCGCCGAGGAGCGCGCCCTCGTCGAGCGGCTCCTCGCGCTCGCCGCCGATCGCGCGCGCACGGCCGCCGAGGCCGAGGCGCGCGCCACCGAGCTCGCCGACGCCCTCGCCGCCCGGTCGTTCGCGACGGAGGACCAGGCCCGCGCCGCCGCCCTGCCGCCGGCCGAGCTCCCGGCGCTCGCCCAGCTGGTCGCCGCGCACGAGCGGGAGCAGGCCGTCGTCGCGGAGGGCCTCGTGGATCCGGAGGTCGCGACGCTCACGGGCGCCGAGGACGCGGAGGACGCGGATCCCGCCGCCGCCCTCGCCGCCTCCCACGCCGCCCAGGCCGCCGCGCGCGCGACCGCCGAGCGCGCCGCCCGCGCGCGCGACCGGGCCGACCGCAGCGCCGCCGCCCTCGCCCGGCACGACGCCGCGCGCCGCGCGAGCGCGCTCGCGGGCGAGGAGGCGCGCGCCGCCATCCGCATGTCCGAGGTGGCGAATGCCACCAGCCCGGAGAACACGCGGGGCCTCACCCTCGGCACCTACGTGCTCCTCCGCCGCTTCGAGGACGTCGTGCAGGCGGCCAACGCGCGCCTCCGGATCATGTCGAGCGGCCGCTACGAGCTGGAGGTGAGCGAGGAGCGGGAGGCCACGAGCCGGTCCCGGAAGACGGGCCTCGCCCTGCAGATCCGCGACCACGTCACCGACCGCGTCCGCGAGCCGGCGAGCTTCTCCGGCGGCGAGACGTTCTACGCGGCGCTGAGCCTCGCGCTCGGGCTCGCCGACGTCGTGCAGGCGGAGGCGGGCGGGCTGCAGCTCGGCACGCTGTTCGTCGACGAGGGGTTCGGCACGCTGGATCCCGAGACCCTCGACGCCGTCATGTCCGAGCTCGGCCGCCTCTCCTCCGACGGCCGCACGGTCGGCATCGTCAGCCACGTGGAGGAGCTGAAGCAGCGCGTCGCCGACCGGATCGAGGTGCGGCGCCTCCCCGACGGATCGTCGACGCTCACGTCCACGGTGGCCGACCCGGCCTGAGGCGCGGCGGCGGCGGATCGGCGGGCGGGCCGAGGACCGCCGGATCAGCCCATCAGCTGAACGGGTCGCGCCGCTTCGCCGCCAGGTGCCGTCGCCAGTAGAAGGTCGCGCCGCCGCCGAGGCCCGCCGCGAGCACGAAGGCCACGACGCCGACGACGCCCAGGCCGCCGCCCGTCTGCACCGTCACGACGCCGAGCGCCACCATCACGAGGCACGAGCGCAGCAGGATGAAGGCCAGGGACCGGTCGCTCGTCATGCGGCGCCTCTCGGGATCAGGGGGCGCGGGGATCGCCCGCGGCACGAGCCTAGGCGTCCCGACGGTGCGGATCCCGTGCGCGTGGAGTGGCCGCCGCCGCAAGCGACCGGGGGACGCGCGTTCGCTCAGCGGATAGCCCCGGAGCGCGCACCAGCTCTCCTACGGGGCCGTGCCGAAGAAGGGCCAGCCTCTCGCACCGCGGAGGCCCCTCCCCGCAGGAGCGCCGTGCATGATGAGCGGGAGGGTGGAGACGACCGACACCCAGAGACACCAGGGACCATGACGACCACGCTGACCCCCGCCGGAACGAGGGACCCCTCGCGCCGCCCGCGCACGCCGCTCGCCGCCGCGGTCGACGACACCCTCGGGACGCCGGTGCCATCGGTCGCCGACGACGCCCCCGCGACCGCCGCACCGCTCCTCGAGCGCACCCCGGCCGCCTCCGACGCGGCCTCGCTCGTCGACCCCTCGCAGGACGCCGCCGCCGGCGCCGCCGCGGTCGTCGCCGCAGCCACCGCGATGATCGACACCGCCTCCGACGACGACGCGGCCGCCGCGCGCGCCGCCGCCCCCGTCGACCTCGACAGCGAGCCGGTCATCTCCGCCGCCGAGCTGGAGCCCGACCCGTTCGTCCGCGCCGTCATGTCCGGCGCCGACATCGACGAGGCCACGGCGAGCTTCGCGCCCGTCCTCGAGGGCATCCGCTTCGCCCGCGACCGCCGCACGAACTCCTTCTCCTACCGCTACGCCGTCCTCGGCGGCGAGCGCGTCACGCTCCGCACCTCGCGCATCGCGGGAACGCAGTGGGCCGAGAGCCCCCAGCGCCCCGAGCACGTGGTCACCTGGTTCCTCGAGGGGCAGATCACGGTCGACCGCGGATCCCGCGCCGTCTCCTCCCAGGGCCAGCTCCCCTTCCTCTTCCCCTCCGGCCGCCCGTTCCAGTACCAGGCGAGCTCCACGCGGCAGAACTGCGTGCACCTCGACGCCGGGTTCCTCGAGCAGACCGCGACCGAGTTCCACCACGGCCCCGCCCGCCCGCTCCTGTTCGAGCACCGCAGCGTGCCGAGCATCGAGACGGCCGCCGCGTGGCGCCGGGCGGTCGCCGCGGCCGCCCCCGTCATCACGGATCCCGACGCCTCCCCGCTGCTGCGCCTCGAGGCCGACCTCGCGCTCGCCCGCGCGACGCTCCACCTCTTCCCCTGGGACGACGTGGAGCTGCCCGCCGAGCTGCGCGCGCCCCGCATGGCGCACATCCGCGTCGCCGTGGAGTACCTGCACCACAACGCGCACCTGCCGATCACGCCGGCCGAGGCCGCGGCCGCCGCCGGCATCTCGACGCGCGTCCTCCAGCTCGCGCTCCGCCGCCACCACGGCCAGACGCCCACCGAGTACCTGCGCGGGATCCGCCTGCGCCGGGTGCGCGCCGAGCTCCTGGACGCGGCCCCCACCACCACGACCGTCCGCAGCGTCGCCGAGCGGTGGGGCTTCGCGCACCTCGGCCGGTTCGCCGCGTCGTACGCCTCCGTGTTCGGCGAGCTGCCCAGCGAGACCCTCCGGAGCTGACCCCGGACCCCGGAGCGGGAGGCGCGACGCGGAGACCGTGAATGCGCTCAGCAACTTGCACACGGCTGTGCAAGATAGCTAGCCTGGTCGCATGACCTCCCTCGCCTCCGCCCGCGCGCCCCGCAAGGACGCCGCGACGAACCGCCAGGCCCTGATCGACGCGGCCGTCGTCGCGCTCGATCGCGACCCGGACGCCTCCCTCGAGACCATCGCGACCACCGCCGGCCTCAGCCGCCGTGCCGTGTACGGGCACTTCGCCACGCGCGACGACCTCGTGCGCGAGGTGCTGCAGCGCGGCGCCCGGCGCATC
This sequence comes from Clavibacter michiganensis subsp. tessellarius, assembly GCF_021922985.1. NCBI lineage: Bacteria > Bacillati > Actinomycetota > Actinomycetes > Micrococcales > Microbacteriaceae > Clavibacter > Clavibacter tessellarius. Next base: position 3,042,093 of record NZ_CP040788.1, on the reverse strand, counting down.
GTCGAGTCGCTGGCCGGCATCGCCCACGACGACAGCCGGATCCACGTCGCCCTCATCGGCGCGCGCCTCTGGGCCGAGGTCGAGCAGGTGCGCGTGATGGCGCGGGTCGCCGTGCGCGGGCCGCTCGCCCGCGAGGTCGGCACCGAGCTGGCGCCGCTCCGGTCGGAGCTGCAGCGCGTCGTCGAGCGCGGCATCGCCGCGGGCGAGCTGCGCGGCGACATCCCCGCGCCCACGCTCGCGCGCCTCATCGAGGGCGGCGCGCTCGCGGTGCTCGACGAGGCGACCCGCAGCGACATCGGCCGCGCCGAGGGCCACTCCCTCGTGATCCTCACCTCGCTCGCGCTCTGCGGCCTCGACTGGCGGGCGGCTGGCGACCTGATCGCCGTGACGCCCGAGCTGCGCGAGGTCGCGCCGCGCGCGGACGAGGCGCCCGCGACCGCCGCCGCCGCGTCCGCCGCGTCGACCGCGTCGACCGCCGGAGCCGCCTCGTGATCGTCACCCTGACCGACGCGCGCGTCGGCGACGGCCCCGCCCCCGCCCTGCCCGCCGTCTCCCTCTCCTACGGCGGCCCGGATCCCGTGGTCGCCGTCGCCGAGACCGAGCTGCGGCCGACCGTGCTCTCGCTCGTGGCGTCCGGGCGGATGCGCCTCGACGGCGGGACGATCGCGATCGACGACGGCAGCTCCGCCCCGCAGACGGACGCCGACCCGAAGGACGCCGCCGCCCGCGTCGCCGAGCGGGTCGCGCTCGTCGACACCCCGCGGATCAACGAGCCCGCCGACGACGTGTCGCTCCGCGCGGTCGTCGCCGAGGAGCTCGCCCTCGCCGGGCACCGCTCCGGCCGGCACGAGGTCGGCGTCATCCTCGACGATCAGGGCCTCGCCGACCTCGCGCGCGCCCCCTTCTCCGCGGTCCCTGCCGTCGCCCGGATCCGCCTGCTCACGACGCTCGCCGCCAGCCGCGCGGGCGTCGAGGCCGTCGTCGTCACCTCGCCCGAGCGGCACGGCGGCGCGGTCGGCGAGTGGATGCGCGTCCTCCACGACCTCGCCCGCGCCGGCACCGGCGTCCTCGTCGTCACGAGCGAGGCCGCCGCCGAGGCGATCGCCGCGCTGCCCGCCGACGACCCGGTCGCCGCGCCCGCCGACCCCGCCGGCGCCCCCGACTCCCCCACCCCCTCGATCGACGGAACGCAGACCCGATGAGACTGATCCCCCTGGTGCGCGCCGAGCTGACGCGCCTCACCGCCACCACCATGTCCAAGATCGCGCTCGTCGCGCTCGTGCTGGTGCCCGTGCTCTACGGCGGGCTGTACCTCTGGGCGAACCAGGATCCGTACAGCAGCCTCGACAGGGTCCCCGCCGCGCTCGTCGTGGCCGACCAGGGCGCCACGGTCGACGGGAAGCCGGTCGACTACGGCACCGACGTCGCGAAGGACGTGCTCGACGACGCCTCCTTCGACTGGCACGAGGTCTCCTCCGCCGAGGCGCGCACCGGGCTCGAGGACGGCACGTACGACTTCACGCTCACCATCCCGTCCGGCTTCTCGGCGGCGCTCTCGTCGGCGTCGGGCACGGATCCGCAGCAGGCCCGCGTGGTCATGGCCACCGACGACGCCAACAGCTACCTCGCCACCACCATCGCGCAGCAGGCCGGCGCGCGGATCACGAAGTCGGTCGCCTCGCGCGTCGGCACCGAGGCCGCGGGCAAGCTCCTGCTCGGCCTCGCGGACGTGCGCTCCAGCCTCGGCGACGCGGCCTCGGGCGCGCAGCAGCTCGTCGACGGGACGGCCAGCGCGCGCTCCGGCGCGGACGCGCTGGCGGACGGGAACGGGAAGCTCGCGACCGGTGCAGACACGCTCTCCTCCGGCCTCGGCCAGCTCCGCACGGGCACGGCGCAGCTCCCCGCGCAGACGAAGCAGCTCGCCACGGGTGCCGACCAGGTCGCGTCGGGCGCGGCCACGCTGTCGTCCGGCGCGACCGAGCTCTCGACCGGCGCGGCGGCGCTCACGCCGGGCGCGCAGCAGACGGCGGCGGGTGCGCGCCAGGTCGCCGATGGCAACGCGCAGATCGCGGCCCTCGGATCGCCCGCCACCGCGAGCGTGGACCAGCTCGCCGGGAGGGTCCCGGCGCTCCGGACCGCCATCCAGGACCGCATGGCGAAGGCGGGCATCCCGCAGGCCGACATCGACGCGGCCCTCGCGAAGCTCGACGTGCTCGGCACCGACATCACGGGCGCCGCCGCGAAGGCCGACGGCTTGAATACCCAGCTGCAGCGGCTCGCCGCCGGCAGCGAGCAGGTCGCCCAGGGCAGCGCGCAGGTGGCCGACGGCGCCGCGAAGCTGCAGACCGGATCCGCCGCGCTCGCCCAGGGCGCCGGCACGCTCGCGTCCGGCAGCTCGCAGGTCGCGACGGGCGCGGATGCACTCTCGAAGGCCTCCCCCGCCCTCGCCGACGGCATCGCGAAGGCCGCCGACGGCAGCGCGACCCTCGCGACCGGCGCGCACTCCGCGTCCGACGGCGCGACCTCGCTCGCGTCCGGCCTCGGCACGCTGCAGGACGGCACCGTGAAGCTGCGCGACGGCCTCGACTCCGGGCTCGACCAGATCCCCGCCTCCACCGAGGCGCAGCGCGACGCGCAGGCCGACACGATCGGCGATCCGGTCGCGCTCCGGCAGGACGCCGTGACCCAGGCCGGCGAGTACGGCGCCGGGCTCGCGCCGTTCTTCATCAGCCTCGCCGCGTGGATCGGGATCTACGCCCTGTTCCTCATCGTGAAGCCGCTGTCGCGCCGCGCGATCACGGCCCGGAAGGCGCCGCTCCGGATCACCCTCGCCGGCTGGCTGACGCCCGCGCTCCTCGGCGTCGTGCAGATGGCCGGCCTCTACGCGATCGTGGCCGGGGCGCTCGGCTTCCGCATCGCCCACCCGCTCGCCATGTACGGGACGATGGTGCTCGCCTCCATCACGTTCGCGGCGATCATCCTCGCGCTCAACGTGCTGCTCGGCAGCGTCGGCCAGTTCCTCGGCCTGGTGCTCATGGTCGTGCAGCTCGTGACCGCGGGCGGCACGTTCCCCTGGCAGACCCTGCCCGGGCCGCTCGCCGCGCTGCACCACGTGCTCCCGATGAGCTTCGCGGTGGACGCCCTCCGCCAGCTCATGTACGGCGGCGACCTCGGGCAGGCCGCCCAGGACGCCGGCGTGCTCGCGCTGTGGCTGGTCGCCGGGCTCGCGGTGGCGCTGGCCGGGGCGGTCCGGATCACGTCGCACCGCACGCTGCGCGACCTGCGGCCGTCGCTGATCGGCTGATCCGGGCGCGCCGGCCTCCTCAGCGGTCGGCGCGCGGGGGTCGATCGTCGCGACGGGCGCGCCCGCCCAACCGGATCCCGAGAGCGAGCGCCAGGCCCGCGAGACCCGCGACGAGCACCCCCGCGCCCACGACCGCGGTCGTCGTGAGGAAGTGCACGCCGGATCCGCGGAACGGGTTCCCGGGGCCGACGGCCGCGAACGAGCCGATGACGACCGGCTGCGACAGCGCGACGACGAGCGCGACCGCCCCGCCCGCGGTCGCGAGCACCGCCACGGCGAGCAGCACGCGCATCCCGGTGCGGCTCATCGGAGGGCCTCGAGCGGGTTCGCCGCGAGCTTCGCGATGACGCCGCCGTCGACGAGGCGGCGGGCGGCCGTCGTCGGCTTCCGCTCCGCCTGGTCGACGACGCACGCGCCGAACTCGGCGGCGAGGTCGCCGCGCGGATGCACCGCGAGCACCTCCCGCAGGTACCCCTCGGGGAGCACGTCGGCGCGCGCACCGGAGATGTCGAGCCCGGTCGCGATCTCCAGGAGGTGCCCCTCGACGTCGAGCTCCGGATCCACCGACGGCCAGTTGTGCCGCACGATCGCGTCGAGCACGCGCTGCCGGCGGGCGGCCGGCCAGCCCGCGCCGGCCGTGAGCGCGACGCCCACGTGCCCGCCCGCGTGCTCGTACGAGACCGTGTGGTTGTCGAACTCGGCGACCGTGCCGATGTCGTGCAGGACGGCGGCGACGTAGAGGATCTCGTGGTCGACGCCCGCCAGCCCGTCGACCACCGCGAAGGCTTCGGCCCACAGCCACGACCGGATCCCGTGGGCCGTGATCGCGGCGGACTGGTACGAGGTCGCGAGGTCGAGGGCGCCGCGGGCGGCTGCCGTGTCGGGTACGGGGAAGTCGGCGATGCGCATGGCCCACTGTCGCACGGGCCGGTCCCGGGTCAGGTGTCGTCGCGGCGGTCGGAGCCGTGGTCGGACGCGGAGTCGGAGCGGCGGCCGATCCGGATCCCCACCGCGAGCGCCAGGGCGACGACGCCGAGGGCGAGCACGGCGGCGGACACGAGCGCCCCCGTCGAGACGAGGTGCACGCCCGACGGCACGAACGACTCGCCGGACAGCGGCGCGTACGCGAACCAGCCGGAGGCGGCGGGCTGCGTCAGCCCGACGCCGAGGGTCACGGCCCCCGCCACCACGGCGAGCGTCGCGACGACGAGCAGGAGGCGCGGCAATCGGGTCACGGATCCACCGTAGGGGCGGGCGATGCGGTGCGGGGATGATCCGGCCGCAGGACGTCACCCGCCTCGTCCGCGACCACGACACGGCGCTCGCGTCCTTCCTCGAGACGGACGACTTCGCCGCCCCGCACGCGCGGATGCTCGCGCACGGCGTCGTCTTCCCCGAGGAGCCGCCTCACGAGCCGCATGGGACCGTCGCGGTGTTCGAGGATCCGTACGGTGCGCCATGGGACCTCATCCAGCCGCCGGTCGATCGACCCGCCGCCGCCCGTCCACCGCGCCGTCGCACCGCATTCACCCGCCGGCCCTACCGTCGTCGTCCGTGACCCAGGATCCGACGACGCCTCCCTCCTCCCCGCTCTCCCGACGCGGCTTCCTCATCACCAGCGGCGCCGCCGGTGCGCTCGGGGTGGCCGGGCTGGGCGGTGCGCTGCCCGCGGCCGCCGCGACCGCGTCCGACGACGCGCTCGGCGCCAGCGCGGTGAGGACCCCGGCCGCACAGCAGGGATCCGGCGCCCGCTGGAAGCCCGACACCTCGTCGCCCCGCTTCACGATCGCCGTGCTGCCCGACACGCAGTACCTCTTCGACGGCGCCGCCATCCACCCGGAGCCGCTCGAGGCGTCGCTCCGCTACGTGCTCGCCGAGCGCGACCGGCACAACATCGTGTTCCTCGCGCACCTCGGCGACGTGACCCAGAACGGCGCCGCGAAGGAGATCCAGGCCGCGAGCGCGCAGTTCACGCTCCTCGACAAGGCCGGCGCCGCGTGGAGCGTGCTGGCCGGCAACCACGACGTCCCCTCCTCCACCGACGACCAGCGCGGACGCACGCCCTACCTCGACGCGTTCGGGCCCAAGCGGTTCAAGAAGTCCCCGAGCTACCGCGGATCCAGCCCCGACGGCTACAACTCGTTCCACACCTTCACGGCGGGCGGCCGCGACTGGCTCGTCCTCGCGCTCGACTGGCGCACCAGCGCCCGTGGCGTCGAGTGGGCGCGGGGCGTCCTCCGGGCGCACCCGACGCTGCCGGTGATCCTCACGGCGCACGACATCGTCGACTCGAAGCCCGACGGATCCGCCGCGCTCGACGCCTACGGCCAGGGCCTCTGGGACGCGTTCATCTCCCAGCACGACCAGATCTTCCTCACGCTCAACGGCCACTACTGGAAGCCGGGGCGCACCACGCTGAGGAACCGCGCCGGCCACGACGTGGACCTGCACCTCGTGAACTACCAGGACCGCTACTACGGCGGCGCCGCGATGATCCGGCTGTACCACGTGGACCTCGAGCGGAACGCGATCGACGTCGAGACGCTGTCACCCTTCCTCCTCGGGGGCGGCCTCGGCACGGGCAACGAGCTCGCGGACGAGGAGGCGCAGCTCTCCGGCGACGTGGACCGCTTCACGGTGTCGGTCGACTTCGAGCAGCGGTTCGCCGGCTTCGCGCCCGTGCCCGTGCGCGCCGCCCGGCCCGCCGCGCAGATGCTCGTGCCCGGCACGGTCGCGTACTGGCGCTTCGAGGGGCAGCCGGACGGATCCGCGCTGGGCCCCGCCACCCGGATCCGCGACGCCTCCGGCCACGGCAACGACCTGGTCGTCGCGAACCGCGCGGGCGCCGCCTCCGGATCGCTCCGCTTCTCCGCGGAGCACCACGACGACTCGCCGAGCGCCGGCAGCCTCACCCTCACGGGCGGCAAGGCCACGGGCGACCACCTCCGCACCGTGGACGGCGCCCCGCTCGACACGGCCACCTTCCGCCAGGGCTACACGTTCGAGGCCTACCTGCGGATCCCCGAGGGCTACGGCGGCGGCGACGCCTGGAGCTCGATCCTCTCCCAGTCGGCCTCCGCGAAGGACGCCGGCAAGGCGACCTCCTCGGGCGACCCGGACGAGCCCGCCGTGGTCCTCACGGTCTCCGGCAGCCGCGAGATGCAGTGGTGCGTCTACCCGACCAGCCAGGACGGACCCCTCACGAACTGGTCGCACGAGCTGCCCGCGGCCACGTGGTGGCACGTCGCGGTGGTCAACGACAGCCAGCACACGACGATGTACGTCGACGGCAACCCCGTCGTGCGGAACCCCACGACGTCGAACCGCGGGCTCGCCTCGGCCGGCAAGTCGTGGCTCGTCGGCGCGAACCACTACGGCGGGAAGCTCGACCACGTGTTCCCCGGCTCCATCGGCGACGTGCGCATCGTGGAGCGCGCGCTGAAGCCCTCGGAGTTCATGAACGCGTGAGGCCGGCCGCCTGATGCGGCGGCGTCGCCTGAGGGGGAGGGCGGCCGTCCGGGGCTCACAGCTCCGGGCGGTCGTCCTCGGGATCGGCGACTCGGATCTCCCCTTGTCTCCCTATTTCTGTCAAATCTCGACAGACATGGGGATACATCGGGAGATCATCGATCGCCTGCCGTCGTGCAGACACGACCGGCGGGGATCCGCCATCGCGATGCCTGCCCGAGAGCCCGAGGGGCCGGCGCGCCCGACTCGAGGATGAACTCGCGGCGGGCGGCCGCCCGCGGCCTACAGCTCCGGGTGGTCGTCCGCGAGCAGGTGGAAGCGGCGGTCGCGGTAGACGAGCGGCGGGGCGGGCTCGCCGAGGATCACGTCGAGGACCTCGGCGACGACCAGCACGGATCCACCGACCGGCACGGTCTGCAGCGTGCGGCAGCGGAGGGCGGCGCGCGCGTCGGCGAGGAGCGGCTCGCCGGTCGGCAGCTCCTGGAAGCCCTGCTCCTCCGTGAAGCGCGGCGATCCGGAGACGGCGAAGGCGCGGGCCAAGGCGGCGTGGTGACCGGCGAGCAGGTGCACGACGTAGCTGTCGGCGGAGAGGATCGCGCCGGCGGAACCCGTGGCGCGCGTCACCGAGAACGAGAGCGCGGGCGGATCCACCGAGAGAGAAGCGACGCTCGACGCGGTGAGCCCGGACGGCCCGTCGGCGGTGCGGGCCGTGATGAGCGCGACGCCCGCCGGGTGCCCGCGGAACGCGGCCTTGAAGAGGTCGGTGTCGGCGCTCACGCGTGCTCGCCCTGCGGCGGGAGTTCGGCGATGACGGGGTGGTCCTTCGGCACGACGCCGATCTTCGTGGCGCCGCCGGGCGAGCCCAGGTCGGCGAAGAACTCGACGTTCGCGGTGTAGTAGTCCGACCACTTCTCGGGCAGGTCGTCCTCGTAGTAGATGGCCTCGACGGGGCACACCGGCTCGCAGGCGCCGCAGTCCACGCACTCGTCGGGGTGGATGTAGAGGGAGCGCTCGCCCTCGTAGATGCAGTCCACCGGGCACTCGTCGATGCAGGCGCGGTCCTTCACGTCGACGCACGGCAGGGCGATCACGTAGGTCACAGGGCGTCTCCACGGGTGGGGGCCGTCGTGACGGCGGGGCGGGTGATGCGCATGGTCTCCAGGGTAGAACCTCACGTACCCTTGAGGTCAATCGGGAGGGGACGTCGTGGCGGATGCGCAGGAGCCGGCGGGCGTCGCGCCGACGCCCCGGCACGCGCCCACGCCCCGGCACGCGCCGGACGAGCTGCTCACGGTCGGCGAGATGAGCCGCCGGACGGGCGTCGCCGCGTCCGCCCTCCGCTTCTACGAGGACCTCGGCCTCATCGCGGCCGAGCGCACGCCGGGCAACCAGCGCCGGTACGCGCGGCACATGCTGCGGCGGGTGTCGCTGATCACGGTGGCCAAGCGCCTCGGGATCCCGCTGTCCGACGTGCAGGCGACCTTCGACGACGTGCCCCTCGACCGCCCGCCGAGCCACGCCGACTGGCAGCGCGCGTCGCGCCGCTGGAAGCGCCTGCTCGAGGAGCGGCGCCGCAGCATCGAGCGCCTGGAGCGCGAGCTCACGGGCTGCATCGGCTGCGGCTGCCTCTCGATGCGCGCCTGCGGCCTCCTCAACCCGGACGACGCGCTGGGCGACCGCGGAGCCGGGCCCGTGCGGGTGCAGGACGCCTGATCCGGCGGCCGCCGCCCGTCGTCAGCGCCGCTTCCGCCGCACGACGAACAGCAGCGCGACCGCCGCGATGGGCCATGCGCCGACGATCAGCGGATCCATCCACATGTGCTTCATGTCGGCGCGGCCGCGCCCGAACCGCGACGCGACCGGGTGGTGCCGGCCCTCGGTGAGGATCCCCGTCTCGGTCAGCGGGTCGTCCGGCCGGCCGCTCACGAGGGACCCGAGGTGCGCGCCCGCGGCGTCCACCCGGTCGCCGAGCATCAGCAGCAGCCAGTGCACGGACCGGCCCTCGCTGAAGGTCGCGTAGGCGTAGCGCCGGATGGCGCCCGAGACGCCGTGCAGCGGCGCGACCGTGCCGAACACGGGCGGCAGCTCGGTGTGCTCGATGGAGCGCTCGCGCCGCGTGCGCTCCTCCTGGCGCTCCGGGAAGTCCCAGTGCGCGCCCGAGACGAGGTCGGTGCGCTCCCGCGGGAACGCGGGGCGGTCGGCGGGGTCGAGGTCGGCGCCCCAGCCCGGGATCCGGGCCCGGAGCGCGTCGGCGTCGATGGGACGGTGGTGGTCGCTCGCGCGGTACGGCATGGCTGGCTCCTACTCCTCGTCGAAGGTGATGACGGTCTTGACGCAGTCGTCGAGCTTCGCGGAGAACGTGTGGTACCCCTCCGCGATGTGCTCGAGCGGGATCCGGTGCGTGATGATGTCGCGCGGCGAGAAGCGCCCCGCCCGGACGTGCTCGATCAGCCGCGGCCACTGCCGCTTGACGGGCGCCTGGTTCATCCGCATCGTGATGCCCTTGTTCACGGCGTCGCCGAACTTGATCGCGGCGGGCACCGGCCCGTACGCGCCCAGGACGCTCACGGTGCCGCCCTTGCGCACGCCGTCGATCGCCCAGTTGAGCGCCACCGGGGATCCGCCCTGCACCTTGATCTTGGTGCCGGTGATCTGGTGCAGCGCGTGCCCGTCGGCCTCCGCGCCCACCGCGTCGATGACGACGTCGGCGCCGAGCCCGTCGGTCATGCGCTTGAGCGCGAGGACCGTGTCCTTGGCACGGGAGAAGTCGAGCGTCTCCGCGTGCGCGAACGTCTCGGCCATCCGCAGCCGGTAGTCGAGCTGGTCGACCACGATCACGCGTCCCGCGCCCATGAACCACGCCGAGCGCGCCGCGTAGAGGCCGACGGGCCCGGCGCCGAGCACCGCGACCGTGTCACCCTCCGCGATGTCGCCGAGCTGGGCGCCGAAGTAGCCGGTGCTCAGGGCGTCGGTCATCACGAGGGCGTCCTCCTCGTGGATGTCGTCGGGGATCACCATGGGCCCGACGTCCGCGAACGGGACGCGCACGTACTCCGCCTGGCCGCCGTCGTATCCGCCGGTGGTGTGCGAGTAGCCGTAGATGCCGCCGACCGCCGTGGCGTTCGGGTTCACGTTGTGGCAGTTCGAGTACAGGCCGCGGGCGCAGAAGAAGCAGGAGCCGCAGTAGATGTTGAACGGCACCATCACGCGGTCACCCACGGACAGGCTCTCGACCGACGAGCCGACCTCGTGCACGACGCCGATGAACTCGTGGCCGAACGTGGTGCCGACCCGCGTGTCCGGCAGGAGGCCGTGGTACAGGTGCAGGTCGGATCCGCAGATCGCCGCCCGGGTCACCCGCACGATCGCGTCGTTCGGATGCTCGATCCGGGGGATGTCCTTCTCCTCGACGCGGATCCGGTACGGCCCGCGGTACACCATCGCTCGCATGTCGCTCCCTCCGTCGGTGGGATCGAGCCGACTCCCGCGGCCTGGATGCGCCTACCCCCTTGACATGCGGCGCGCGGCCGGGTGCGGAGGGCGCCCGGGCCCGCTCAGCCGCGGTCGAAGCGCATCCCGCAGGCGCGCGCGTCCGCATCCGCCGCGACGCCGCCCGTGCGCGCGAACTCGGCCCACACCCGACGCACCGCGCGCCCGCGCTCGGCGACCTCGGGCCACGCCTCCGGCGGCACCAGGCGCATGCGGGTCCAGGCCGCGCGGGTGCCGAGGATCAGCGGGAGGTCGGAGGTGTGACCCGCGCCGATGGGGCTCGACGCCGGTGCCGCGCGGAGCACGTAGCGCACGGCCCGACCGCCGGCGGCCCGGTGCCGCGCGGCGAACGCGCGGACCGGCCGCGCGTAGACGAGCCGCGTGGTGGGCCGGACGACGGCCCGCATCAGCACCCGCCGCAGCGCGCGGCCCACGACCGGCACGTCGAGCAGCGGGCCGACCACCGGCAGCGCGGGCAGGTACATCGCCGTCTCGTCGCGGGTCGTGCCGATGAGGAGGTCGACGTGCGGCGCGACCTCCCGCCAGGCGGCGTCGCGGTCGGCCTCGGCGGGCAGCGGCGCGTGGCCGTAGCGCGGGCCCCACGGCAGGCCCGCGCGGATGCCCGACGGCCACGCCGCGCGCTCGGCCCGGGCCTGCCGCCGCATCACGTCGGCGAGCGTCGCGTCGGATCGGAGACCGCGGGTCACGCGCGCCATCGCGCGGAACATGCGCTCGCGCCCGCCCGTGATCCCCACCGGCGGGCTCTGCACGATCGCCCGCCGGACGAGCCCGCGGGCGCCGTCGGCGATCATGAGGTGCAGGATCGCGTCGCCGCCCGCCGACTGGCCCATCGCGGTCACGGTGGCGGGATCGCCGCCGAACGCGGCGATGGAGTCGCGGATCCAGCGCAGCGCCTCGATCTGGTCGAGCAGGCCGAGGTTCGCGGGCGGGCCGTCGGACGCGCCGCGACCGGATCCGCCGCGACCGGATCCGCCGCGACCGCCGCCGCCGAAGCCGAGGAGCCCGAGCCGCGCGGTCACCGCGACCACGATCACCCGCTGCTCCACCACGAGAGCGCGCGGGTCGTGGATCGCGAGGTCTCCCGCGCCCGTCGTGTAGCCGCCGCCGTGGAACCACGCGATCACGGGCAGCACCTCGCCGGGCGCGAGGTCGGCGGGCAGCGTGATCGAGAGCCGCTGGCAGTCCTCCGACCGCCCGATCCCGTCGAGGGCGCCCTGCATCAGGGTGTCGAGGATCCGCGACGAGGGCTGCGGGCACGCGGGCGCCGGCTCCACGGCCGCGCGCACGACGGGCGAGCCGTCGGATCCGCGCTCGGGCACCGCCGACACGGGCGGGACGCCGCGGGCCGCCGTCGCGTAAGGAATCCCGAGGTAGCGGATCACGTCGCCGTCCCGGAGGCCCGTCACGGGCCCCGATCGCGTCGGGGTCGGGCCGGGGACGGAGGGAGCGGGCATCCCGCCACGCTATCCGGCGGCCGAGGAAAAGCCGCGCGGTTTCGGGGAACACCTTCCGCGGGCGTAGCGTCGAGGGGTACCGCATCCGAAGAGGGCGCGGCCGGATCGACCCGATCCCTCCCCTCCCCCACCGGACAGCACAAGGAGAACCCATGCGCACCGTCAACGCCTACGCGGCCCCGTCCGCCACCGACCCCATCGTCAAGACCACCATCGAGCGCCGCGACGTCGGCCCGAAGGACGTCTCCATCGACATCGCCTACTCGGGCGTCTGCCACTCCGACATCCACACCGTCCGCGGCGAGTGGGGCCCCATCCAGTACCCGCAGGTCGTCGGCCACGAGATCGTCGGCCGCGTCACCGAGGTCGGCTCCGACGTCACCAAGCACCAGGTCGGCGACCTCGTCGGCGTCGGCTGCATGGTCAACTCCTGCAAGGAGTGCGAGCAGTGCACGGCCGGCCAGGAGCAGTACTGCCTGAAGGGCAACATCCAGACCTACGGCGGCACCGACCCGGCCGACGGCACCATCACGCAGGGCGGCTACTCCGAGGCCGTCGTCGTCGACGAGGACTTCGTGCTCCGCGTCCCCGAGTCCCTCGACATCGAGAAGGTCGCGCCGCTGCTCTGCGCCGGCATCACCACCTACTCGCCGCTGCGCCACTGGAACGCGGGCCCCGGCACCAAGGTCGCCGTCGTCGGCATGGGCGGGCTCGGCCACATGGCCGTGAAGATCGCGCACGCCATGGGCGCCGAGGTCACCGTGCTCTCGCAGACGCTCTCCAAGAAGGAGGACGGCCTCCGCCTCGGCGCCGACCGCTACTTCGCGACGAGCGACGACGCGACGTTCACCGAGCTCGCGAGCTCGTTCGACCTGATCATCAACACCGTCTCGGCGAAGCTCGACATGTCGAAGTACATCGGCCTGCTCGCGATCGACGGCACGCTCGTCAACGTCGGCGCCCCGTCGGAGCCGCTCGAGATCCCCGCGTTCGCGCTCATCCCCGCGCGCCGCAGCTGGGCCGGATCCATGATCGGCGGAATCGCCGAGACGCAGGAGATGCTCGACTTCTGCGCCGAGCACGGCATCGTGCCCGAGACCGAGCTCATCTCGGCCGAGCAGATCAACGAGGCCTACGAGCGCGTCCTCAAGTCGGACGTGCGCTACCGCTTCGTCATCGACGCGAAGACGTTCGCGTAACCCGCACGCCACGTGCACCGGGAGGGCCCCGCGGATCATCCGATCCGCGGGGCCTTCCCGCGTCCGGGGCGCCGGGGCCCGCGACGCCGGGCCGACCCGCGCGTACGGTGGGAGGGCCGTACCGGCAACCGCGGACGCTGCCGGCGGCCCGGTCACCGGCCGCGAGCCGCGGAGCCTCCGCCCGCTCCCCCGCACCGAAGGGCCCCCCGTGGACACCAGCCCCCGCTCCGCCCCGGAGGCCCCCGACGCATCCGGATCCGCACGCGATGACGACGCCGCCTGGTGGCGCTCCGCCGCCATCTACCAGGTGCTCCTCCGCAGCTTCGCCGACGGGGACGGCGACGGGATCGGCGACATCGCGGGCCTCCGCTCCCGCCTGCCGTACCTGGCCGAGCTCGGCGTCGACGCGATCTGGGTGAACCCCTGGTACCCCTCGCCCATGGTCGACGCGGGCTACGACGTCGCCGACTACCGCGACGTGGATCCGGCGCTCGGCACGCTCGCGGAGGCGGAGGCGCTGATCGACGAGGCGCACGCCCTCGGCCTCCGCGTGCTGCTCGACATCGTCCCGAACCACACGTCCGACGCGCACCCCTGGTTCCCGGCCGCCCTCGCCGGGGATCCGGCCGCCCGGGCGCGCTACCTGTTCCGCGACGGGCGTGGCGCTCACGGCGAGCTGCCGCCCAACGACTGGGAGAGCTGCTTCCGGGGTCCGGCCTGGACCCGCACGACCGACGCCGACAGCCGCCCCGGCCCCTGGTACCTGCACATGTTCGCGCCCGAGCAGCCCGACCTCGACTGGTCGAACCCCGAGGTGCACGCGGAGTTCGTCGACGTGCTGCGCTTCTGGTTCGACCGCGGCGTGGACGGCTTCCGCGTCGACGTCGCCCACGGGCTCGCCAAGGCGGAGGGCCTGCCGGACGGGCTCGGCGCCGACCGGCGGACGGAGGCGCACCCCGGCTGGGACCAGGACGAGGTGCACGACGTGTACCGCGAGTGGCGCCGGGTCGCCGACTCCTACGATCCGCCGCGCGTGTTCGTCGCCGAGGCGTGGGTGGCGCGACCCGAGCGGCTGCCGCTCTACCTCCGGCCCGACGAGCTGCACACCGCGTTCGAGTTCGAGCCGCTGCACACGGCCTTCCGCGCGGGACCCTGGCGGCGGGTCATCGACGACGGGCTCGCGAAGGCCGCGCTCTCGGGGGCGCCGAGCGCGTGGGCGCTGACCAACCACGACGTCGTGCGCCAGGCGACCCGGTACGGCCGGGAGCAGCCGGAGGTCCGGGCGTCGAACGAGCAGCAGCGGGCGCGCTTCGGGGTCGACCCGGTGGATCACGCGCTCGGCCGCCGCAGGGCCCGCGCCGCGATCACGATGACGACGGCCCTGCCCGGCGTGGCGTACCTCTACTTCGGCGAGGAGCTGGGGCTGCACGAGGTGGAGGACATCCCCGACGCCCGGCGGCGGGACCCGATCCACCACCGCTCGGGCGGCACGGACCCGGGGCGCGACGGATCCCGTGTGCCGCTGCCCTGGTCGGGCACCGTCGCGCCGTTCGGCTTCTCGGGCGGCGTGCCCGATCGCGACAGCGACGGCACCGCCGGCCGCGCCGAGCCGTGGCTGCCGCAGCCGGACTCCTGGGCGGAGCTGACCGTGGAGCGCCAGGAGGCGGATCCCGCGTCGACCCTCCGGCACTACCGCCGCCTGCTCGCCGCCCGCCGCGCGCTGGTCGTGCCGACGGAGCCGCTCGTCTGGCTGGGCTCCCCGCCCGACGTGCTCGCCTTCCGCCGCGGCCGGCTGGAGTGCTGGGTGAACCTCGGCGCGGATCCGGCGCCGCTCCCGTCCGGCATGCGCGTGGCGCTCAGCTCCTCGGGCGAGGTCGCCGGGACGCTGCCGCCGGACGTCGCGGTCTGGCTGGTGCCCGCGGCGGGCTGAGCGCCGCGCTCGGGGCACGAGCCAGCCGGCTCCCGCGCTAGCGTCGGAGGATGCGCCTGATCCTGATCCGACACGGCCAGACCCCCTCCAACGTCCAGGGCGTCCTCGACACCCGCATCCCCGGTCCCGGCCTCACCGACCTCGGGCGCGAGCAGGCCGCGCTGCTGCCGGGGACCCTGCGGGCGGAGGCGATCGGGGCGCTGTACGTCTCGACCATGCGCCGCACCCACGAGACGGCCGCGCCGCTCGCGGGGGCGCTCGGCCTCGCGCCGGTCGAACGCGCCGGGCTCCGGGAGATCGCCGCGGGCGGGCTCGAGATGCGCGGCGACCGGGACGCGGTCGTGGAGTACCTGGAGACGATGATCCGCTGGGTCGGCGGCGAGGACGACCGGCGCCTGGCGGGCGGCGAGACAGGACGCGAGTTCGCCGCGCGGTTCGACGCCGTGGTCGCCGAGGCGGAGGCGACGGGCCACGGCACGGTGGCGCTCGTCAGCCACGGCGCCGCCATCCGCTGCTGGTCGGGGATGCGGGCGCGCGGGCTCGACGCGGCCTTCGTCGCCGACCACGCGCTGGAGAACACGGGCGTGGTGGTGCTCGAGGGGTCGGGCGCGGACTGGACGCTGGTGTCCTGGGAGGGCGAGCCCGCCGGCGGCGTGGGCGACGACGCGCCGTCCGGGCCGACCGGCGAGCCGCGGCCCTAGGTCCCGGCTGCCAGCCGTCAGCCGTCGGCGGTCAGCCGTCTGCCGTCAGCCGAGGTACGCGAGCACCGCGAGCACCCGGCGGTGGTCCTCGCCGGTGTCCTCCAGGCCGAGCTTCGCGAAGATGCTCGTCACGTGCTTCTCGACCGCGCCCGTGCCGATCACGAGCGCCCGCCCGATCGCCGGGTTCGTGCGGCCCTCGGCCATCAGCCCGAGCACCTCGAGCTCGCGCGGGGTCAACGCGCTGAGGGGGTCGCGTCGTCGGGCCATCAGCTGCGTCACCACCTCGGGGTCGAGCACGGTGCCGCCGGACGCGACCCGGCGCACGGCGTCGTCGATCTCCTCCAGGCGGGTCACCCGGTCCTTGAGCAGGTAGCCGATGCCGGCGGTGCCGCTCTGGAACACCTCCTCGGCGTACGCGGCCTCCACGTACTGGGAGAGCAGCAGCACGCCGATCCCGGGCATGCGGCGCCGGGCCTCGACCGTCGCGCGGATGCCCTCATCGGTGTACGACGGCGGCATCCGGACGTCCATCACCACCACGTCGGGGGCGTCGTCGGCGAGCGCGGCGAGGAACGCGTCCGCGTCCTCGTGCTGGGCGACCACGTCGATCCCGGCCTCGACGAGCACGCGCGCGAGCCCCTCCCGGAGGAGCACCGCGTCGTCGACCACGACGGCCCGGATGCGCGCTGCATCCGGGCCGTCGTCCATGGCCCCGATCGTATCGAGCGGGCGGGTCACGCGGCGGGCGGGGCGGTGGTCGCGCCGCCCGATCCCGCGCCCGCGTCGTCGGCGGTCCCGTCCGCGGCGGCCCGCGGGTCGGTCGGCGTGCCGTTCAGCGCGACGAGCGGCACGCGCGCGGTGATGCGCGTGGGTCCGCCGGCGGGGCTGGAGATGCTGACGTCGCCGTCGAGGGCGCCCAGGCGGCCGAGCAGCCCCTCGAGCCCGTGGCCCTCCTGCACGGACGCGCCGCCCTGGCCGTCGTCCGTCACGCGGGCGGCGAGCACCCGGTCGCCGTCGAGGTCGCTCACGAGCGCCAGCGTGACGTCGGCGCGGGTGGCGCCCGAGTGCTTGGCGACGTTGGTGAGCAGCTCGCTCACGGTGAAGTACACGTTCCGCTCGACCTCGGTCGGCAGCGCCAGGCCCTCGGGGAGCTGCACGTCGAGCGCCACCGGCACCGTCGAACGGGAGGCGAGCGCCTCGAGGGCGGCGACCAGCCCGCGGTCGAGGAGGATCGGCGGGGCGAAGCCGCGGGACAGCGCGCGCAGCTCCTCGAGCGTGTCGTGCGCGTGGGCGGAGGCCTCGGCGATGAGCGTGCGGGCGCGCTCGGGATCCGCGTCCATCGCGCGCTCGGCGGCCGCGAGGTCCATCCGGAGGCGCACGAGCCGCTGCTGCGGACCGTCGTGCAGGTCGCGCTCGATCTGGCGGAGCGTCTGCCCCTCGGCCGTGACGGCGCCGGCGCGGGACTGCTCGAGGCCCTGCACCCGGCGCTCGAGGGCGTCGGACCGGAAGCCGCCGAGGAGGGCGTGGTCGACCCAGTAGTGGGCGAGCGTGGAGCCGCGGCTCCAGAGCGGCAGGAGCACCGCGGACAGGATCATGGTCACTCCGCCCGCGACGACGACCGGGATCCACGAGGTCGGCGGGGTGAAGCCGGCCTCGGCGATGTTGGCGTCCACGCGCCCGCCGTACATCAGCACCGCGATGCTGCCGAGCACCGGGAGGACGAGCCCCACGACGAGGAGGGCGCCCGCGCCGAGGGTGACGAGGGCCACCAGCGGGTAGACGACCACCGCGTGCAGCAGGTACAGCCAGTAGTGCGGGTTGGCGACCGCCGAGAGGATGCGCATCGCCCGGTTCTGGGTCCACCGCGGGGACCAGTCCACCGGCCGGATCGGTCGCGGCTCGGCCCAGCCGATGCGGATCCGCTCGAGGGCGCCGAGCGCGCGGGCCGCGAACAGCGCCCCGAAGAGGGCGACGGCGGCGAACAGGCCGGACGACGACAGGAGCGTGTCGATCAGGCCGTAGACCACGGTGGGCACGGCGAAGTAGACGGTGGCGAAGAGCGCCGCGGTCAGGAGCAGGTAGCCGATGTCGCGCGGGAAGCGCCGCCAGGCCTCGGCGTAGAAGGAGCGGCGGCGGCGCTCGGCGGGCGGCGCGGCGTCGTCCGGATCCACGTCGTCGCTCCCGTGCGGGTCGCCGGCCGGCGGGACGCCGGCGCCGGACGCGCCTGCGCCGTCGGACGCGCCGTCGGACGCGTCGGCGGCGCCGGGGAAGAGCTCTTCGAGTGGCACGGGCGTCGATTCGGCGTCGGTGGTGGTGGGTGTCTGGTTCATGGTCCCAGCCTCGCGAGCGACGGGCACCGGGCCCATCCTGCCCGCTCCCGGATCGGGGGTGGGGAATGCCCCCGTACGGCGGGGCCGAGGGGACGCACCTCCGACCACGCCTCGGGGTCCCCGCCGCCCACCGTCTCCCCGGGAACCCCACCTAGGCTGTCGTGCACATGAGGGAACCGGGGACGCTGGCGATGGCCGGACGGGGGACGCGCGTCGCGCGCGGCGCCGTCACGGCCGCCTTCGCCATCCTCGTGTCGATGCTCTCGCACGTCGCCGGCGGCGGACCCGTCCCGGGCGCCGTCGGCCTCGTCGTCGCCGCGGCGCTCGCGGTGCCGACGTGCGTGCTGCTCGCCGGCCGCACCGTCTCGACCGCGCGGCTCGCCGTCGCCGTCGGGTGCAGCCAGGCCGTGCTGCACCTCCTCTTCTCCGTCGGCGCGCCGACCACGACGACCATGCAGGTCGTCGGCGGGCACCACGGCATGGGCGGCCACCTGGTCAGCACGGGCCCGGCCGCGGCCGGCGCCGGCGACATGGGCGGCATGCACCACGGATCCGCGATGTGGGTCGCGCACCTGCTCGCGGCCGTCCTGACGATCGTCGCGCTGCGCTCCGGCGAGCGCGCCTTCTGGGACCTCGTGGCCCTCGCGCGCACGAGCCTCCGGGCGCTGGTCCTCGTGGCCGCGCTCGACGTCGTCCCGCGCGCCGAGGTGCGCCACCGCGTCGCGCGCGCGCTCCGCGCGGGCATCCGCGACCTCGGCGTCTGCGTCGCCGCGTCGCCCCACCGCGGGCCGCCCGCCGCCGCCTGATCCGACCCCCGGTCCGGCCCGCTCACGAGCGCCCGGACGACGCACGACGCCCCCGGCGCCGTGCCCTCGCGCGTCCTCCGACGCGCACCCCGACGCGCCCGCGCCCTCCGCGCGGCGGTCCCGTCCGACCCGCTCGGACGCGCCCCGCCCGCCGGAGACCCGGCCGTCCCGTCGCGCCCTCCCCGGACGGCGCCCACCCAGGACACCTGCCATGCCCCCACCCTCCGCCCTGCCCTCCGCCGATCCCGGCACCGACCACGACCGACCGGATCCCGACGACCCCGTCTTCGTCCCCCGCACGCTGACCGTCCCGCACGTCCGCGGGCGCGACGCGCTGCTGTGGGCGTGCCTCCCGCTCGCCGTCGCCGTGACGCTGGCCGCCGCCTCCTTCACGGGCGCGACGACGCAGACCCTCCTCGTCGATCCCGGCGACGTCGTCACCTACGGCCTCCCCGTCGCGCGCGTCATCCACGACGCGGCCGCCGCCGTGACCATCGGGCTGCTCGTGGTCGCCGCCTTCGCGCTGCCCGGCCAGCGGAAGCAGCCCGGGCTGGCGAGCTTCGCGCAGTGGAGGGCGACCCGCTGGGCCTCTCGCGCCGCCGCCGTGTGGCTGGCCGCCAGCATCGCCGTGCTCGTCCTCTCGGGCGCGAACGTGATCGGCGTCCCTCTCACCTCCCCGACCTTCCGGGGCCAGTTCGGCTACTTCACGCTCCGGCTCGAGCTCGGCCAGACCCTGCTCGCGTCGCTGGTCTGCGTGGCGGTGGCGTTCGGCATCAGCGCGTGGACGCGGAGCGTCTCGGGCATCGGCGTGGCCGCGGCCGTCGCCCTCGCCTCGCTGCTCCCGCTCTCGCTGTCGGGCCACGCCGCGGGCACCTACGAGCACGCGAACGCGGTGAACAGCCTCGGGATCCACCTCGTCGGCGTCACCGTGTGGGCCGGCGGCCTGGTCGCGGTGATCCTCTGCCAGAAGCTCGCGAAGGGCGCCCTGCCCGCGGTCGTCGGCCGCTACTCGACGCTCGCCGGATGGGCGTTCGTCGCGGTCGCGATGTCGGGCATCGTCAACGCCTCGCTCCGCATCGGCACGCCGCTCGACCTCGTCACGACCGCGTACGGGCTGCTGCTCCTCGTGAAGACGGCGATCCTGGTCGGGCTCGGCGTCGCCGGGTTCGCGCACCGCCGGATCCTGATCCCGGGCCTCGTCCGCGACGCGACCCGGCGGACGGCGTTCCTCCGCCTCGCGGTCGGCGAGGTCGTCGTGATGTCGGTGGCGATGGGCGTCTCCGTGGCGCTCTCGCGCAGCGCCCCGCCCGTGCCGCAGACGACCATCGCCGACGTCGACCCGCTCGCGTCGCTCATCGGCTTCACCTTCCCCGACCCCGTCACGCCGCTGCGGATGCTCACCGCCGTCCACCCGGACTTCCTGTTCCTCGGGGTGGCCGCGGCCATGGCCGGGCTGTACCTCGTCGCGGTGCGGCGCCTCCGTCGTCGCGGCGACGCCTGGTCGGCCGCGCGCACGGTGCCGTGGCTGCTCGGCTGCGCGATGCTCGTCTACGCCACGAGCGGCGGGCCCGCGGTGTACGGAGCCGTGCACTTCAGCACCCACATGATCCAGCACATGATGCTGATGATGTACGTGCCGCCGCTGCTCGTGCTCGGCGCCCCCGTGCTCCTGCTGCTGCGCGCGCTGCCGGCGCGGAAGGACGGCAGCCGCGGCGTCCGCGAGTGGGTGCTCGCCGCGACGCACTCCCGGTACTCGCGGATCGTGACGAACCCGATCGTCGCCGCGGTCGTCTTCGCCGGGAGCCTCGTGGCGTTCTACTACACGCCGTGGTTCGAGTGGTCGCTCGCCACCCACCAGGGCCACATGCTGATGACCGTCCACTTCCTCATCAGCGGGTACCTCTTCTTCTTCGTGCTGATCGGGGTGGATCCGGGGCCGAAGCGCCCGCCGTACCCGATCCGCCTGATGCTGCTGCTCGCGACCATGGCGTTCCACGCGTTCTTCGGCCTCGCGATCATGTCGGGCACGCAGATCCTCGCCATCGACTGGTGGCACCAGCTCGGAATCCAGACCGACGCGCAGCTGCTCGCCGACCAGGCCGCGGGCGGAGGCATCGCGTGGGGCGCGGGCGAGCTGCCCGTCGTCCTCGTGGCGCTCATGGTCGTGCGGCAGTGGTCCGGATCCGAGCAGCGCGCGGCCACCCGCTACGACAGGGCGGCCGCGCGCGACGACGACGCCGAGCTCCGCGCCTACAACGCGCGGCTCTCGGCCCTCGACGAGCGCGCCGACGAGCCGCGGCGGGCGCCGTGATGCGGCGCAGCGCGGGCGACCGCGCCGTCCCCGTCGCGCCCGACCCCCATCCCGACACCGACCCAGGCCCTCACACCGCCATCGACATCGACACCGCCCGACCCACCGACAGGAGCACCGCATCATGAGCAAGAAGACCAGCGCCGACCGCGACCGCACCCGCGAGATCCGGGAGAAGGCGAACGCGCAGCGCCGCCTCGAGGAGGCCAAGCGCAAGCGCCGCCGCCTGCTGACCCAGCTCGGCGTCGCCGGCGCCGTCGTGATCCTCGTCGCCGGCATCTGGGGCGGCGCCAGCCTCCTCCGCCAGCAGGCGTCGGCCGGCAGCGTGGCGCCCACCGCGGACGCCACCGTGCAGCTGGCGAGCGCCGGCGAGGCGCACGTCGCGACCGAGCCCGACGCGGTGTCGGTCGGCGCCGCGGACGCGCCCGTGACGCTCGACGTCTACGAGGACTACTCCTGCCCGCACTGCCAGGAGTACGAGGCCGCGACCGGCCCGCTCCTCGACCGCGTCGCCGCGTCCGGTCAGGTGCGCGTCGTCTACCACCCCATCCGGATCGTCACGAACTACGGCCGCGCCGCCGGCAGCACGGCCGCGTGCGTCCTGCAGCACGACCCGTCCGCGTGGCCCGGCGTGCACTCCGCCCTGTTCGCGAACCACTCCGCCGCGACCGACTCGTGGACGGGCAAGGACTTCTCCTCCTGGCTCGGCTCGCAGGGGGTCACCGACGCCGACGCCCTCACCTGCACGGAGAAGGGCGCGTACGCCGGCTGGATCACCGCGAACACCGAGGCCGCGGCGTCCGCGGGCGTGACCGGGACGCCGACGCTGATGATCGGCGGGCAGAAGACCACCACCGTGAGCGGCCAGCAGCTCGTCGACGCGCTCACGGCGGCCGGCGCGACGCTGCCCGCGGGCATCGCGGAGGGGTGACGATTGCGGCCCGCCCGGCACCGGGCGGGCCGTAGCGGCGGTGGCGGCGTCAGCCCGCGGGATCCGCCGCCGGCCGCCGCCCGATCGACGACTGGAACCGCACGAGGTAGCCGTCGGGATCGGTGACGAGGAACTGGCGCACGCCCGTCTCCTCGTCGCCGATCCGGTACCAGGTCGTCTCCGGCTCCAGGAAGAGCGCGACGCCGGCCGCGGCGAGCGCCTCGGCCACCGCGTCGGCGTCCTCCACGAAGACCTGGAAGTTGATCCCCCGCCCGTACGGCCGCTCCAGGGGCC
This sequence comes from Clavibacter michiganensis subsp. tessellarius, assembly GCF_021922985.1. Lineage (NCBI taxonomy): Bacteria > Bacillati > Actinomycetota > Actinomycetes > Micrococcales > Microbacteriaceae > Clavibacter > Clavibacter tessellarius. Next base: position 3,019,855 of record NZ_CP040788.1, on the reverse strand, counting down.
CGGTCACCCAGTTCCGGATGATGCCCGCCTGCTCGAGCATGAGGTGCGCCCCGCCGCGCGCGATGTAGGCGAAGCCCTCCTCCGGGCGGTCGTACCGCACGCGGAAGCCGCAGAGGTCCCGCCAGAACGCGAGGCTCGCGGCGAGGTCGGTGACCAGCAGCTCGGGGACCAGGTCGGGCTCGTCGTCGGGATCCATGGGGCCATGCTCGCAGACGGGTCGCGGCCGGGCCGGTCGCGGTCTCAGCCCTCGCCGCGGAAGCGGACCGGGACGAAGCCCGGGAAGTCCTCGCCGATGCCGCCGGGCTCCGAGAAGGCGTCCACGAACGCGGTCGCCTCCGCGATCAGCTGCTCGGGCGTGCGGTGGGCTCCGCCGACCGTGAACCCGTACGTGCCGTCCGCGGGCCCGTCGAGCCAGGCGAGGTCGTAGGTCGGGGTCGCGCCCCGCGGCTCGCGCTCCGAGATCCGCCAGCGCTCCCCGAGCACGACGACCTCGAACGCCTCCATCCCGCGAGCCTACGAGCGATCGGTCGGCGGCCCCTCCCCGGCGGGCACCCGGACGACGCCCGTTACCGTGGACGGATGATCTCCACGCTCCCGCCCACCGCCGAGCTGCACCTGCACGTGGAGGGCACCCTCGAACCGGAGCTGGTGTTCGAGCTGGCCGAGCGCAACGGCGTCGAGCTGCCGTACGCCGGCATCGAGGACCTCCGCTCGCGCTACGCCTTCACCGACCTGCAGTCGTTCCTCGACCTCTACTACGCGTGCACCGCGGTCCTCCGCACGCGCCGCGACTTCCACGACCTCGCCGCCGCATACCTCGAGCGGGCCGCGGCCGACGGGATCCGGCACGTCGAGATGTCGTTCGACCCGCAGGCGCACACGACCCGCGGCGTCGCGATCGACGACGTCGTCGACGGCCTCCTCGACGCCCTCCGCGATGCGCGCGTGCGCCACGGCATCTCCGGCGGCCTGATCCTCAGCTTCCTGCGCGACCGCCCGGTGGAGGAGGCGATGGCGACCCTCGAGTCCGTCGCCGGCCGCGCCCACGAGATCCTCGCCGTCGGGCTCGACTCCGCCGAGGTCGGCTACCCGCCGTCGCTCTTCGTCGACGTCTTCGCGCGCGCCCGCGAGCTCGGCCTGCACGCCGTCGCGCACGCGGGCGAGGAGGGCCCGCCCGCGTACGTCTGGGAGGCGCTCGACCTGCTGCACGTGGAGCGGGTGGACCACGGCGTGCGCTGCCTCGAGGATCCCGCCCTCGTCGACCGGCTCGTCGCCGACCGGATCCCGCTCACCGTGTGCCCGCTGTCGAACGTGCGCCTCGGCGTGAACGAGACGCTCGACGAGCACGCCCTGCCGGAGCTCCTCGCGCGCGGCGTGCTCGCGATGGTCAACAGCGACGACCCGGCCTACTTCGGCGGCTACCTCGGCGAGAACCTCCGCCAGCTCCGCCAGGCGCACGCGTTCGACGACGACGCCGTCGCGCTCCTCGCCCGCAACTCGTTCGAGGCCGCGTTCCTGCCGGACGAGAGCCGGGCCGAGCTCCTCGCGGCGGTCGACGCCTGGCGCGCCTCCGCGCTCTGAGCCCGACCTGATCCCGGCCTGATCCCGGCGCCCGGGCCGGCAGGTCGGTCGGTCGGGGACGGCCGCGACCGCGCTCAGTCGACGACGGCCGCGACGGCCTCGACCTCCACGAGCTGGTCGTCGTACCCGAGCACGGTGACCCCGAGGAGCGTGCTCGGCGGATCGTGCGGAGCCAGCGCGTCGCGCACGACCTCCCACGCGGTCACGAGGTCGGCCTGCCGGTCGGAGGCGACGAGCACGCGCGTGCTCACGAGGTCGTCGGTCGTGGCGCCCGCGGCCGCGAGCGCGGCGCGCAGGTTCGCGACGCACTGCACGGCCTGGGCGGCGTGGTCGCCGACGCCGACCGTGCGGCCCTCGGCGTCGAGCGGGCAGGATCCGGCGAGGAAGACGAGCCGCGCGTCGGCGGGCGCGGTCGCGGCGTAGGCGTACTCGGCGGCGTCCGCGAGGGCGGCCGAGCGGATCAGGGTCACGGCGGTCATGGATCTCCCGTCTCGCACGCGGGCGGGTCCCCGCGGCCCGACCAGCCTGCCAGCCCGCGCACGCGACCCGATGCCCGCCCCGCGCCGGTCGCCCGCCCGCCCGCCGCCCATCTCGCGCCGCTCGGATGTCCGCTGCGCATCCACGCGCTGTCCGTTCCGCGCCCGCGCGGTCGCATGCGCAGCCCGGATCCTTAGCATCGCCCCGTGTCCGACTACGTCCGCTTCCAGAGCGCCGTCCCCAACCGCCGCGGGACGTACCCCGGCGTCTTCGCCCTCGCGAACGGCCTGCGCCTGAGCGGCCTGCTCTCGGCGGAGGAGGGCGAGTGGATGGACGCGGCGAACGCGCGTGCGTCCGAGTCCTACGCGGATCCGCGCTCGGTCGACCCCGACTGCTACGACCGGGACATCAACCCCGGCGCCCGCGCCTGGTTCCGCGCGACCGCCGCGGACCTCCTCGCGTTCACGGGCGACTACCTCGCCCTGCTCGACCGGCACGACGTGCCCTGGCAGGAGCTGCGCACGCGCACGCCCGGCCGCATCGTCTACGCCGACGACGTGCAGGTCATCGCGACCCCGCACACGGTCGACGACTGGCCGTTCCGCTAGGAGCCCCGCATCCCCTTGGCCAGTCGGTCGTCTGCCCTTCACCTGCGCGACTGGGGACTGACCGCACAGCGTGACCCCTGCTCCTAGCTTCTGAGTGCGGCGACCGACGCCGCAGCCGAGGAGGCACATCACCCATGTCCATCCGCTCGAGGGCCGCCCGGTCCCTCACCCCGCGCACGATGCTCGCGCACACGGCCCTCACCGCTGTCGCGGTCATCGGCCTCGTCATCGCCGCCCCCGGCAGCGACGCATTCGCCGCAGGTCTCGCCTCCCCCCAGGAGCGCGTCGCCGCCTCCCTCGAGCACGGCCACTTCCTCGACGACGTGAGTGCCGGCAGGATCACCGAGGCCGACGTCGACATCGTCAGCACGACCGGCATGGACGTCTTCGGGCACCATGTCGACAAGTGGGCGGGCCTGACCCCCGAGGAGGAGGCCACGCAGGGGAAGGCCGTCGCGGAGTTCCGCGCGAGCGCCGCCACCGACCCGGAGACAGCGGAGTCCATCGCATCCCTACGATCCGCGTCCGCGCAGATGGACAGCGCGCTCGCGTCCGCGCCCGACGGCACCTCCACCACCTCCTACCGACCGGCGCCCCTGTCCGGCGATGCACCGGTCGCCGAGTCCAAGCACTGGTGGAGCCGGTTCATCCCGCACATCCACATCAACGTCCCCAAGATCATCCACAGGATCCAGGGCATCATCGGCCAGACGCCCAACATCCTCCAGCCGATCGCGCCCCAGTGGGTCTTCTTCAACAACGCGTTGATCAGATCCGTCATGGCCGCCGCCGGCAGCACGGTCGCCGGTCTCGTCTGCGCCGCCTTCCCCGACCTCACCAAGATCACCTGCGTGATGATCGCCGGAGCGGCGGCCGGGCTCTTGGAGTTCGTCAAGACCAACGGGATCTGCGGAGGTCACGGGGCCTCCATGCACATCCCCCTCCCCGACATCCGCTTCCACTGCGGGCACTAGCGCCCGCCGCGCGCGGCATCCGGTCCGGGGCCGAGCGGGATCTCCCGCTCGGCCCCTCGGCCGTCCTGGCGGGTGCTCCGGGGACGCGGTCCGCGCGGTCCGCGCCCGTCGGGCTACCCTCGCCGGATGCCCGACTTCGTGCGCTTCCAGAGCGCCGCCCCGAACCGCCGCGGCACCTTCCCCGGCGTCTTCGCCCTCGCGAACGGGCTGCGCGAGGAGGGGCGCCTCTCCGAGGAGGAGCTCGCCTGGCTGGCCGACCGGAACGCGCACATGAACGCGACGTACGCGGATCCGTCCACGGTCGTCCCGGGCTGCTATGACCGAGCGCTCCACCCGCGGGCGCGCGCCTGGTTCCGCGCCGACGCGGTCGATGCCGTGGACCTGCTCCACGTCACGCGCGCGTACCTCGACCTCCTCGACCGGCACGACGTGCCCTGGCACGAGCTGCGCACGCGGACGCCCGGCCGCATCACCTACGAGGACGACGTGCAGGTGGTCGCCGTGCCGCACGCGCACGACGCGTGGCCGTTCCCCTGACCGGATCCGGCCAGGGCGGCGACCCTCAGGTCTCGCCGGCCGCCCGCGCCGCCCGCGCCCGGGCGAGGATGCCCTGGATCACCGCGGTCTTCGCGTCCGCGTAGGCGTCCATCGACTCCCACCGGCGGGTCATGAGCTCCCGCTTCGTGCGCGCGTAGAGGTCGCGGTCGGCGGAGTCCGAGCGCAGCCGGTCGCGGAGCAGCAGGTACGCCTCGACCGCGGGGTCGCCCTCCTCGTACACGTGCACGTGCACATCCCGCGCGGGCGTGCGCACGAGGCGGTGCCCGGGCTCGCGGACGCGCAGCTCGTAGCCCGCGGCGACCAGCGGCGCGACGTGGTCCTCCTCGGCCGTGATGTCGGCCACCACGAGCACGACGTCGACGATCGGCTTCGCGGCGAGGCCCGGCACGGAGGTCGAGCCGATGTGCTCGACGGCGAGCGCCGCGTCGCCCACGGCGTCGAGGATCCGCCGCCGGTGCGCGGCGTACGCCTCCGCCCAGGCGGGGTCGTGCTCCTCCAGCCCGACCGTGAGGGGCGGCTGCCCGCCCACGACCTCCACGGTCGTCACGTCGGGTCGGCGGCGGTCGCGGTCGTGCATCACCGGGACATCCTGGCAGGCGCGCACGGCCATGCCGAGCGGGTCAGTCGAACGCCACGTGCTGCGTGATCCACGCGTGCATCACGACCGCGGCGGCCGCCGACGCGTTGATGGAGCGGGTGGACCCGAACTGCGAGATCGCGACGGTCATGTCGGCCGCGGCCACCGCCTCGTCGCTGAGGCCCGGGCCCTCCTGCCCGAAGACGAGCACGCAGCGCTCGGGGAGGCGCGTGGTCTCCAGCAGCACGGATCCGTCGACGTTGTCGATCGCGATGATGGGCAGCCCCTCGGTGTGCGCCCACCCCACGAGGTCGGCGATGGTCGCGTGGTGGACGACGTGCTGGTACCGGTCGGTGACCATCGCCCCGCGCTTGTTCCAGCGGCGGCGGCCGACGATGTGCACGGTGTCGGCCGCGAACGCGTTGGCGCTCCGCACGATCGACCCGATGTTCATGTCGTGCTGCCAGTTCTCGATCGCCACGTGGAAGGGGTGCCGGTGCTGGTCGAGGTCGGCGACGATCGCGTCCATGCGCCAGTACCGGTAGCGGTCGATCACGTTGCGGGTGTCGCCGCGCTCCAGCAGCTCCGGATCCAGGTGCGGCTCGTCCGGCCACGCCTCGGGGCCGCCGGGCCAGGGACCGACGCCGTGCGTGCTGTGCTCGTGGGTGGGCGTCGGCTCGGCGGCGGGTGCCGGCTCGGCGGCCGGTGCCGGCTCGGCGCTCGACGCCGCGTCGGCGGCGGCCGCCGGCGTGCGCTCCGACCCCTCGGGCTCGGGCATCAGATGTAGATCGCCGGGTCGACGAAGAAGGCCGGATCCACGTGCGCGTCGGGCCCGCGCCCGGCGCGCTTGCCGGTCTCCACCGCGGGGATGCCCGTGAGCACGGATCCCGCGGGCGCGTCCTTCACGACCACGGCGTTCGCGCCGATGACGCTCCCCGCCCCGATCGCGATGGGCCCGAGCAGCTTCGCGCCCGCGCCGATGGTGACGCCGTCGCCGACCGTCGGGTGCCGCTTGCCGTGCACGAGGCTCTTCCCGCCCAGCGTGACGCCGTGGTACATCAGCACGTCGTCGCCGATCTCGGCCGTGGCGCCGATCACGACGCCCATGCCGTGGTCGATGAACAGCCGCCGCCCGATGCGCGCGCCCGGGTGGATCTCCACCCCCGTCAGCGCCCGCCCGACCTGCGCGAGCAGCCGCGCCGCCAGCCGGATGCGCCGTCGCCAGAGCGCGTGCGACACCCGGTGCAGCCACACGGCGTGCAGGCCCGGGTAGCCGAGCACCATCTCCAGGTACCCGCGCGCGGCGGGATCGTGGGCGCGGGCGGAGCGGAGGTCCTCGACGAGGCGGGCGACGACTCCCACGCCTAGTCGCGCAGGTCGTCGAAGAGCACGGTCGAGAGGTACCGCTCGCCGTAGTCGCACACGATCGCGACGATGGTCTTGCCTGCGCTCTCAGGGCGCTTGGCGATCTCGAGCGCGGCCCACACGATGGACCCCGACGAGATGCCGCAGAGGATCCCCTCGTCGGTCGCGAGCGCGCGGGAGACGCGGATGGAGTCCTCGAGCGAGACGTCGACGACCTCGTCGTAGACCTCGGTGTCGAGGATCTCGGGCACGAAGTTCGCCCCGATGCCCTGGATCTTGTGGGGGCCGGGCTTCCCGCCGGTGAGGATGGGCGAGTCCAGCGGCTCGACCGCGACGATCTTCACGCCGGACTTCCGCTCCTTGAGCACCTGGCCGACGCCCGTGATGGTGCCGCCCGTGCCGACGCCCGCGATGAACACGTCGACGGCGCCGTCGGTGTCCGCCCAGACCTCCTCGGCCGTGGTCTCGCGGTGCTTCTGCGGGTTGGCCGCGTTCGCGAACTGCTGCGCCCAGATGGCGTTCGGCGTCTCCGCCACGATCTGCTGCGCGCGCTCGACGGCGCCGCGCATGCCCTCGGGGCCGGGGGTCAGGACGATCCGCGCGCCGTACGCGCGCAGCACCAGCCGGCGCTCGATGCTCATGGTCTCGGGCATCGTGAGGATGACCGTGTAGCCGCGCGCCGCGCCCACCATGGCGAGCGCGATGCCGGTGTTGCCGCTCGTGCCCTCGACGATCGTGCCGCCGGGCTTCAGCTGGCCCGACGCCTCGGCCGCGTCGATGATGGCCACGCCGATGCGGTCCTTCACGCTGGACGCGGGGTTGTGCGACTCGAGCTTCACGAGCACCGTCGCGTCGAGCCCCTCCGTGAGCCGGTTGAGACGCACGAGCGGCGTGCCGCCGACCAGCTGGGTGATGTCGTCGTAGACGCGACCTGCCATGGGTTCCACCTTCGTCGTGATCCTGATCGGTGCGGGGCCGGACCGCGCGCACCGGCTCGTCGTCGAGCCTATGGGAGGCCAACCGCGCGCGTCGCGGCGGCATTCCGGGGCGGGTGGACGGCGACCGCGGTCGAGCTGTGGAGGAGGGACATGCCCGACCGCCCCACCGCACGGCATGCGTGACGCGCCTGCACCGGAGGAAGGCGACCCGGTCCGGCGGAACCCGCCCGACTGGACACCGCCCGGCTTGTGGGCGCCGCTGTCGGGGCACCTCACGGTGGCGCTGGTGAAGGCGCCGATCGTGGTCGTGGTGTCCCAGGCCCTCATGCTCATCCCTGCCTGGGGCCCGGGCTCGCTCGATCGGACGATCGGAGGGGCGACCCTCATGACCCTGGTCTTCTGCGCCGTCGAGGTCGTGGTCGAGCGTCCCTTCGTCGTCCGCCGTCGGCTGATGGCTCCGGGCGGATGGGGCTTCGCGGTCCTCCCGTGGCTCGCGGGGGCGACGCCGCAGCAGCGGCGGTCATCCTGTCGCTCGGCGTCCCGAGCGGTGTCGTGCTCGCCTCGGTGATGGCCGGCGTCGAAGGACGCGAGACGCTGTGGAGACGGGCTTGGCGCCCCCGCGCGACCGACGCCGAGTTCCACGAGAAGTGGCTGGCGTCCCGGGAGCTGACGAAGGAGACCTCCGCGCCCGACGTCGCCGAGATCCGCCACCGGCTGGACGAACGGGCGATGGACGGGTACCGCCGGAAGATCGCCGAGCGCGAGGAGCAGCGCGCGCGGGACGAGGAGCAGGAGCGCGACGAGGAGGACCGTCCGCCGCGCGACGCGTGACCCCGGGCCGCGGACCCGGCGGGTCGAACGGACGAGCGCCGGGCGAGGGAGATGCGGGCGGATCCCCGCCTACGCGGACGGACCGGAGACGCCGTCGAGATGCGCCAGCGGATCGGATCCGGGGCGCGGCAGCGCGCCGACGAGCGTCGAGGTGAAGACGTCCCGGAGGGCGTCGACCAGTTCGAGGTTCAGCACGCCGAGCTCGGGCTCGTCCGCGTAGGCGGCGAGGAGGCTGGGCGAGGGCGGCACGTAGGTCGACAGCGCTCCGGCGGACACGACGGTCATGAAGCAGAACATCTGCGCGCCCTCGCCGAGCTCGGGGAGGTGGCGGCGGACGAGCTCGGTCATCGTGGCGAGCTTGGCGAGGGAGGACCGCTTGTGCGCCTTCACGACCTCGACCGAGACGTTGTGCTCGAGGACGCCGCCCTGCGCACCGAAGAGGTCGCAGAGCACCACCTGCTGCGCCAGGGTGCCGCTGAGCACCTCCGCCAGCCGGTCGGCACGCACCGCAGGCGTCGACTTCCTGTCGAGCTCGTCACCCAACTCGGTCTCGAGCACGACCAGCCACCTCGCGAAGTAGTCGTCCATCAGGTCGAGCAGCACCGCCTCCCTCGACTCGAAGTACCGCAGGACGTTCGACTTGGCCAAGCCGACGCGTCTGCTCAACTCGTTGAGGGTCACCTCGGCCACGGTCATCTCCTGGAGCATGCCCGCGGCCGTGTCCAGGATCGCCTGCCGCCGGATCTGCCGCTGCTCGTCGTTGCGTGCTCGTTGGAAGGTCATGTGCCGACCTTAGTAAAGACCGGCGGTCCCTTGACAAAAGACCGGCGGTCTCCTATCTTGATGCGGACGACAGACCACCGGCCTTCCAAGGAGCATCGTGAACCACGACTGGACCGAGCAGCAGATCCCCGACCAGAGCGGCCGGGTGGCGATCGTCACCGGCGCGAACACCGGATTGGGGTTCGAGACCGCGCGCATGCTGGCTGAGCACGGTGCGACCGTGGTCCTCGCCGTCCGCGATGTCGAGAAGGGCCGGCATGCGGCCAGCCGCATTACCGGCGACGTGCGGGTGCAGGCCCTCGACCTGACCTCCCTCGACTCCGTGCGCTCCACGGCGTCGGACCTGCGGGCCGAGCACGAGCGGATCGACCTGCTGATCAACAACGCCGGCGTCATGCACACGCCGAAGAAGACCACCGCGGACGGGTTCGAGCTGCAGTTCGGGACGAACCACCTCGGCCACTTCGCGCTCACCGGCCTGCTGCTGGACCGGCTCCTGCCCGTCGCGGGCTCCCGCGTCGTGACCGTCAGCAGCATCGGCCATCGGATGCAGGCCGCCATCCACTTCGACGACCTCCAGTGGGACCGCTCCTACAGCCGCACCGGCGCCTACGGCCAGTCCAAGCTCGCCAACCTGATGTTCACCTACGAGCTGCAGCGCCGCCTCGCCACCCACGGGACCACCGTCGCCGTCGCCGCCCACCCCGGGCTCTCCGACACGGAGCTCACGCGCAACGCGCCTGCCGCGTTCCGCCTGCCCGTGGCCTGGCTCACGCCGCTGATGACGCAGCCCGCGGAGATGGGCGCCCTGCCGACGGCGCGTGCTGCGACCGACCCGGGCGTCCTCGGCGGCCAGTACTACGGACCCGGCAACCGCAGCGAGACCCGGGGCCACCCGAAGATCGTCACCTCCAGCCCGGACTCGCACGACCTGGCGGTCCAGCAGCGCCTGTGGACGGTGTCGGAGGAGCTCACCGGGGTGACGTTCCCCGTCAGCACGGTCCCCCTGCGCTGACACCGGGGACTCGCACCGGACCGTCGCGACCTCCTCGCCGGGCAGGTCGCGTCGGACGCGTGACCGCGGGCCGCCGACACGGCAGGCTGGACCCATGAGCGCGCGCATCGAGGTTCAGGGGCCCGGCGGCCCCGAGGTCATGACCCTGACGGACGGCCCCGTGCTGGATCCCGGGCCCGGCGAGGTGCGGATCCGCGTGCACGCCGCGGGCGTCAACTTCATCGACACGTACCGCCGCAGCGGCGTCTACCCGATGGCGCACCCGTACGTCCCCGGATCCGAGGCCGCCGGCGTGATCGAGGCGCTCGGCGACGGCGTGACCGGCGTGCACGTCGGCGACCGCGTCGCGACGGCCGAGGCGACAGGCACCTACGCCGAGCACGCGCTCGTCCGCGCCGAGACGCTGCTGCCCGTGCCCGACGGCGTCGGCATGGAGGTCGCCGCCGCGCTCCCGCTCCAGGGCCTCACCGCGCACTACCTCGCGACGAGCTCGTACCCGGCCGGCCCCGGGGATCGCGCGCTCGTGCACGCGGGCGCCGGCGGCGTGGGGCTCCTGCTCACGCAGCTGCTCGCGGATCGCGGCGTCGAGGTGATCACCACGGTCTCCACCGAGGAGAAGGCCGCGCTCTCCCGCGCGGCCGGCGCCGCCCACGTGCTCGGCTACGACGACGTGCCGGTGCGCGTCCGCGAGCTCACCGACGGCCGCGGCGTGGACGTGGTCTACGACGGCGTGGGCCGCGACACGTTCGACGGCTCGCTCGCGTCCCTGCGCATCCGCGGCACGCTCGTGCTCTTCGGCGGCGCGAGCGGCCAGGTGCCGCCGTTCGACCTGCAGCGACTCAACTCCGGCGGATCCCTCGCCGTCACCCGCCCGACGCTCGCCCACTTCCTGCTCGACGCGGAGGAGCGGCGCTGGCGCGCGGGCGAGCTGTTCGCGGCCGTGCTCGACGGATCCCTCGACGTGCGCGTCGGCGCCACGTACCCGCTCGCCGACGCGGCCCGCGCGCACGAGGACCTGGAGGCCCGGCGCACCACGGGCTCGATCGTCCTCATCCCCTGAGGCCGGGTCGGCGCGCTCGCATCGGCACCGCCTACCCTCGTCGCATGCCCGCACCCGGATCCGCGCCGACGCGCCTCGGCTTCCTCACCACCGGCCCGTTCGATCCGGCCGATCCCGCCGTCGGCCTCGAGGAGGCGCTCCGGCTGGTCGAGCTCGGCGACGCGCTCGGCCTCGACACCGCGTGGCTCCGGCCCGACCACCTCCGCCACGCGATCTCCTCCCCCGTCGCGATGCTCGCCGCCGCCTCGCAGCGCACGCGCCGCATCGCGCTCGGCACCTCCTCCATCCCCGTCCGAGCCGAGAACCCGCTCCGCCTCGCGGAGGACCTCGCGACCGTCGACCTCCTCTCCGGCGGCCGCCTGCGCCCCGGTCTCTCGGTCGGCAGCCCGAAGCGCGTGGCCGCGGTCGACCGGGCCGTGCACCCGATGACGGCCGAGCACGAGGAGCCGGGGCGCGAGCGGCTCCTGCGCTTCCGCGACCTGCTGCGCGGCGGACGGGTGCCGGGCGCGGACGAGCGGCCCGACGGATCCGACGACGAGCACGACGACGACGCCCTCACCCCCACGGTGCAGCCGGCGTCCCCCGGCCTCGCCGACCGGCTCGGCTACGGCGCGGCGACGCTCCGCACCGCGGCCTGGGCGGGATCGCACGGCTTCCGCCTGCTCGCCTCCGACGTGACCGAGCGCGCATCCGGCACCGGCGGCCGCGGCTTCGCGGCCGACCAGCGCGACCTCATCGACGCCTACCGCGCCGCGCATCCGGACCCGGCCGCCGCGCACGTCACGCTCGCCCTCGTCGTGGTGCCGACCGACGGCGCGACGGCCGAGCAGCGGGCCCGGTACGCGGCCGACGCGGCGGCGCGCGCCGAGCGGGCCCGGCGCACCGACCAGTCGGAGGACGCGGCGGCCGCGTCGAGCATGGTCCGCGCGCCCGACCTCGTGGGCCCGTCCGACGAGCTCGCCGCCGCGCTCCTCGCGCACCCGGCGGTGCAGGCCGCCGACGAGCTCGCGATCGCGCTGCCCGCCGGCCTCCCCGCGGGCGACCTCGCGCGGATCCTCACCGACGTCGCCGAGCGCCTCGGCCCGGCGCTCGGCTGGGCGCCCGCGACCGCCTGATCCGCGTCGGCTGCCTCCCGGCGCGAGCCGCGTCCGGGGTCGCCGCCGGGCGCTGCGGCGCCGCCCGCCTACCATCGGTCCATGCCCGCATCCGGTACCCCGCTCGCCCGCCTCGGCTTCCTCACCATCGGCACGTTCGACCCGACGGAGCCCGCCGAGGGCCACGAGGCCACCCTCCGGATCATCGAGAGGGGCGAGCAGCTCGGCCTCGACAGCGCGTGGCTCCGGCACCGCCACCTCCAGCACGGCATCTCCTCCCCCGTCGCCGTGATGGCCGCCGCCTCGCAGCGCACGCGCCGCATCGACCTCGGCACGGCCGTCACGCCCATCGGCGCCGAGAACCCGTTCCGCCTCGCCGAGGACCTCGCCACCGTCGACCTCCTCACCGAAGGCCGCCTCCAGCCGGGCTTCTCGGTCGGCACGCCCATGCGCTTCGACACCTACCAGGACGCGATCTACCCGGCGACCGCCGACCTCGAGGACCTCGGCTACGACCGCCTCCTCCGCTTCCGCGACCTCGTGCGCGGCCGGACCGTCAGCGACGCCGCCTCCCGCGAGGGACAGGAGGAGTACGCCTCCACCGTGCAGCCGTACGCCGCGGGACTCGCCGAGCGGATCTGGTACGGCGCCGCGAGCACGCGCTCCGCGGTCTGGGCCGGCGAGAACGGCTTCCGCCTCCTCACGTCGAGCGTGATCCAGGGCGAGCTCGGCAACGACTTCGGCGCGAACCAGCGGGCGCAGATCGACGCCTACCGGGCCGCGCATCCGGCCGGCGCCGACGCCCGGGTGTCGCAGGGCCTCGTCGTGATCCCCACCGACCGCGCGACCCCCGAGCAGCGCGCCCGCTACGAGGCGTACGCGGCGTCCCGGTCGCACCGGGTGGGCGTGCCGCAGGGTCCGCGGGGGCTGCTCTTCGCCGAGGACCTCGTGGGCACCTCGGAGGAGATCGCCGCGCGCCTGCACGCCGACCCCGCGTACCAGGCGGTCGACGAGGTCGCGTTCGCCCTCCCCTTCACCCTCGGCGAGGCCGACCTCGAGCAGATCCTCACCGACATCGCCGAGCTCCTCGGCCCGGCGCTCGGCTGGTCGCCCGCCGTCTGACCCGGCCCGCGCACGACGACGCCCCTCCCGCCCGACCACGAGGGTCGGTGCGGGAGGGGCGTCGTCGTGCGATCCGGCGCGGGATCAGTGCATGCTCACGGCCTCGGTCGACGCGCCCTCGCGGAAGCGCTCGATCGGGACGCGCACCATCGACCAGGAGATGATCGCGGCGCAGGCCACGCCGATCGCCGCGGCCAGGAACACCACGTGGTAGCCGTCCACCTGCTGCTGCAGCGGGTTCTGCACCCCGTCGGTCGTCGCCGCGGTGACGGCGGAGGCGAAGAGCGCGGTGAAGACGGCCGTGCCGATGGATCCGCCGATCTGCTGCGTGCCCGTGAGCGCCGCGCCCGCGACGCCCGCGTCACGCGGCTCGATGCCGGAGAGCGCGACGTTCTGCATGGGCACGAACACGCACGCGAGCCCGATGCCGAGGAGGATCTGGCCGGGCAGCACCTGCACGACGTACGCGCCGTCGACCGTGACGCGGCTGAACCAGAGGAGCCCGGCGGCGGCGATGAGCGGGCCGACCGTCATGAGGATCCGCGGGCCCACCTTCGGCAGCAGCCGCGCGACCTGCGGCGCCGTGAGCATGATGGTCGCGGCCATCGGCAGCGACGCGAGGCCCGAGATCAGCGGGGACATGCCGAGCACGATCTGGAAGTGCAGCGTGAGGTAGAGCAGGCCGCCGAGGAGCGCCGCGCCCACCATCACCGAGGTGAGGTACGCGCCGCCGCGGGTGCGGTCAGCCACCACGCGGAGCGGCAGCAGCGGGTTGCGCGCCCGCGACTCCCACCAGACGAAGGCGACCATGATGCCCACGCCGAGCGCGAGGAAGCCGATGGTGTCGGGCTGGCCCCAGCCGTTCTCGGCGCGCGAGAAGCCGTAGACGATGGAGGCGAGGCCGACAGTGACGAGCAGCGCGCCCGGCACGTCGTAGCTGCGGTCGCCGTCGGCGCGGCTCTCCTGCACGAGCGGGATGCCGGCGATGATCGCGACGATGGCGATCGGCACGTTGACGAGCAGGCACCAGTGCCAGCTGAGGTACTCGGTGAGCACGCCGCCGAGCAGCAGGCCGACGGCCGCGCCGGATCCGGCGATGGTGCCGTAGACCGCGAACGCCTTGACGCGGTCGGGCCCGGACGGGAACGTCACCGAGAGGAGCGCGAGGGCCGCGGGGGCGAGGAGCGCCGCGAAGACGCCCTGGAGGCCGCGGGCGATGAGGAGCATCTCGCTCGAGACGGCGAAGCCGCCGAGCGCGCTGGCCGCGGCGAAGCCGACCATGCCGAGGAGGAAGGAGCGCTTGCGGCCCCAGTAGTCGGCGACGCGGCCGCCGAGCAGGAGGAGCGAGCCGAACGCGAGCGCGTAGACGGTGACGACCCAGGTGCGGTCGGCGTCGGTCATGCCGAGGTCGCGCTGCGCGGCGGGCAGCGCGATGTTCACGATGGTGCCGTCGAGCACGACCATGAGCTGGGCGAGCGCGACGACGGCGAGGAGGATCCACTTGCTGCGGGCGGAGGGCGCGGCGGGGGTCGCGGGGCCCGCGGGCTCCGCAGCGGAGCCGGCCGGGCCGGCGGGCGCGGCGGGGGACGTCGTGGGCGGTGCGTCTTCGGGGGTGCGTGCGTGGGAGATCTGGTGCTCCTGGAGGATCGTGCGGCGCCCGGGCGGGCGAGGACGGTCCAATCTAGGGCCGCGCCGTGCACCGAGTCAAACGAACCGGTTCGTTTGACATACGCTGTTCACATGGCAGAGACGACGGGGTCCGCCCGATCCACCACCGACGAGAAGCAGGACGACGTCCGGCACCGCATCCTCCTGGCCGCGCGCGAGGAGTTCGCCGCGCACGGGTTGGCGGGGGCGCGGGTCGACCGCATCGCCCGCTCGGGCCGCGCGAGCAAGGAGCGGCTCTACGCGCACTTCACCGACAAGGAGTCGCTGTTCCACGCGGTGCTGAAGCTCAACGGCGTCGAGTTCTTCTCCGCCGTGACGCTGGATCCCGCCGACCTCCCCGGCTTCGTCGGCCAGCTCTTCGACCACGCGTACGAGCACCCGCAGCACCGCCGCATGCTGGCGTGGGCACGGCTCGACGGCCTCGAGCTCGACGTGCCGCACAGCGCGACCTCGCCGTCGGCCAAGGTGCAGGCGGTCCGCCGCGGGCAGGAGGAGGGGCACATCGACCCGTCCTGGGATCCGCAGCGCCTCCTCACGATGCTGTTCGCGCTCGCGCAGGCGTGGGTGCAGTCGCCGTACCCGGCCATGCACGCGGACGGCCCGCGGGCGCGCGCCGCCGACCGGGCGGCCGTCGTGGAGGCAGCCCGCCGGATCACGGCGCCGCCCACGCGCTAGGCGGTCGGCCGCGAGCGGAGCCGTCGCCGGCTCCTCCCCCGGCGCATCCGTCACGGCACCCTGCGGATTCCCCGGATGAGGGAGACGCCTCCCAGGACCCGCCCGTAGCGTGGGAACATGTCCGACACCCTGACCCGCGAGTTCGAGGCGGGCTCCAGCCACGCCCATCCGCTCCGCCGGTTCCTGCGTCGCTGCCGGGCCTGGATCGAGCTGCACCCCAAGGCGCGCTGGCTCTACCGGATCCTGGTCGGCATGCTCGGCGTCGGCATCGTGCTCGTCGGCATCGTGCTCATCCCGCTGCCCGGCCCGGGCTGGCTCATCGTCTTCCTCGGCATCGCCGTGCTCGGCACCGAGTTCCCCGCCGCCCACCGCGTGAACGTCTTCCTCAAGCGCCAGCTCCATCGCTTCTGGGACGCCTGGCGCCGCTGGCGCGCCTCCCGCGCCGCGCGCAAGGCGGAGCGCGTCCGCCGCTGACCCGGCGGTCCCTCCGCTCTCCGACGGCCGGCATCTCCCCCCTCCGGTCGATCCGCCGCCTCCACGCGTCTCCGTAGGGTCGGGGCATGTCCTCTCCCAGCGCCCCCGCTCCCCGCCTCCGGATCCCCGGCCGCACCCGCGCCGTCGGCCGCGAGACCGCGCTGGTCGCCCTCTCCGTCGTGGTCGGCCTCGTCGCCTTCGGCGCCACGCTCACGTTCGTGGACGAGGCGGGGGTCGCCGGATCGCGCGCCGCTCCGCTCCTGCTGCTCGACGCGGGCGCCGGGCTCCTCGGCATCGCGCTCCTGCCACTCCGGCGGCTCGCCCCCGTGACGGTGGCCGTCGCGCTCGGCGCCATCTCGGCCGTCTCGAGCCTCGCGTTCCTCGCGGCCCTGATCGCGCTCGTCTCGCTCGCCGCCCGACGCCGCCCCCGCGAGATCGCGCCGGTGGCCCTGGCCTGGATCCTGGCCATCGGCGGCTGGGAGCTCTCCGGCCTCGCGCTCCTCCCCTCCACGTCCGGCGAGCACCCGCTCCTGGCGGCCGTGCTCGTGGCCGGCGTCGGACTCGTGATCGCCGTCGGCCTGTACGTCGGCGGCCGGCGCGAGCTGCTCGCCTCGCTCCGGGAGCGCGCCCGTCTCGCGGACGAAGAACAGGCCCTCCGCGCGGCGCAGGCGGCCGACCACGAGCGCACCCGGATCGCGCGCGAGATGCACGACGTCCTCGCGCACCGGCTCTCGCTCGTCGCGCTCCACGCGGGCGCCCTGGAGTACCGCGACGACCTCGACCCGGGCGAGGTCCGGCGCACGGCCGGCGTCGTGCGGGACAACGCCCGGACGGCCCTCACCGAGCTGCGCGAGGTGCTCGGGGTCCTGCGCGATCCGCAGGGGTCGCCGGCCGCCGCGCCGCCGCAGCCGACGCTCGCCGACCTCCCGGCCCTGCTCGACGAGGCACGCGCGCTCGGCGTCGCGGTCCGGGTCGACGTGGCCGACGGCACGCGCGACGACCTCCCGCGCCTCGGCGTCACGACCTCCCGCCACGCGTACCGGATCGTGCAGGAGTGCCTGACGAATGCCCGCCGGCACGCGCCGGGCGCCCCGGTCGAGGTCGCGGTCTCGGGCCGTGCGGGCGGGGAGCTGCGGATCGCCGTCGCCAACCCACTGCCCGGAGACGCGGTCGACGGTGACGTGGCGGCCGCCCCGGCGGACGGCGCTCCCGCGGGCCACGGCCTGACCGGCCTCGCCGAGCGGGCCCGCGCGGTGCACGGCACCCTCGGGGTCGCGCGGATCGACGGCCGGCACGTCGTCGAGGCGGTGCTCCCGTGGGCGGCGTGAGAGGCGGTGGCGACAGCGTCCCCGCCGTCCCGGACGCCCCGATCCGCGTGGTGGTCGTCGACGACGACGCGCTCGTGCGCGCCGGCCTCGGCATGATGCTGGGCGGCGGGCACGGCCTGGAGGTCGTCGGCGAGGCGCCCGACGGGCTCGCGGCGGCCGCGGTGATCGCGCGCACGGCGCCCGACGTGGTGCTGATGGACATCCGGATGCCGGTCTGCGACGGGATCGCCGCGACGGCCCGCGAGGTCGCCCGCCGACCCGACCTGCCGGTCATCGTGCTCACGACCTTCGACGCCGACGAACTCGTGCTCGGCGCCCTCCGCGCGGGCGCCCGCGGCTTCCTGCTCAAGGACACGCCGCCCGCCGAGCTCGTCGACGCCGTGCGCCACGCCGCCGCCGGCCGGTCGATCCTCTCCCCCTCGGTGCTCGACACCGTGATCGGGGTGGCCGCGCAGCGCGACCGCGGCGACCGGACCACCGAGCGCGCCCGCTTCGACACGCTCACCGAGCGGGAGCAGGAGGTCGCGCTCGCCATCGCCCGCGGCCTGCCGAACGCGCGCATCGCCGCCGACATGTTCGTGAGCGTGGCGACGGTGAAGACCCACGTGGGCCACGTGCTGGAGAAGCTCGGCGTCGACGGACGCGTGCAGGTGGCCGTGCTCGTGCACGAGGCCGGGCTCGCTCCGTCGGAGTGAGCCCGGCCTCGGGCGGTGCCGGCCGGAGCCGGTCAGGTGACGCGGCGGATCAGCTCGCGGCGAGCGCCGGGTAGTCGGTGTAGCCCTCGGCGCCGGGGCCGTAGAACGTGGCCGGGTTCGGCTCGTTCGTGGGGGCGCCGGACTCCCAGCGCTCGACGAGGTCGGGGTTCGCGATGACCATGCGGCCCACGGCCACGACGTCGGCCGTGCCGTCGTCGACGAGCTGCACTGCCTCGTCGTACTCGGTCTGCACGCCGAAGCCGCTGTTGATCATGAGCGGTCCGCCGAACGTCTTCCGCAGGCCCTGCACGAGCTCGCCCGCGGGCTCCGCGTGCAGGATGCTCACGTACGCCATGCCGAGCGGCGCGATGCCGGAGAGCAGCGCCTCGTAGGTCGCGCGCGTCTCGTCGGCGTCCTCCTCGAGCACGTCCTGGATGTTGTGCGACGGGGAGATGCGGATGCCGACGCGGTCCGCGCCGATCTCGCGCGCGACCGCGTGGGCCACGTCGATGCCGAGCTTCGCGCGGGCCGCGGGCGATCCGCCGTAGGCGTCGGTGCGCACGTTGGAGACGGGCGAGAGGAACTCGTGCAGCAGGTAGCCGTTGGCGGAGTGGATCTCGACGCCGTCGAAGCCGGCGTCGACCGCGTTGCGCGCGGCGACCGTGAGCTCGTCGACGATGAGCGGGACCTCGTCGGTCTCCGGCTCGCTCGGCACGGGGTACGGCTTCTTGCCGGTGGGCACGTGCACCTCGCCCTGGATGGCGATGGCGCTCGGCGCGAGCAGCGGCAGGCCGCCCGTGATGTCCTCGTGCGAGACGCGGCCGCCGTGCATCAGCTGCATGACGATGCGGCCGCCCGCCGCGTGCACGGCCTCGGTGACCCGGCGCCAGCCGGCGATCTGCTCGTCCGTCACGATGCCGGGCTGTCCCGGGTACGCCTTGCTGCGCTCGCTGGTGAACACGCCCTCGGTGACGATGAGGCCGGTGGACGCGCGCTGGCGGTAGTGCTCGACGATCAGGTCGCCGGGGACGCCCTGCTCGTCGGCGCGCATGCGGGTGAGGGGCGCCATGGCGACGCGGTTGGGGAGCTCGAGGGCGCCCAGGGTGACGGGGGAGAAGAGCTTCACGTGGTGGATCCTTCGTCTCGCGGGTGGCCCGGCGCGCGCCGCGACGGATCACGTCGGGGTGCGGGCGGGGACCAGCGGCCCGAGCGGACCGCCCTCGCCCGAACCCGGTCCCGGCGGGTGCCATTCCTCGCGGGTCCCTTCTCCCAGGCGCTCGTCAGGCTGCCTGCACGGCCGGGCGCGCCGCGGGGCCGGCCGGCAGGACGAGGAGGGCGCCGCGGGATCGCTCGTCAGAACGAGGCGGACGCCTCCGTCCGGCGGGCGAGCACCACGTCGTCCGCCGCCAGGTCGTGCCAGCCGCGGAGCAGGTGGCGGGAGTCCCAGCCGACGGACGCGTACGGCAGCCAGATGGTGAAGATCGAGCCGATCGCGAACGCGTTCTGCACGACGCCGCGGAGCAGCGCCCGGCCGAAGCCGAGCATCCCGGGCTCCGAGAAGCGCTGCACGCGGATGCCGACCATGGCCTTGCCGGGCGTCGAGCCCTTCCAGCCGAGCCACCACGTCGCGATGAGCAGGTACGAGACCATGCTGATGAGGAAGCCGAGCAGGGCTGCGCCGAAGTACGCGTCCATCATGTCCTCGGCCGCCTGGCCGAACAGCTGCATGTCGTTGATCCGCTGCCGGGCGATCCCCTGCAGCGGCACGATGAAGGCGCCCGCCGAGAGCCCGCCGACGATCCCGAAGACGACCTGGTCGAGGATCCGTCCGGCCGCGCGCCGCCCGACGCCCGCGAGCCGCC
The DNA here is from genome assembly GCF_021922985.1 of Clavibacter michiganensis subsp. tessellarius. NCBI lineage: Bacteria > Bacillati > Actinomycetota > Actinomycetes > Micrococcales > Microbacteriaceae > Clavibacter > Clavibacter tessellarius. The sequence goes on along the minus strand of NZ_CP040788.1, from coordinate 3,000,170 downwards.
AGCCGGGATCGACGTGCGCGGGCAGGGGCCGCATCGCGTGCGGCACGAGGACCATGCCGTAGCCGGGCGGCGGCACGGCGCCCGGGTGCATCGGCGGGTAGGGCCCGGCGGGGTGCGGGTCGCCGGGCTGGGGCGCGACGGGGAAGGAGCCGGCCGGGTACGCGGACGCG